>CAZSXS010000074.1:0-19379 GCA_964611385.1 uncultured Defluviitaleaceae bacterium
ATGCACTTTTCCTTATGGCTCGTGCAAATCTTCAGCAAGGGATGTTTTCAAACTTCCTCCTTCCCCCAAGGTTTTAGACTCTCTTTTATTTTTGGATTGGAAAACTGCTATAATACCCAATTCGGGAAGCCATCTTGTCGGCAAATTCCAGTAAGGTTCCGGCTTCTGTTTGGTTTCGTCTGGCGTAGGTTAGGGAGAGTAGTTGGCTCAGGAAATTCCTTTTGCGGTTGTTGACGTGCTCTCGGATTTTGGCATCGTTGTATAGTACACTGGCTATTTCTTCCGTAACTTCGTCGAAGGTGGCAATCTCATCAATAAGGCCGTTTTCCATGGCCTGCTTGGCTGTGTAAATCCGCCCGTCCGCAAGCTCAGTCACCTTTTCAAGCGGCAAATCCCGCCCCGTGGCAACGACCTCCACAAATTGTGCATAGGCCTCGTCTAACATCCCCTGTAATATGGCGAGCTGCTCCTCTGTCAGTGGGTCAAACATGGAACCCATGGCCTTGTTCCTTCCCGCCGTCAGAGTTTTTGTTTTGATTCCGTATTTGGCCATAAGGTCGGTAAAGTCGATCAGCGTCCCCATAGTAACGCCTATAGAGCCTGTCCATGTGTTCCTATTTGCATAAATCTTGTCGGCGGGAGCGGATAAATAATATCCACCAGAGGCCGCCATGGGCCCCATATAAACAAAAACCGACCTGCCTGTATCTTGATATTGGAGAATGCGCTCATAAAGCTCATCCGTCTCATAAATCCCACCACCAGGCGTATTTACATAAATCAACAGCGCTGAGCTTTCCGCATCCTCAATGAGGCTGTCCAAAATATATTTAGTAAATTTGTGGTCATAGGAAGGCTCATCCATAAACCCACCAGCCGCCTGAACGATTTCTCCGTTAATGGTTACGAGATCCACAATGTTCTCGCCGCTTCCCTCACGGGTGTATACGCTGTATACAGAACCCTTATCTCGGCCAACCAAAAAGATAAACACGATAAAAATGCCAACGATGCCCAAAAAGATAAATAGGCCAGTATGCGATTTTTTAGCCGGAGCGCCGGGATATCGCTGATACGGTCTGTAGGGACCAGGGCCATTGGGACCTTTTGGCTTTTCTTTGTTCTTGATCATATCCATACCAGCAGTCGTGTTCATGTTGGTGTCCCTGTTTATGCCTGTGTCTCTATTCATGTTAGTGTCTCTGTTCATGTCTGTGTCTGAGTTCACGCCTGAGTCTTTACCTGCGCTTGTGTTTGTGTTGGCATCTGTGTTCATTTTCTCGAAATTACTGTCCTTACTGTTTTCATCCATCGCTTCAACCTCCAATGATTATTTAACTTCAATCCGTTACACAATCACATCAAATATACGCTTACCCATATGCTCTACCCAATCTGCCTTCCGTAGTCTGTTCCCTTCTTCAAGACAGAGCTGCATATTGAATTTTCCGTTTGAAACAACATCGTCTTTGAATACGCCAGTCACCTTTACGGAATCACTTAAAATGTCCTTTAGGACAAAGTAATCATAAATGCATATTTCAAACAGTTGATTGGATATTGCAATATCATTGCTTTCACATCTAGGCTTCAGAATCCCATACATAAATCCGGTACTTATTTCATGCACATCATATGAAAAAGCAATGTGCTCACCCTTAAAACAAATTCGATAGATCAGCTTTCTAAGTTGCTCATTGTTCTCCAGATTTTTGAAAAGGTCGTCAAACAAGGTGTTTTGTTCTCCCAGTACCCTTTTAACTGCTGCTTGCACAGAAGAAACAGACCAATTCGCCTGTAGCTCCTCGTCCATGCACTTGCAAATTCTGGATACAAGGAATGGATATCCGTTCGTATGAGCATAAATTGCTTCGGATACAGACTGTATATTCATTCCGGTCTGATGGTCAGCCTCGTAAGCAGTCAGCATGGTAGCAATCTCCTCAGGCTTAAACGACAAATCAACATCAAACCTTGCTGCGATGTTCCAAGGTGAATTTAAAATGACTTCACCTTCTTGTGCTTGTGATTGATGGTCAGCCCTTTGTGTTATGCGCAACTTGATGTTTTTTATGTCACTAACAGAAGCCAAAATAACAGAGTGAAAGGTAAAGTCCTTGCCTCTTTGACGTGAAAGGTACTTATCACGCAACATCCCAAGAAAATGTAAAAACACCGAATTGTTCGAGATCTTGTCCACCTCGTCAATCATTAATACCATTTTGTGGTTTTTACAAACCTTTGTAATGTGCCTGCTAAGCTGCATGAAGTCGCAAACATCCTGACGCTTCCACGCTTGGAGAAAGGCTTCCGAAACGGATGTAAATTCCAAAGCGTGGCCCACGATTTCAATGAAGGTAGAGCAAAAAATTTCCGAGGAAGCAAATCGCTCCGCCCCAAGCCCCTCGAAACTGATCAAAACCATGATATAGCCATCCGCCAAGCGCTGATCAAGCAAGTTGAGTGTAGTGGTTTTTCCAAATTGTCTTGCCCGATTGATGGTAAAGTACTGCCCTTTATCAATCAGTTCTTTTATCTGCATGAGTTTTTCGCTGATATCAACCACGTAGTGCTTTTCGGGTATGCAAAGCCCCGCCACATTAAATTCAGGCATAGCCACACCGCCTTTCTCACAACTATACTCAGTCACATCAACTTTGCAAAAGCCACAGCAAAAAATGGATGTTTTTCATTTTCTGCCCTTATGGACAAACTTTTTATAAGGCAATTAGCTAGCCCCTTTGGCTATAGGTAGCAGTATAGCGCATATCCATTAGCAATTCAATAAAAATGCCTATTTCTTTCTGTTAATGTTTTGCGAATAAAAAAAGGCAATAGATCTATCATACAAATAAATCTGTTGCCTTTTTTGAATATTGATTGATTTTTCAACTGGAACTCACGATCAGCTTTTCATCATAATTTCACATTCTTTATTTTATATTGGTTAAAATTAATAAACCACTGCACATAGCTTTTTAAAACATAAACAAGCGATTTATTAATTAAAAACATGTAGGTATACACAAAAATCAAGATTCCTTAATCACCCCTATTCCAAACAGAAAAAGCAGCTTTAATGATGGTTATGAGTCTTTCCTGTTCTTCATAATTCAATTGCTTTACCATACCCTCAATTACTTCAAACAGATTTTCTTCTTGATATGTGCTTTTGTGATTAAACACACATACAATATCATCTAAGCTTAAATTAAACAATTTAAGCTGTTATAAATATTATTGATAATTTGCTACAAATTTTAGCCAATAAAACAGGTGATTGACACAGCAAGCAAGCTGTAATCAATCACCTGTTTTATTTTGCTCTCCAAATGGTGTTAGGGTTTGAGTACGCTTTCCAGCTAATGGTTTAGGGTTTGTCCCACAGCTTGCAACCAATAACGCAAGGATTAAACCATATTTGCACCCTGCCAAATATGTCCATAGGGGATTATGGATTTCAAAGAGAAATTATAAAAGAATTGTTAAGAGAATTGTTAAGAGAATTGTTAAGAGAATTGTAAGGAGAAGTGTGATAGTAAAGAACCGTGATAGGGCTTATCCAACTTGAATGATGACGGCTTGGTAAATCGTTAAGAGTCGGAGTTTCGTTGCTTTACTTGCATTAATCTTATTAACTTTGCATTACCTTGCATTACTTTGTTTGCCTACTAACTTTGTTTTACATTTGATTCCTGTTCTATGTAAGGCTCCATATAGAGCCTTGTATTGATTACAATCAATACATTCAATTAAGTCTATTCAACATATTGAAGTCTATTCAACATACTTGATTCTTGCACCGAGTTCAATCAGACGATCTTCGATCTTCTCATATCCTCTCCGAATGTGCTTTGCTTCGGTTACAATGGTTTCGCCTTCTGCGGCAAGACCGGCAAGGATTAATGCGGCACCGCCCCGTAAGTCACTGGAAGCTACCCTAGCGCCTCTTAATTTGGAAACGCCTTTAATAAAGAAGGTAGTCATATCGGTGGACAGATAAATATCTGCGCCCATTTTGTGCAACTCCGGTATATGTCGGTTCCTTGCATCGAATACGGTTTCATTGATGACGCTGATCCCCTTGCTGACCGACAACAGGGCGGTGAGCTGGGGCTGCATATCGGTAGGGAAGCCCGGATGATAGCTTGTGGTGATCCTGCGAATGGCCCGCAAATGCTTGGGTGCCCGCAAATACAAGCTGTGCTCCCCTTCCATGATGGAACAACCAGCTTCAACCAACTTTGAGGTAATGGGATAGAGGTGTTCGTTTATCACATTTTTGCAAAGAATTTCGCCCCCGGTCATGGCGGCGGCCGTCAGGAAGGTTCCGGCTACGATTCTGTCCGGAATAATCCTGTGGTTTGCCTCATGAAGGCTGTTGACCCCTTCAATGATAACGGTATCCGTTCCGGCTCCCTTGACCTTTGCGCCCATCTTAACCAAAAATTGCTGTAAGTCAACAACTTCCGGCTCTCTTGCGGCGTTCAGGATTCTGGTTTCGCCCTTGGCAAAAACGGCCGCCATCATGATATTCTCGGTGGCTCCAACGCTTGGGATATCAAGACTGATCCGTGTTCCCCGTAGATCCTTGGCCTCACAGATCAAAAATCCGCCTTCTTCATTGATCGTCGCTCCCAGTTTCCGTAAGGATTTAATGTGAAGGTCGATGGGTCTTGAGCCTAGATCACACCCACCCGGATAACTTAATTTTACCCGGCTAAACCGACTCAGCATACTCCCCATAAAATTGATAGACGAGCGCATACCGGAAACAAGTTCCAAGGGAATATCGGTATTATAAGCCTCTTTCGAGTCCACCTCTAAAATCCCCTCCGAAAAACTAACCGCACACCCAATGGCCTTTAGTATTTCTATAGAAATGAATGTATCGGAAATTTCGGGAACGTCGTATATTATACTCTTACCGCTATTCAAAATAACAGCCGCAAGAATTGGAAGTATTGAATTTTTTGCTCCTGAGATTTTAATGGCACCACTTAAGGGTACACCACCTTGAATATGATATTCTCCCATAAACTTCACACCTCCAAGAAAATTCAAATATAGATTTATACTATGCTTGATTTCATAAGGTGTGAATAAAAATTATGTATTTAAAACCGTGGGGGGAGGAGGAAAACTTGCTTGGCCAACTCCTTGTCCCCCCACCCCCATCCTCATCTTTCAAAAAAGCCGGACATGGGATTGGTATAAAGTTCCAGAGGAATTCTGAAGATATCTTCAAATCCTGTGGAAGACAATTACCAAACCACCATGTCCGGCTTTTTGAAAAGGGAAGGATGGGGGTGGTGGAGTGAACCAACAAGTTTTTCCCTCCCTTCCCCCACGGTCTTACCTCTTATCTCTTACTTCTGATTCCACTCGCGGATGGGTAGGTATTCGATTTCTCTGCCTTGCTTTATGACTTCTCTGATGACCAGTAAGAATGCTTTGGCCGTGTCCAGACAGGTGAATAAGGGGAGCTTATATTGGATGGCCGCATTGCGGATCTTGAATCCAATGCGCTCTGGTGAGCGGCCAAGGGTGGGTACGTTGATGACCATGACGAAGGCCTGATCGTGTATCATCTTCAAAATGGCTGCCGGGTTTTCCTTGCTGATCTTCTCAACGGAAAGTCCCTTCGATTGTAGGAAATCTGCCGTCATGTCCGTGGCTGCTAGCTCGTAACCAAGACTGTCAAGCTCCTTGGCTATAGGTAATACATCGTTCAAAGCGTATTCGTTCACGGAAAGTAGTACCTTCCCTTCGGTGGGGAAGCTGCTGCCTGTGGCCTTAAAGGCCTTGTATAACGCTGCCTCATAGGTCTTGCCAATGCCGAGTACCTCGCCTGTGGACTTCATTTCTGGCGTCATGGCTGGGTCAACATCGTAGAGCTTTGCAAAGGAGAATACAGGTGCCTTGACTGCCACCAGATTCTTGCTGGGCGCAAGTCCCGTTCCGTAGCCTTGTGCGGCCAAGCGTCCGCCCAGAATGATCTTCACAGCCACATCAACCATAGGTATGCCTGTTACCTTGCTCAGGATGGGCACGGTTCTGGAGGCTCTTGGGTTTACCTCGATAACGTATACATTCTCGCCGTCCAAAACAAACTGAATGTTCATGAGCCCCTTCACTTGTAAGGCTCTGGCGATTTTCTGGGTGTAGTCGGTCAGCTTGTCCATCACGCCTTGTGATAAAGTTTGAGGTGGGTAGACGGTAATGCTGTCCCCAGAGTGTACCCCAGCGTGCTCAATATGCTCAATGATACCTGGAATCAAGATGTCCACGCCGTCGGATATGGCATCAACTTCTACTTCCTTGCCGTCAATGTAGTGGTCAATCAGGATGGGGTGCTCAGTGCCTTCGGAAAGGGCTTCACGTACATAGAGCATCAGTTCGCTTTCGTTGTGTACCACCTGCATGGCCCGCCCGCCGATAACATAGGAGGGTCTTACCAGAACAGGATAGCCGACTTTCCGGGCAGCAATCTTGGCATCTTCTGGTGTAAGGATGGCAAAGCCCTTGGGTTGAGGAATATTCAGCTCCCGAAGCAGGATTTCAAAACGCTCTCTGTCCTCGGCTACGTCGCTGGATTCCATGCTGGTGCCCAGGATTTGTACGCCTCTCTTTACCAGTTGCGGTGCCAGGTTCAGTGCGGTTTGCCCGCCGAACTGTACAATAACGCCGTAAGGCATTTCGTTCCGAATTACATTGTAAACATCCTCAATGAACAGCGGTTCAAAGTAAAGCTTGTCCGCCGTATCAAAGTCGGTGCTGACGGTTTCGGGGTTGTTGTTGATGATGATGGATTCATAGCCACACTTTTGGATGGCCCAGGCAGCATGAACAGAACAGTAGTCAAACTCAATACCTTGCCCGATCCGAATCGGCCCAGAGCCGATAACAATGACCTTGGCGTTGCCGGAAATAACGTTTTCGTCCTCTTTATCATAGGTAGAATAATAATAAGGGGTCTTGGAGTCGAACTCCGCACCGCAGGTGTCTACCCGCTTGTAAACGGGGAAGATACCATGTGCCCGACGCAAGGTGTCGATGGTAGCAAGGCTTTTGCCGGAAAGAACTTGAATCTCACGATCCGTAAAGCCCATTTCCTCGGCCTGAAGCAAAAGCTTCACGGACAGCATTTCACTGGCAAGCGCTCTTTCCAGATCCAGTATGCTTTTGATTTTTTCTAGAAACCAAGGGTCTATCATGGTCAACTCTGCAACCTTTTCCACTGTACCGCCCTTGCGGAAGGTTTCAGCCACAACAAAGATACGCTCGTCCCCGCACACGTTCAGTCTGCCATACAAATCCTTCAAGGTCAACTGCTCGAGGTCAGGCCTGCGAAGTCCAGTGCCCTTTCCTTCCAGAGAAATGACCGCTTTCAAGAAGGCAGAAGCAAAGCGTCTGTCAATGCTCATGACTTCACCGGTGGCCTTCATTTGAGTGCCCAGGGTGCGATCAGCATACTGGAACTTGTCGAAGGGGAAGCGAGGGATTTTCAAAACCACATAGTCCAGGGTCGGCTCAAAAGAAGCTTTAGTGATTTTGGTGACATAGTTTTGGATCTCATGCAGATGAAGGCCGATAGCTACCTTTGCGGCGATCTTTGCAATAGGATAACCAGAAGCCTTACTAGCCAAAGCCGAAGAACGGCTGACTCTTGGGTTCACCTCAATGACGACGTATTCCTTGGACTTTGTATCCAGGGCAAACTGAACATTACAGCCACCGTTAATCTTCAAAGCCTTGATGATTTTAATTGCCGCTGCTTTCAGCATGGCGCATTCCTCAGCACGGAGGGTTTGAGCTGGAGCCACAACGATACTGTCGCCGGTGTGAATGCCGACGGGGTCAATGTTTTCCATATTACAGATGACGATACAAGTGTCATTTTCGTCCCGCATGACTTCGTATTCGATTTCCTTCCAACCAGCCACGCTTTGCTCAATCAGAGCCTGGTTGATACGGCTTGCTTTCAGGCCTTTATACAGGATGGTTTCCAGTTCTTCCTTATTATTAGCAATGCCGCCACCTGTACCGCCTAGGGTATAGGCGGGACGCACGATTACCGGATAGCCGTTTTCCTCACCAAAGTTGATGCCGTCCTCCACATTTTCTACGATGATAGATTTAGGAATAGGCTCGTTAATTTCTTCCATCAGCTTCTTAAACAAATCCCTGTCCTCTGCCTTTTTGATAGCATCCGCCGAGGGGCCCAAAAGACGGACATTGTACTTGTCTAAAATTCCTTTTTCGTACAGCTCCACCGCCATATTCAGACCAGTTTGTCCACCCAAGGAGCCCAGGAGGCCGTCTGGTTTTTCCCGAGAGATGATGGATTCCACCACATCAAGGGTCAGGGGTTCGATATAAACAATATCCGCCATATCCTCGTCCGTCATAATGGTGGCCGGATTGGAGTTAATCAATACAACTTGTATCCCCTCTTCTCTTAAGGATTTGCAAGCTTGGGTTCCGGCATAATCAAATTCAGCAGCCTGCCCGATAATGATCGGACCTGAACCGATTACTAAGACCTTTTTGATATCAGAAAATTTAGGCATTTTTATGTCCTCCCGAAATAGCCTTATTTTGAATTGACTCCAGCCAGCCGCTTAACAGCACATTCATTTCACCTGTTTGTTCGGTCTTTAAGGCAAAGAGCACAGCAGCGGCATTTACGCCATTTTTGTCCACCACAAAGCCCTCAATGGTTCCGTCGTTAATATTTTCGTGAGTGATGGTCGCTTTTAAGTCTCCAATGATGTCATAGCCATGATTTTGGGTGGTAATCAACACTTTATTTGTTTTTTTGTCCAGGACGGGATAATTACTACCCCTATGGCCGTTATTCATTTTCTTATACTCAGCCCCAAGCGCCAGAGCCAAAATCAAAGCGCCAAAGCCCACAGCCCGGACAGGGATATTATTTGCCAAAAGGGTTTTAACGGTTTCAACCAGTGCCTTACAGCACTCTGGGTTCGCGCCACCATGGGAAAGAAGCACCAAGTCCGGCGACTTGGCCATGATATCCTCGGCGGTAGTCTGGTAAGGCAGGCGATAAAGTTTTTCATTCTGTAACTGCTCAACCAGCTCACCACAGGAGCCCAGGTCCAAAAGTGCAATGCAAGGCTGATTGGTGGATTGACTGTTTTTATCGTTCTTATCGTTCTTGGCAGCACCGTAGCAGAGGGTTTCTTTTGTAGAGCCCTGGAGCTGACCTTTGGGTTCGAAAGACTTTAAAATAAGCCTATCCGCATCGGAAGGCTCATGAATGGTTAGCAGACATTTTTGACTGCCGTTATCTCGAATTTTTCTGGTCAACAAACGAGTATCCACAAAAGCCAAGCCGAAAATATCCCTCTCCTTTAAAAAATCGGACAAAGTTTTCACTGAGCGGTAGTGGCTTGGAACCTCCGCGTAGTCCCGGACGACAACAGCCGCGGGCACTTTCTCCGTATGCAAGTCTTCATTAGCAAAGCCATAATTCCCCAACAAGGGATAGGTCATGACCATAACCTGGCCCGCGTTTGCGGGGTCGTTAAAACTTTCCTCATAACCGGCCATTTCCGTATGAAAGAAAATTTCTCCAAGAGCCGTAGCAGTACTACCAAAGGCTCTACCAACCAAGGTGGTTCCGTCTTCCAATAACAAATAACCCTTCACAAAGATCCTCCATTTTATAATAACAGTTAAAGGCGGTAAAGATAAAAGATAAGACCCCCCCTTCCTCCTCCTTTCAAAAAAGCCGGACGTAAGGCGGGGAGTGGTTCAGGAATAAGTTCGTAGACAAGCTTGAAGGCTCATAAAAGCAATTGGCCTTTAACTGTTAATTGTTTTATTTTTTATTTAGTAATCCTTTTAACTCAGCAGCGTCTTTTCTAAAATCTCCATCGCCATGTCAATTTCTTCCTCTGAGACAATCAAAGGAGGAACAAAGCGAATGACCTTTTCGCCGGACGCTACAAGGAGTAGACCGTTTTCGAGGGCCTTGGTAATGTAAGTTCCGGCTGCTTCGGTCAGTTCGATCCCTTGGATCAAGCCCTTGCCCCGAACTTCCTTGATTATTGGGCATTTGGCTTGTAGGGCCAGGAGCTTTTGAGTGAGGTGCTTTCCTGTTGCGCAAACCTTGTCTTGAAGTCCACCTAGCAGCTCGTCAATGACGACATTGGCGGCGGCTGTGGCCAGGGGGTTGCCGCCAAAGGTGGAGGCGTGGTCGCCGGGCTTGAAGGCTTCGGCAATCCGGTTCGTGGTCAAGCAAGCTCCAATGGGAACGCCGCCAGCAAGACCCTTGGCAATGACGCAGATGTCCGGCTCCACAGTGGTAAGCTGATGGGCAAACAAAGCTCCCGCCCGGCCTACACCGCATTGCACCTCATCAAATACCAAAAGAATCCCCTTCTCAGTACACAGCGCCCGAACCTTTTGCAAATACGCCTTATCGGCTTCGTTGATGCCGCCTTCGCCTTGGATGGGCTCAATGAAAATAGCGCCAGTTTTATCCGTGACTGCTTTTTCCAAAGCCTCAAAGTTGTTAAACTCCACATGGGAAATTCCCGGCAGCAGAGGCTTTAGCCCAGCCTGGTACTTTTCCTGTCCAGTGGCGGTGATGGCTCCGTAGGTGCGGCCATGAAAAGAATTTTTCATGGTCAAAATGTCCGTCTTGCCGCTTTGCTTCATGTCGGCGTATTTTCTGGTCAATTTTAAAGCGCATTCAATACCCTCTGCTCCGCTGTTGCAAAAAAATACCCGCTCAAAGCAAGAATGATCTGTCAGTTTTTTAGCCAAGTCCAGTTGTGGCTTTGTCCAGTACAAATTCGACACATGGATCAAGCTTCCGGCTTGCTTAGCAATAGCGCAAACCAGCCCTTCATGGGCGTGGCCCAAGGAATTGACGGCTATCCCGGCAACGAAATCCAAGTATTTTTTACCCTTATCGTCATACACATAAACGCCCTTTCCCTCTGTTAAGACCAAAGGAAAGCGCTTATAAGTATTCATTATACAATCCTGGCTCATTTTTTAACCTCCCTCTTATTCCTAATTTTCTTAATTTTCTAAGAAATATACAAACCCAGTGTTCGGCTTTTTGGAAAGCCCCTTATTTCTCGACCAGCGTTCCGATTCCGTCTTTTGTAAAGATTTCAAGGATGAGGCAATGAGGAAGCCGCCCGTCCAAAATATGTACGCTGCGTACTCCCTTTTCCACACCAGCGATACAGCATTCCACCTTTGGGATCATGCCGCCGGATATGGTGCCGTCTTTGATCAGCGCCTTGACTTCTTCCACAGAAATGCGAGGATACATCGAATTTTTGTCATTTACATCCCGCATGATACCGGAAACATCTGTCAAAAAAACAAGCTTTTCGGCTTGAAGGGCCCCGGCGATGGAAACCGCCGCATAATCCGCATTAATATTATAGGTTTTTCCCTCGTTGTCAATACCCACTGGCGAAATAACCGGAACAAAATCATTTTCGATCAGCGTTCTCAGCAAATTTGTGTTGACAGCTTCGATCTCTCCCACCAAGCCGATATCCTCGCCATTGGGGCAAAGCTTCTTCACCTTGAGCATACCAGCATCTTTACCGCTGACACCCACGGCAGAAATCCCCTGGAGGTTCAAATCAGTAGCAAGGGCCTTGTTCAGCTTACCAGAAAGCACCATCTCCACAACTTCCATGGTGTCACTGTCCGTCACCCGAAGGCCGTTTTTAAATTTGCTTTCGATGTTAAGCTTACCCAGCATAGAGTTGATTTCCGGCCCGCCCCCGTGAACCACCACGGGTTTAAAACCTACAAACTTCATCAGCGCAATATCTTTGATCACGCTTTCCTTTATTTCTCCGTCAATCAAGGCGCTGCCGCCGTACTTAATCACCACAGTGATCCCGCTGAACTCCTTAATATAAGGAAGAGCTTCCACCAGGGTTTCAGCCTTATCTATTATATCCTGTATTTTGAATTGGCTCATTTTACTCTCCATTCATTGCATAATTATGCATAGAAATTATGAACGATAGTCACCGTTAATTTTAACGTACTCATAGCTTAAGTCACAGCCCCAGGCCACGGCCTTTTCTGTGCCTTGTGCCAAATCAATATCAATGAAAATTTCTTTTTCAGACAAAATTTTCTTTGCAAGTGCTTCGTCGAATTTGATAGGGCTGCCCTTTACAAAGAGATTGATGACACCGCCCTTGCTTCTGAAATTCATGTTGACCAGCTCAGGATCAAAGTTACCGCCGCTATAGCCCATGGCGCAAAATACACGTCCACAGTTCGCATCCTCTCCAAAAAGAGCAGCCTTAAACAAACTGGAGGACACCACTGAACGGGAAATTTGTCTTGCATCCTGCTTCGTCAGGGCATTCATTACAGTGACTTCCATCAGCTTGGTTGCCCCTTCGCCATCTCGGACCACATCGACAGCAAGCTTTTTGCAAACCTCATAAAGAGCGGTTTTAAACTGCTGATAGTCTTCATTTTCTTCTGTGATCATTGGGTTTTCAGCCAGGCCGTTGGCCAATACCAGAATGGTATCGTTGGTGCTGGTGTCGCCGTCCACAGAGCATTGATTAAAGGTATTTTTCACGCATTCCTTCAAAGCTACATCTAATATTTCCCGGGAAATATTTGCGTCAGTGGTAACAAATGCAAGCATCGTAGCCATATTGGGATGAATCATGCCCGAGCCCTTTGCCATACCGCCGATCCGTACCCTCTTACCAGAAAGGTTCAGCTCTACGGTGACCGTCTTCATAAAGGTATCGGTGGTCATAATCGCTTCCGCTGCCAGATCGCCTCCCTGCTCAGACAAAGTCTGGACGGTATCCGCTATACCCTTGGTGATTTTATCCATGGGAAGGTTTACACCGATGACGCCGGTGGAGCAGATCAGAATTTCTTCTTTTTGGATGGCTTCCCGACTGCCTTCTTCCGCACCATTTTGACCGGCTTCGCCCTTATTGTTCTGATCAACCCATTTTGTGAGCTGCTCAGCATAGCAGCGTGCCATTTCTTCTGTATCCTTGCGCCCAAGCTCTCCAGTACAGGCATTGGCATTGCCACTGTTTACAACCACGCCCCGAACCTTGCCACCTTTTTCATAAACCGACAGATCCCAAAGCACTGGAGCCGCTTTTACTATATTCGTTGTGAAGCAACCGCTAAATACAGCCGGTACTTGGCTATAGATTAAAGCCAAATCCTTTTTGGCCTTTTTTATGCCTACATATTCTCCCCCCCCAAAAAAACCTTTTGGGAAGGTGATTCCTCCGTTATTCATGTTATCCTCCATTAATCTAGTTATACCGGAAACGCCGGAATCATATCCAGCCCAGTCTTTTCATCCAAGCCAAAAAGAAGGTTCATATTCTGAACCGCCTGACCGGCAGCGCCTTTTACCAGGTTATCAATGGCACCAACGACAATGATCGTACCAGTTCTTTCATCAATCGTAAAGCCCAGATCAAAAAAGTTCGACCCCTTTACCCATTTGGTTTCAGGGAATACGCCCTTTTTCGTCATGCGAATAAAGTACTCGTTTTCATAATATTTATTGTAGATTTCCTTGACTGCATTGTAGCTGAGGTTTGTTTTCAGCTTGGCGTAACAGGTGGCCAGAATGCCTCTGTTCATCGGAACCAGGTGGGGCGTAAAGGTGACATGAAGCTTTCTGCTTACGCTCAGTTCCTGCTCAATTTCCGGCGTATGTCGGTGAGAGGCCAGCTTATAGGCTTTAATGGACTCATTAACCTCATTAAAGTGCACGCCCAGGTTCACGGAACGCCCGGCTCCGCTTACGCCGGACTTGGCATCAATGATGATGCCTCTTTCCTCAATGACCCCTTCTTGAACCAAGGGATAAAGAGAAAGGATACTGCAAGTGGTATAGCAACCTGGGTTTGCAATCAGCCTTGCCTTTTTGATTTCTTCCCGTCTCAATTCGCAAAGCCCATACACGGCTTCCTCTAAAAACTCCGCCCCGAAATGTTCCGTCTCATACCAGTCTTCATAGGTCTTTAGATCCTTGAGGCGGAAGTCTGCTCCCAAATCAATGACCTTTACCTTGGACAACAGTTCCTCGTTCACTCTTTTTGAGGCAATCCCATGAGGCAGAGCCAAAAAAACCACGTCACAATCAGGCAAGTCTTCCGTATCCTCTAGGCAGATCAAATCCTCGTGACGAAAATTTTCAAACACTTCACCGTATGCTTTTCCTTTATAACTCTGAGAGGTGGCCGCCACGACCTTTACCTCTGGGTGCGCATACAGAAGACGCATAAGCTCACTACCGGCATAACCGGTGGAACCAATAACAGATGCCTTAATCATTTTTACCTCCATCCGCACAAACGTGCCACATTCGTGATATTCCGTATCCTCTTGCTTACGTTTTTATTATTATACATTAAAATTTATAATTATGCAATAGCTCAGCGCATTTTTGTAAAGAAGCTGAATTTGCATTGACAAAAGGCTTGTTGCTTTGTATAATTCTGCATGAAAGAGGAATCCTCTTTCAATGACAAAGAAAGGGCAAGGTATATAAGGATGAGAAATCGCTAATCAGACACAAAAAATTGAGCATGTTCCCGTTGACGGGATTCGTGCGCCTTTTTGCATCGGATTAGCTTTTAAAACTTCTTATTAATAAATATTCAGTCACCTTGATCTTTCCAAAGTCGTCACGCCATTCATCTGTATTTTTGGGGTCTTTCAAAATTTCCGTGGGGTTTATATCGCCCCCATGTCCGGCTTTTTTGAAAGATGAGGATGGGGGGTGGCTTGGTAAAGGCTTAAGAGACTGAGTATAGGCATAGTGTGCCCATGGTTTCATTATCCTTGCACCTGTTTTTATTATTAATTAAGAGAATTTCTTACTCAGAAATATTTAAAATCTTTCCGATGCATTCCCCCTTCGGTTCCTGTTTTCGTGCTTCGTTAACAGCGTCCGTATGGGATACCACTATGCAGAGGAGAGATTTTTTTGGTTTTATTAGAAGCGATTCAAATTAATAAGTATTATGGGGAACGGCTTATTTTTGAGCTGCCCTTGTTGAATATCAATGAAGGCGATCGGATCGGTATCGTGGGAGCCAATGGGGCGGGCAAAACCACCCTGTTGAATGTATTAAGCGGTGCGCTTCTTCCCGACGAGGGTCTTTGTCGGCAGTATTGTGAAATTGCGTATATCAGACAGTTTGGGGTCGAAGGGATGACGGCCGAAGGCGTGGAAGCCAATGAAAAAACCATCCATGAGTTCAGCATGGCCGGAAAGACAGACAGGGAAGCACTAAGCGGAGGCGAAAAAACAAGGCTAAAAATCGCCAACGCCCTATCCATGAATCGAAGGCTACTCTTTGCCGACGAACCTACCGCAAATTTGGATTATAAGGGCATTAGCCTATTGAAACAAAAGCTTGCAGTTCAAGACAGCCTTGTTCTCATTAGCCATGACAGGGACTTGCTGGACACTCTTTGCAACAAGATTCTGGAAATCAAAGACGGTGTCGTCCGGCTTTTCAGCGGCAACTATAGCGCTTACCTGGAGCAAAGGGAGGCAGACTTTGCCAGAAAAGAATTTGAATACGAGCAGTATGCCAATGAAAAAAGCCGCTTGCAGGACGCCATATCTCAAGTGAAAGCCAAGGCTGGTTCCGTTCGAAAAGCTCCAAGACGCATGGGGAATTCGGAAGCACGACTCCACAAGCGAGAAGCCACAGAAACCGAGCAAAAACTCAATAATGCGGCAAAGTCTCTAAAATCCCGAATGGATCGCTTGGAAGTGAAGGAAAAACCCAGAGAGGTTCCGATCATAAAATTGGATTTTTCTTTAACGAACCCACCGCAAAATAAGATTCTTGTAAGCGGGAAGGATGTCAATTTTCACTATGAGCATTCGGTAGTGATTTTTGAAAAAGCCGCATTTGAAATCAAAAACAATGCAAAGACAGCGATCATCGGAGAAAACGGAGCCGGGAAGTCTACCCTAATCAATCTGATCACAAAAGGCCACCCTGGGATTTACACGGTTCCAAAGGCTCGCTTCGGCTATCTGTATCAGGGCTTTGAAAACCTGGATTATGATAAAACCGTACTACAGAACGCCATGAAGGACAGCATTCAGGGGGAAAACGCAACCCGAAACATCCTGGGCCGGCTGTTGCTTCGGGGATCTGATGTATTTAAGAAAGTGGAGGTGCTCAGCGGGGGGGAAAAGATAAAGCTGGCTCTTGCAAAGCTTTTGGTATCGGATGCCAACGTACTGCTACTAGACGAGCCAACCAACTATCTGGATATTCCTTCCATCGAAGGGGTACAAGACCTGCTAAGAGACTATGAGGGTGCAGTGGTGTTTGTTTCCCATGACAAGGCCTTTGTAAACGGGGTAGCCGATCATCTACTGATCATTGAGAACAAGAAAATCACAGGCTTTGAGGGAAACTTAGATCTCTATGAAGCCTCCCGCAAAAAAAGCCCCAAACGCTCCGAGAACAAAATGCTCTTAGAATTTCGCCTCACGCAGGTTCTGTCCGAGCTGTCCTTAAAGAACGCCGACAAAGAAGCCTTGCAGCTTGAATTTGAGTCCATCTGCGAGAAGTTAAAGGATTTAAAAGGGTAATCTCTGGTATGGGTGCCCGTTGTAAAGTAGCAAGTGAGATGACAGACTTGCATCAGACAAATACATGCCTCAATAAAGCAATAGACGCCCTCGGTGGCGTCTATTGCTGTTTATAGGCTTCTGTACTTGATTTTTACAGCACCTCGAAATTTAGCTAAAGGTTACTGCTGCCTTCATCAGCCGTACATATTCTTCTATTGGCTCTGCCGAATCCCTTCCGTAATGCTCTATGATTTTTACAAGAGCGCTGCCCACTATGACCCCATCGGCGATTTCGGCAATGGCGGCGGCTTGCTTAGGGGTGGATATGCCAAAGCCTACGGCAATGGGTGTGTCACTTACGCTGCGTATGGTTTGGATGATGGAGGAAAGGTCAGTATGGATTTGCGAACGCACGCCTGTGACCCCCATGGAGGAAACGAGGTAGATGAAACCCTCGGCTTCTTTGGCAATCTGTTTGATCCTGTCCTGGGAAGTAGGGGCAATCAAGGAGATGACATGGATGTCATTCTTCTTTGCAAAGGGCAAAAGCTCTGCCTTTTCTTCATAGGGCAGGTCGGGAATGATGATACCGTCCAGCCCCGCTTCTTTAGCCGTTGCAAAAAACCGCTCGTATCCATATTGAAACACCGGATTCAAGTAGGTTAAAAAAACAAGGGGCACATCGGTCTTCGACCGAACCCTTCGCACCAGTTCAAAAACGCTGTCCGTGGTGGTGCCTGTCGCCAAGGCTCGGACATTAGCGGCTTCGATTACCTTGCCTTCGGCAACGGGATCTGAAAAGGGAATGCCGATTTCAATGAGATCTACTCCTTTGGCCGCCATGCTCAAAATAAATTCCTCGCTATGTTCTATGCTTGGGTCGCCTGCCGTCAAAAACCCGATAAAGGCCTTGCCCTTTTGAAAAGCATTCTTGATTCTATTCATGGATCTTTACCCCCTTATATCTTGCCATTGCGGCTACATCCTTGTCGCCCCGGCCAGAGAGACAGAGGATGATGATTTTGTCTTTACCCAGCAGCGGCGCAATCTTTTTCACATGAGCCACCGCATGAGCGCTTTCGATGGCCGGAATAATGCCTTCCGTTCTGGACAGATACTCAAAAGCTTCCACGGCCTCGTCGTCGGTAACGGGAACATAGTCTGCCCGCTTGGTGTCATGTAGGTGCGCATGTTCCGGGCCGATGCCGGGATAATCCAGACCGGCGGAGATGGAGTACACCGGTGCAATCTGCCCCTGCTCATCCTGACAAAAATAAGACTTCATCCCATGGAACACCCCAAGCTTGCCTTTGGCAATGGTGGCTGCATGTTGATCGGTGTCAATGCCCCGGCCTGCGGCTTCACAGCCGATCAGCTTCACGGTTGTGTCGGGTATAAAGTGGTAAAACATACCCATAGCATTACTGCCGCCACCCACACAGGCGACCACGCAGTCAGGCAGCTTGCCTTCGGTCTTCAAAATTTGTTCCCTGGCCTCCCGGCTGATAACGCTTTGAAAATCCCGAACCATCATTGGAAAGGGGTGAGGCCCCATGACGGAGCCTAATACATAGTGCGTATCGTGAACACGGCTGGTCCATTCGCGCATGGTTTCGTTGACGGCGTCCTTCAAGGTCATGGTTCCACTGGTGACAGCATGAACCTTAGCACCCAAAAGCTCCATTCGGTACACATTCAGAGCCTGCCGCTCTGTGTCCTCCTTGCCCATGAAAATTTCACAGGAAAGTCCCAACAGCGCCGCCGCTGTTGCCGTTGCAACGCCGTGCTGTCCGGCACCGGTTTCGGCGATGATACGGGTTTTGCCCATTTTTTTTGCCAGCAACACCTGCCCCAGCACGTTATTAATCTTATGGGAGCCAGTATGGTTCAAATCCTCTCGCTTTAAATAAATCCTTGCGCCCCCTAGATCCTTTGTCATTTTTTCAGCAAAGTACAGAAGAGAGGGACGGCCTGCATAGTGATTCAGCAACGCGTTCAGCTCTTCGTTAAAGGCTTTATCGTTTTTATAAAACTCATATTGTTGTTCCAAATGGATGATTTCGTTCATCAGCGTTTCGGGGATATACTGACCTCCGTGAACGCCATATCTACCTTTACTCATTTCGCACGCTCCTTATTAATTGGATGATTTTATTTCTATCCTTTAAACCCTCAGTTTCAACGCCGCTGGAACAATCAATGGCATAGGGCTGCAAGGCTACTGCCTGTTGCACATTTTCCAAAGAAATACCCCCGGCCAAGAAGAAGGGTTTATCAACAGCGGGCAGTTTTGACCAGTCAAAGCTTAGTCCGCTACCGCCTCGGGGGCTATCAAAGAGCAAAAAGTCGGACGGGCGGTGGGGGTTTTCTCCCAGGCGCAGCGCCTTTATTGTAGGCCCATTGATCCTTCTGATCGCTTCGTCTGTTTCGTTACCATGCAGCTGCGCCATATCCACAATCTTTTCGTCCAACAGGCGATTGATCCAATCCGTCTCCTCATCCACAAACACACCCACAGCAACAATGTTTTGACTCAACTTCCTTTTCAGACACCGGGCCCAATCCTCCGTCACCTGTCTTCTACTTTTTGCAAATACGAAGCCCACATAATCCGGCTGCGCTTCATTGGCATATGCGACATCGCACTCTCTGGTCAGCCCGCAAATTTTAATTTTCATAGAATCTCCTTCTAAGTTATAAAACCGTGGGGGAAGGGGGAGGAAAACTTTTTTCAAACGGCGAAAAAAGTTTTCCTCCC
>CAZSXS010000075.1:0-18737 GCA_964611385.1 uncultured Defluviitaleaceae bacterium
CCTTGACAATTTTAACATGTTTTACTCATTTTTACAAGGTTAGCGAACAGGTCTAATACAGCCACAACGAAAAAGCGGGCGTTCTTCGCCCGCTTTTTCGTTTTAATCCTTATGATGCTTCTGATTCTTATGAATCAGAAGCAATTAAACAGGTATACAGATTAAGAATACCCGAAAGTCTACCTCATTTCTTACTCATTCATTCCTTCATTTTTAAAGACATCCAACTGATCTCCGTTTAAACGACCAAATAGCTGATTCGTGCGGTAAGTGATTTTCCCATCCTCCAGTAAACCTTTTTGAAAGATTGACATAAGTTTATCCTTATCCATATAGTAACCAATGGGAGCAGATACATAATGGCTGCTGCTTGGCAGAGTGGATTGCGTCTCCTCAAAGGCTTGCTGTGCTTTTAGGAGTGGGTGAGTATCCTCAATTGCCTTCGGCAGATTGGATAAGTCTATAGGGATGCTGATATCCTTCATTTGAATGTTCAGGGAGTTGAGCTTCAATTTCATCTTGTCTGGAGCAAGCGACGCCTTGTAGTCTTTTAGGTCAAAGAGTACATCCGTGCCGATTTTACCGGAAACGGACTTACATGGAACAGAAATCACTAACCCATCGGCTGCTGTCCATTCCAGGCTTGCATCCATCGTAGTGTCTACCCGGTTGTCGTTCTGAAAGAGGTCGCTACTGGAAGCAAAAATTTCCTTGTCCTCCGTGTGGAAGACCAATACGTAGTAGTCTCCCATAAAGCGAGCACCTTCAATGATTACCTTATATCGTTCAAAGTCAAGAACCATAGGCTCCTGAGAAGATCCCTTGGGCAAACTGCTAATAGGATATTCCTGATTGACCAGGAACTTTCTTTCTAAGTTTTGAAAGTTAACGAATACTGTAGAAGTTAGATACTGGGTTGGGGCGAAATTGGCTCTGCCTAAAAGCATCTTTTCAGAGGGCAAGATGGTCTTGTGGGGTTGGCTTTTTGTATGCACTAGGCTTGATCCATTTTCACTGACGCTGACACCGTACTTGCCGTTTGCAAAACCAAAGATGGACTTGTCATCCTTCCAGCGGAAAGAAAAGAATATCGTCGAACCTGCAGCGGAAAAGCTTGCGCCTTCCACAGCGACGACCATCTCATTAATCGTGGTGGCAATCTCTTGCTTTTGGGTCAGATACCTAACTGACTCATCCAACTTTCCATCCAGATAAAAGCTAAACTCAACATGGCTGTCTGGTATATCAGAATTGGTAAGCTCAGCTTTTAAAGAAAAGCTCTTCGCCTTTGCATCCAATGGAGCAAAACGAAGCTTCGTGCTGGGTGCAGAATAATCACTCTCCCCAGAAACGGAGACTAAGTCTATGGGATAATAATTGTCTTGGTTATCTTTTAAGGTAAAGGTGTAATTCGTTAGGTCTATACTGCTCTCAAAGTAAAACTCCGTTGCCAGAGCGTCCAGTAAGATTTTCTTCAGGGCAAGGCGGTTTCCGTTCAGCTGGGCTTCCTGCGAAACATAGATAAACTGGGCATTGTTTAGGGCAGTAGAGGGGATGCTGATTTTCTGAGAATATACAATGATATCATTTGCCATGCTGTTCAGTTTAAACATAGCCAAGGATAAACCCAAAACCAAGACCCCTAAAACAGCCGCTGTATAATACAGTCTTTTGGTGGGGATTTCCTTGAGATTCTTTTTTGGAGCTTTGGACTTGGAGCGCTGTTTCTTACTGGTCTTGGCTGCTGCTTCCTTTGGGGGAGCGAGATCCAAACCCTCTTTCTCTGGGTCAATTTCAATTTCTTCTAATTGGGGCGTCGAACGATCCTCTGTATCGTATACAGATACATCCTCAATAAAGTTGGCGCTGTTCAGCTCAGTCAGTTTTACTTCCTCTTGCTCATCCAGAGCCAAGAGACGCTTGATTTCGGAATCAATATCGTCACTTTCAAACAAGGGCATGGAAGTTTCGGCCAACTGTTTTTGAATATCAGGCGACTTGAACTTCTCAAACATGGCGTTGAGCTCATTGATTTTATCTTCTGGGATTTCTTCATCAATATATTTAGAAAGTTCGGCATCGGACAGTGCGCCGGTCGGAACATTATTTATGAGTAAGTCGTCATTAGGGTCGCCCATACTAACCTCCATTGTTAAAATTACATACCGCTAAAGAAAGGGGACAAAGCGCCGATCAACATGGCTGCAATCAATAACCCGGCTATCACACCGGCAAAAGCTTTTCTGTTTTCTCTGAGTTTCCGTGTGAATTTCATAAACCAGGCCCCCGCTTAATTTCTGACTTGATATAAAATCTGACCAACAAGTTTATTCTTTCGGTTTACAACCATTAGCAGTAGGAGAAAAGCAATGATTAAGAGAACATAGTTATAAGAAGAAAGAAGAACAGACAAAGAAGTCGTCGCTTGGCTGATGGGACCCGTGATAGTCTGTGTGGCTTTGGATAAGGCGTCCGAAATCAGGTTGAGGCGTTGGGAAACCTTAGTGATATAAGGGATATCCAAAATAAATTCAAGAATCTCCGGCTTGGCCGAAAAGAGGACCACCAAAAATCCGATCAAAACAGACATAGAAGCCATAAGTGAGCAAAGGATCGTCTCAAAACTAGGGGCGTTATCGTGCGCCTTAGCCTTTTCAAACTGAATCTTTTCGATCACCATGGATTCGAAATTCTCTGGAATGGAAAAATGATCTTCTGCTAAGCATAAGGAAGCTAGGGTTTTATCCAATGAACCGATTTCCTCGTACAGATCTGCATTTTGTTCAACGTCCATATCAAATTGAAAACCCAAATCCATATAGGCGGCCAATTCTTCCTTGCAGTAGTCACAACTTTTCGTATGAAGCTCCAGAGCATTTTTTTCTGAACTGTCTATAGTGCCGTCCAAAAACTTGTAAAATAACTCTTCTGCTTTTTTACAATTCATAACAACCTCCAATATGTTAATAATTTAAAAGTTCCTTCAGCATCTTGCGCCCTCGGAATATACGATTTTTAATTTTGGTAAGGGGCTCATTAATTTGCTTTGAGATTTCTGCGTAGCTGAGCCCATTCTTATGATACAAAATAATTGGAATTTTATACATATCAGGAAGGGCTTCAAGCGCCTCGCTAATTTTCTTTCTTCTTTCCTTGCGAAGCAAGGTTTCCTCTGGAGAATCTTTATAGTCACATTGAAGCTCAAGGTTTTCATCAATCTGAACAAATTCAGCCCGCTTTTTGCGGCGGTTGTCAATGCAGATATTGGTGGTAATGCGCATAATCCAAGTACTGAACTTAAATTCCGGACGATATTTATCCAAGTTTTGATAGATTCGGATAAACACCTCCTGAGCCAGGTCATTTGCTTCCTCATTGTCTTTCACCATGCGTAATACAATGGAGTAAACAAGATTTTTATACCGGCTAATCAGTTCCGAAAAACAATCATGATTCCCTTTTATACTTTCCTCGATTAATTCATAATCGGTCAAACTTTTCATTTAGTCACCCCTTAACGAAAAATCAGTTTTCGTATTGTAAAACGGTATTCATGCGATCAAAGCCAACCTTTGTGTTCGGAAAGATGGCTCGTGCAGAACCTAAAAATTCCTCAGGATTTAAAAGAGCAGGGCTGAAATGGGTCAGCCAGAGGTTTGAAACCGCTCCTTGCTTAGCAAGAGAAGCAGCTTCACTAAAAAGCATATGCCGATGGGCGACTACTTTTTCCAATTTTTCCGAGTCACCGTACAGGCCTTCGCAGACAAAGAGATCGGCGCCCTCAATCAGTTTAGGCAATGCCTTAACAGGCCTGGTGTCCGTACAGTAGCAGAGCTTAATGCCTTTTCTGTCAGGGCCTAATACATCCTTGTAGGTATATGTCCGGCCCTCAAAGAGCAACTCTTCATGATTTTGGAGTTTTGACCAATATACCTTGGGCAAATTCAAAGCAAGGGCTTTGTCCACATCAAACTTCCCTACCCGCAGAAGCTCAATGGAATAAGCCACACAGGGGATTCGATGGAAAAGCCGACAAGCAGAAAGCTTGAATTCCCCTAAATCTATATACTGAAAATCACTGCTTTCGTCTGCAAAATTGAGTTCGTGAAAATGGATTTCAAAGGGCAAATCGGGGGCAATCACCCGCAGAGAATTAACGACCCTTTTCAGATCTCTTGGTCCGACAATGGTAAGGGGATCTGTTCTGCCAGCATTACCGATGGCAAGGAGCATCCCGGGAAGACCGGAAATATGATCTGCATGAAAATGAGTAAAGGCAATGAAGTCAATATTTTTAAAGCCCCAGCCTAAAATTTTTGCCGAAATCTGTGTGCCTTCGCCGCAATCGATCAAGAGCATACTGCCATTGCAGCGGCAAAGCAGAGAAGAAAGGTAGCGATTGGGCAATGGCATCATCCCACCCGTACCAAGTAAAGCAACTTCTAGCATAAGAACCTCGAATTCCTAAATAATCAGTAATCAGTAAACCTAATCAATAAAAAACCAGTAAACAGCAGTCAATAAAAAAATAGTCAATATAACAAAAAACGGTCATGTGAATGACCGATATCGCGCAAGAAATATTAAGCCTACGAAAAAAGCTTCAGAACGAAGTAAAAATAGGCCAAGATTATATTTGATGAAAAATCAAGAAATATTCACAAGATAATTACCTAAGTATAGTAGCAGACTTTAGAATGACTGTCAAGGAATTTTTGACCCTTGATAGTAAGTTCTGATATGCTCAGTCTCTCTACGCAGTCTCTAATACATTTTCGAAGCCACCTTCATTCAATGGTTCTTATTTGCAGCTAAGTTGTGCTGTGATATAATTTGACAAAATAACTTAGGCCATTTGTGTATTCAGAAAGGAGCTGCTTTTATGAAGACTTTTTTGATTCGATTTTTTTACTTCCTTTATTATAGCTTGTTGGGGCTTTACAAGTGGAGTAAGGAAATCTTTCAGAAGCTGTTTAACTTTGTAATCGGTAACAAGGGGTACATTGATTTTTTGCCTGAAGAACTTATGTTCAAAAAGAAGATTCAAAATATTCTCAGCAATTTCTTAAAGTGTATTTTGTGGATTTATGCTGCCTTTGTTGCAAGCTCCTACATATTGGCATTTTTGATCAGTAAGATGGAAACTGGAAATGCTGCTCTCACCTTGGAATTATCCAGCTCAAAGTTTGATGTGTCCCAAGAAGTATTTAAAAAATACAACCAGATTGAAGACAGAAAAAAGAACAATGCGAAAATTGAATTGTCATTAGACAAATATGCCCGCTTAGACGCAAATAGCATTCGGGAAATGATTAAGATCAGCACAGAGAACAAAGAGGAGGGTGGGATCACCTTAAAGCAAATAGAAACTTCCATGTTCGAGGGCTTTAAGGCCATCTTAACGGGTGTGACAAGCAATGTTTCCTTAGTGGACATAGCGATTGAAAAGATTAAGGGATTAGGCTTTAATTCGGTTGCAATCAAGCAGCTAGAATACATCAACAATGAATATAAATTCACATTGGAGGTTAGCGAATGAACCCTATAAAAAGCAAAAGGATTGATGAATTTGTAGAGCGGTATTTTCAAGGTGACAAGGAGAGGTTTATTAAAAGTGTCTATGCCGTCTTAATCGGATTTTGTATTTTATTGGGGATCATCCTGTCTTGGCTCGGCTATAATTTACTCCTTTCAAACCCAATTTCAACATACAAGGTTTCTCTTGAACTTTACAAGGGGAACGAAAGACTTTTAAGAATTAAAAACAACAACTACGATTCCATGGAGGAGTATTTACAGCTTATAAAGGAAGCCGATCAAGCAGAGGCGTTTGTCAATGAAAACTTAATTGAGATTTCTCAATTTGCTGAACAGCTATCCATCATTCATTCCTTTGCTGCAGATTGCTCTATTACAAACTTATGGCTTCGGTATGCTGGTGAGGAAAGAATGGATGATTTAACAAAAATTGCTGTAAATCTTTTAGCTGAAGCGCCCTTGGAGGATTTACTTGACCTTGTGGACCTACTGTGCGGATATTCAAAAGTGTACTTGGATCATTTCAACTTTAGTGTCG
Organism: uncultured Defluviitaleaceae bacterium; assembly: GCA_964611385.1. Taxonomy (GTDB): domain Bacteria; phylum Bacillota; class Clostridia; order Lachnospirales; family CAYPQA01; genus CAZSXS01. The sequence continues at coordinate 6,077 of CAZSXS010000075.1, forward strand.
AACATTCACAGCTTAATGTTACCCTTTTGTTTTTTTATAAGCAGCAATAGTTCTGATTTTTCCATTTACTTGTGCACAAGTGTTTACAAGTGCCTAGGTTTCTGTATAATGGATTATACATTTTCATCAAGCATGAAGCTTAGTAACTTGTTCGGAAAAGTAACAACAAAAAATGATCTCACGAGGTGGCTATCAATGATTTGCACACATTGTAAAAGTGAAGTTGAACAAGGGAATTACTGTCCGAAATGTGGCAAGACCCTAGGGTCTAAGCGGAGAATAGGTATCCTTTCTCTTTTGTGTGTACTGATCATAGGAAGTGCAGCGTATTTTTTTGTCTTTGGCAATCTAACTTTCAAGGTAACGAACAACGTGAGTGAAGGTAAGTTGTCGGAGATCCAGCAAAATGAAAATAACTTGTCAGAGATCAAACCAAGTGAAATGAACGCCCAGGATAATCGTACTGTGGTGGACGATACCCAACAGATGGAAGCTACTGTTGAGAAGATAAAAGAGAAGGAAAATGAGAAGACTGAAAATGCGAATGTAAATGAGAATGCAAATGAGAAGGGAACGGAAACGGAGCTTACTAAAAACGCTCAAAAAGCAGCTTTAAATGAAATGCAACTTCATAAATCATCCAACGAAGTTGTTAAAGACAAGATTGTATATTATATAGATATGTACCAGGCAGGCCTATATAAAATCTCCGTTGAAGGTGTTGGCTTTAAAAAACTGACTGATAAAGAGATTTCAGGCGGTTTTATTCTACTGGATAATAAAATTATTTTTGCAAGTGATGCTATTTATTCGATGAACTTAGATGGAACGGCAATTCAAAAGCTTGTAAGCTCGAATCAGAAAATAAATGATTTTTATGTTTATGGAAATACCTTGTACTACAGTATCAATACCGGAAAAGAGTACTCTGCGCTTTCCTTAGATTTATATAAAGCAAATCTAAAACCTTCACAAGGCAACGAGAATACTCGACAGGGCGATTTGGTATTGGGTAAGGTAAGCGCGTTTTGCTTTGATGAAGAGGGATTTCTATACTTTGCTTTGGAGAGCAGCGGAGCCAATGAACAGCTCAAAAAATTTGACATCTATAAAAAGAAGCCATCTGAGGAAGCAGCTGCAAAAATATATACATTAAATGAAGGAAGAGCTGACATCATTCATTCTATGAAAATAGAAAATGGCGAACTTTATATTGATACCAGCCCAGTGAACTATGGCGTAAGAACTTGGAACCGATTAAATAAAGACGGAAGTGATTTTAATGAAATTTACTTGGGCAGCATTAATCACTTTACTCTTCATGATGGAAATTATTATTTTACTCGATTTCTTAGGATCTACCCCTCTCTAATTCGTGCAGCTTATGATGAAATTACAGACATTTATCATTCAGAGGATATATCCGAAGGTGTGTTGAACTGGAATGCAGATGAATTCTACATCTACGATAATAAAATATATCTAACCTATTACGGGGTTAATTTTGCAAGCCATCTGTTTAGACAAAACCTTGATGGAACCAATAGAGAATTGCTTTGCGATTTTATGAGCTTTGAGGATGTAGTTCCTGAAGAATTGCAAATCGGTAAAATTCTTTATGCAGATGAAAATTATACCTACTTTTTAGGCGGCTATGTTAAAAACGATGGAACAAAGCTATGCTTAATTAACACACAAACAGGTGCGAAAAAAGTATACACAAAAGAGAAAAAGAATGACAAGATTATGGATTGGCAAATTGCATATGAGAACTTTCTTTCCTATAAATCAATCTTTGATTACAATAATAAGTATGCTTTTCAGCATTTGGATGAAGATGAAATTCCAGAATTACTGATTTGTAATCAAGAAGAGGAGAAGCTGTTCTTGAATGTCTATACAATAGCAGAAGAGGAGGGTATCTCAGAGGTAAGACTGATTGATCAAGTGGAGCTGTCAGAAGGGTATTCAATGGATCAACCTTTCTTTGACCTTTATTTTGATAGAACAAAATACGGGTTTTATGCCTTGAAATCAGACCCAGGAAAAAATAAGCTCTATGCAGATAAAGATTCATCCTATGATGATGAAATCATTTTCTACTCTTTGGACGGTGGTCAATTAAATTCTAAAAGTCTTATGAAAAACACAATCAATGTACATAGTTTTAATGCCTATATTGCAAATTTAACTTATGCGTATGAAGCAGCAAGTAGGGCTGTATCTCAAAAGGAGTATTACAAGGCCTACAAAGATTTAGAAGAAAGGTCTATTCCTATTTTTTTTGATGATCTACTTTCTCAAACCATTATGAGTGCACTTTATAAGGATATTTACAATTTAAACAAGGTTGAAAAGGTTGAAGAGGTTGAGGAGATTCATCGTGAAAAGGATGATGACGAGAACAGTTCTTTCTGGGTTTCTACACCACACTATTATGGAGATATTATTATAGAAGAGAATGGAACAATACTCTATTCAACCTATAGTGAAATTTATTCAAAGATGTCGAATGATCAAGAAGCCAAGGCAATTGTTATAAGCAATAATCTTTCATCCAATAGTTTTTATTCAAAGGGGGAGTATCTTTATTTTTCTTCAAACAACAAGTATAACCCAGGCATATTCAGGGTTACAAAAGACGGAACCCAACTAACGAAGCTTTGCGATGACCAGGGTTTCTATTTTACAATGGGGGATAGCGCTGACTGGCTTTATTATTCAAATAGTGAACACTTTTCAGCCGCTTCTGAGCCCAGCATTAAACGCTTGAATCTTAAAACCAATGAAACAGAAGAGCTATTCAAAGGCCATGCTGTTTCTCTAAGTATAGTTGGGGATTGGATTTATTTTTATGAACTGGATAAAAATCAGGAGTACCTTGTTGATATGCGAAAGAAATTATCTTATGTATCCAGAATCAAGACGGATGGAACAGCGTACCAAAGATATGATGGTGAGTATTTTTCTAATGGTTTTATGTATGCTGATAAGGATTATATCTATTTTAATCACACCGATGGAAAATTAAGATTACACAGAATGAAGCAGGATGGTAGTTCGATGGAGGCGCTTGTGCCCTATGACGATCTCTGCGAGTCTGTAGCCATTACCTCTAACTATATTTTCTACAGCAACGGCAGTGATAAAATCGTGAGAATGAATTTGGATGGCAGTGGCAGAAAGGAAATCCTCAGCGGAGAAAACTGCATGAACTTAAAAGTATATGGCGATTACCTCTACTTTTATCAGACTAAAGGCAGCTCTCCAGGAAACTATAGGATGAATCTTGACGGGGCAGAAAAGATTGCCTACTCAAAGGAGGGTGTTTAAAAAGCCAATAAGAATCAAGTGCATTTAAAAAGCCAATAAGGATCAAGTACAAGGAGGGATTATTAGTGATTTGTAAGCATTGTAAATGCGAAATTGAACAAGGGAACTACTGTCCGAAATGCGGAAAGACGCTATCAGAAGCTAAGCTTCGGTCTAAGAAGAAGATAGGTATCCTTGCTGTTTTATGTTTGCTCGTCATCAGCGGGGTAGCCTGCTTTATTGCTTTTGGCAATCCTTTTTCTGTTAAGGTCGTAAACAACACAGGTGCAAATAACCCGTCGGAGATCGAGTCAAGCGAAAGTATCAATAACAATACAGAAGTTGACTCAGGAGAACATCCAGATACAGAGACAAATGATGAAAAACCAGAGAGTAACAAAAAAACAGAGGATACCCAGAAAGACAAACTTGAATCTTCACAGAATAAAAAACTTCTTCAGTCCTCAGATGTGGTGATTAAGGATAAAACAGTTTATTATGTAGACAGCGATCGAACCGGTCTATATAAAATTTCCGTGGAAGGTTTTGACTTTAAAAAGCTAAGTGATGAAAGCGTTTCTGGTGGTCTGCTTCTGTTAGAGGACAAAATTATTTTTGCAAGTGACAATATTTATGTTATCAATTTAGATGGGTCTGGAATCCAAAAGCTTGTCAATTTGGATAAAGAAATATCCAAATTTACTGTGTATGAGAATGCTTTATATTACAGCATACACAGCATAGATGATCGCTATCAGTACTACTATGACTTGTACAAAGTAAACATTGATCATTTACAAACTGATGACCGTTCAACAAAGCAAGGGCACTTGATTATGGGAAGGCTCAACTCATTTTGTTTCGACGAAGAGGGCTTTCTTTACTTTGCTTTGGAGCATGATGGCACAGAAGCGTATACAAAAAGATTCGATATCTACAGAAAGAAGCCATCAGAAGAAACAGCTACAAAAATACATACCTTTAAGGAAGGCGAAGCTCAAGTCATTGAATATATGAAAATAGAGAATGACGAGCTCTATATTGCTACGAATCCAGATAATTATGAAGTAAGCATTTGGAATCGCATGAATAAGGATGGAAGTGATTTTAAAGAAATCTGTTCAGGGGGCATTTATGACTTTGTGTTTCAAGATGGGTATTATTATTTTAAAGAGTATCTGATCGGAACTGGTAAGCCTAGTAATCTGGTTCGAGTGGGCTATGAGGAAATTTCAAATCTGCATGATGTTGAATACAGTTTAGACAGGGTATTAAATTGGAGCTTAGACAACTTCTATATTCATGACAGCAAAATGTATTTGATTTATAACACCTATTTAGAAACGTATTTAACAAGAGCTTTGATTCGTCAAAACCTTGACGGCACTGAACGGGAGTTGTTATATGATTGTACCAGCGAATACGATGGGCTTTATCCTAATGATTTATTGATCAGTAACATTCTTTATGCTGATGACAACTATACTTACTTTTTAGGTGGTTACATCAAAAATGATGGAACAAAATTATGCATTATAGACACTCAAACAGGCGCCAAAAACGTCTATACAAGTAATACAAAAAACAACGAGATTGCGGATTGGCAAATTTTATATGATAACTTTTTTTCCAGAAAAGAAATCTTTACTTATGATACTCGCTATGCTTTTCGTTATCTTGATTCTGATGATATTCCAGAAGTGCTTAGTTGTGCTTATGAGGACGATAAACTATGGATTGATATTTACACTGTGGCAGAAGAGGATGGAGTCTCATCTGTGCGCTTTGTTGATAGAATTGAAGCATCTTCTGAATTTTCAATTGAAGATTATACCTTCAATCTTTATTATGATTCTCAAAACTATGGCTTTTATTTCTTGAAAACGGACCCTGGGGCAAGCGAAGTGCTTTCGAGTGAAGATGCGTCCTATAACGAGGAACTTATTTTCTATACACTAGAAGGCGGCAAATTAAAATCCAAGAGCTTCATGAAGCAAACCATGAATGTTCATCGTGTTCAACAGAATGTGAACATGGCAAATGTAACTTATGATTACGAAATAGCGGGCAAAGCTGTTTCAGAAAAGGAGTACTTCAAAGCCTATAAAAGCTTCTATGAAGATTCTTCTTCGATTTATTTTGATGATTTTTCTCAAGATCAGTTTTTATTCAGGTCTTCTCTGTATTTATATAGACCTGAAGGTGATGAATCGTTTTACGGAAGAGAAGAGTTTGATAGTGGGCTATGGATTACTGAGCCGCATTACGACGGAGATATTATTGTGGAGGAGGACGGAACGGTAATCTACTCTACTTATGGTGAAATTTATGTAAAGAGACCCTATGAAAGAGAGGGCAAGCAAATCTTTACTTCTCACTACTTTCCAAACAGTATTTTTTCGCTTGGAGAGTATATTTACTTTTCATCTTATGATAAAAACAACTATGGGACTTTTCGGGTCAAAAAAGACGGTACCCAGCTGACAAAGCTCTGCGATGATATTGGCTTCTATTTTACAGTTGGGAAAGACCCAAATTGGCTTTATTATTATAATTCTAGCCATATACTGTCAAATTCTAAACCCAGTTTAAATCGCCTGAATCTTAAAACAAATGAAGTTGAGGAACTTTATGAGGGCAAAGTAGCTTCTCTTAGCGTTGTAGGAGACTGGATTTACTTTTATGAAATTGATGAATCTGACAAATACCCTATTGATTCACCCCGTAAGTTATCTTATGTATCCAGAATTAGGACGGACGGAACAGGCCATGAACGATACAGTGGCAAATTTTTTTCTAACGGTTATCTTTATGCCAACGAAAATCATATCTACTTTACACATGCAGAAGGCAATTTAATCCTGTACAGAATGAATCATGATGGTACGGGCATGAAGCCCTTGGTAGCATATGATGATTTATGTGAATCGGTCGCTATCACTTCTGATTATATTTTCTACAGCAATGCTAGTGATAAGCTTGAACGAATGAACCTGGACGGCAGTGGTAGAAAGGTTCTACAAAGCGGTGATAGTTACCTGAATCTACGCGTGTTTGGCGACGATATTTACTTTAAAAAAATAACGGGTAGCTTAGCTGGCCATTATATTATAAACAACACTGGAACAAACCTTAGACTCTATACTTTAAAAAACAAGTCGTAAAGAAAAGCCGCCAAATGAACTTGGGCGGCTTTTCTTTATAAATAAACAGAATGGGTAAGGGTTTACCCCTGGCTCCGATTTTCCATCTCATACAAAGCCAATACATTTTCCAGCGGGACATCCGCTTGTATGGCATGACAGGAAGCTCGGAAACTCGTCGGGAGCTTGTTTCTATTTATGTTTAATTATCCTTCGCCTGTGCCTTCACCTTCGTCACCACGTCTATGACTTCAACGGCTTCATCTAGCGTAATGGGGAAGGGTTTTTGATTCCTGTAGCTATCATACAGGTAATCCCAGAATATGGACAAGTCCTCGCTTCTTTCGTCAATTTTCTCATGAATCCAGCGGAGGGTTTCGGCGCTGGCAAAGGTATTGGTTGCACCGAAGCTTTGTCCGGGGGTATCTGGATTAGCGGTGAGGGGACTAAGGATTTGAGCTGGGTCTATGTAGCGCAGCTCAATCACATTATCCACGATTTGCAAGGCACCTCTGGTTCCATACACCCGATACTCGGGCGTAGGCAGGGCCATACCGCCACTGATTTGCATACAGACCAAGCGATTATTTTCCCCAACGAAGGTAATGGTCAGGTGATCTTCACAATCTCCGGCGGCAACGGTTTGTCTGATAGTGCTATTGAGCTTTTTGACGGGACTTTCCAGGAGGCGAAGGCTCTGGTCTATGATATGGGGGCCCCAGTTCAGCAGCTGCCCGCCGCCGTACTTTTGAATCGTTTGCCAATCATCCCGGCGGCTATACGAATTTCTGGTCAAGTGGATTTCATAGGTATCCCCCAAGATCCCCGACTTGATAATCTCCTGAATCTTCAAAAAATTATACTCAAAGCGTCTATTATGTCTGGCATAGAGTCTGGGGCCGTCTGGCTTCGAGCCAAGCTCCTTCAAAATCCTAGCTTCCTCGACATTTTCACACATGGGTTTTTCCAGCAGGACATCTTTACCGGCCAGCAGGGCCATTTTTGCGTGTTCAAAGTGGTCACAAGAGCGCGTAGCGATATCCACCAGTTCCACGTCAGGGTCCTGTATCAATTTACTGATCTCATCATAAGTCTTACAGCCATATTCTTCAGCCATTTTTTCATTTCTTTCCTTTATCAAATCACAGCAAGCCGTGATCTGGAACTTATCCTTTTTATTTCTAATTTCTTCGCAATGCATTCCATAGCCGGCTCTACCAACGCCGACAACACCCAATTTAATTGGTTTCATAAGCCACTCCTTAAATAAAGATTAGGACCGTGGGGGAGGGAAGGCGGAAAACTTTTTTCCCCGTTTGAAAAAAGTTTTCCGCCTTCCCTCCCCCAGGGTTTTTATCACTTGATTTTATAACATGCTTCTAATGATCTCTATCGCCCTCTTAGGCTTGCTTGTGTCGCCTGATAAGGTGTAGATGTCTCTGAATATGATCTCTAAGGGGCAGTTTTTGGCTGCGCTTAGGGTCTTGGATATGTAGTCCTTGAAGGATGCTTCGTCAAGATGCTTGCCTACCCCGATGAAGTTGGGGCTTGGTTTCCTGGAGTAGATTGTTTTTTTGCCCTTGAGCGCTTCTCCCATGTACTCTTCGTTGCACCAGGCTGAGATCGATACCTTGCGTAAGTTCGGAATCTTGGATAGATAGTCTTCCCAGATGGCGTGTACTGGTTCGCAGCAGCCGTAGTAGACCAGTCCAAAGCGGTCGGCGATTGACTTTAGGGAGGGGTAGACGAATTCCCCGTACATGGCTGGGGAGATTTCTGAGCTTTCTTGGGAATTGATGTTGCACCAGAGGTCTTTGGTCGTGATGCGGCCGTTCTGGCTGAGCTCGTCTGTAAAGCCGTAGCTGCCCGCCCCGGCATAGTCGTTGCTGTTGTTCATGGTCAGTAGGTTTTCTTGCTCCAGCCAGTCCAGGTACCCGTGTAGATCGTCGCTGATAAATTGCATTAGCTCCCTCACTAAGTCGGGGTTTAGGGCCATTTCCATCATCCAGTTTTCCAACCCCATAAGCTTGACAACTTTAAAGGTGGGGATCAGGTGCCAGTCTAAGGAACGGTTTTTGACCTGAATAGGGAGTATGTCACCTAGCGCATCTTGTGTAGCTTCTAGTCTCTCCTTGTTGCGTTTGGCGTCGTAGCTGTACGTCGAATGCTTAAGCTTGTGCAGATCCGTTTCCAAGTCCTTGATAAAATGTTCAAATAGATGTGCCACGCCGCTGCTGTCCTTGGGCTTGACCAGATGGGTTTCTATGTCAAATTCGCGGCAACGAATCGCGGAGCTTAAATAGAGGGAATCGGGCACTACCTTGTCGTCGTCGATCTTCTCATGGCAAACAATATGCCTTTGCATCGTGTGTTCCAGTTCCCGAGCCAGTGCGCCTTCGCACTGTAAGGGCTCCAATAGTTCGTTCTCGAAGGACATCTCCTCCATAACCAGCATGGGGCGTTTGCCTTCAAGCTTGTTGTGGGCGTACCATAGCTTCTTTCGTTCCTCCATGATGGGTAGCTTTGCATATTCCAGTTGTTTCTTTGCCAGCTCCCGTAGGAGTGCCTTGTCGCTTGATGAAATCATAAGATTCTCCCTCTTTTCCTTATAACGTCGCGTTCTGGTAAACAACTTCCCGAGCCCAGTCTGCCCATTCAAGTGCAACATTGATATCATTCCAGGTGGGATAGTCCTTCACAATAAGACCTCCACCACAGGTATCCTTAAAGGCTTTTACCATATGCAAAGCGGCATCTTCAATGATCCTCCGGTCGCCGGTGGCCATAATCTTTTGGATATCCACTGGGCAGTGAAACGCAATCCGCTTGCCGTAGCGCTCTGCAAGTACATGACTGCCGTACACTTCCGGCTGATCAAACTGCATTACGTCAACCCCGGCGTCGATAAAGTCCTCCATAAAGTCTGTAACCAATCCGCAAGAGTGGATAAAGAGCTTCATGTCTGCAGCATGGAGACACTTGGCGATGGCGGCATACATGGGCTTAAAGAACTCACGGAAGCTTTGAGGGCTTATAAAAGTGGAGTGCTGCATTCCCCAGTCGTCGTAAATAATCAGTGCATCAAAGCCAAGTCCCTTGCAGCCCTCTGCAATTTCAAGCAGGTAGGCTAAGATTTTATCCATAAGTTTTTTGGTGTTTTCCTTTTCAATTAAAATATCCGTGAGGGCATTGGACATGAGTCGCAAATCCCTAAAGGTGGAAAAAACAGAAACCGGCGAGGTACCCAGGATAAACTGATCGCTTTCATGGAGCTTCATTTCCCGAAGTTCTTTTTTGTAGTTCTCATCAAAGTCCGGCATAATAAAAGAATCCACAGCGTCAAAGTTGTCCTCCAAAGCGCCTTTGATGCATTCTCCGTTGCTGTCGTGCTTTAGGCGCCCATAAATGTTGCCAAAGACATTGACATTGACCTCGCCGCCAAAGTTGGGTACGAGTTCTTTGACTTCTGGGTAAAGGCCCCAGGTTCTGTAAGCGGCTGTTTTTGGATTCACCAGCTTTACTGCTGGTACCCAACGGATATCCTTCTTATGGGGTGGATTAAAATCAAACCCGACTCGGGGCGGGTTCTTGTATTCGATATTTCTTCTGATAATTTCCTTACTAGTCATTGCATCCTCCGTTTGCGGATCTTGTTCCGCTGATTTTAGTGTAAGGCGGCCTTCAACTGTTGATAAAGGATTCGTCCTTCCTCTATCGACTTGGCATAGGCTGAAATAATGAAATTATTTTTTTCCGGCCTTTCCCCCTTTAAGAGGCGGTCGATTTGCTCCTGAGAGCCATATTGCAAAAGGGCAACCTGAGAGGGCGCCTTGGCCGAAATGTTCCACAGGTCATGCAGGTTTGAGTCGTAGTCCACGCCATAGCTATTTGGGATGCTAAAGAAGCTATCAAACAAGCCATCATCATGCTCGCCGCAATAGTGGATACGACCGCCGCCAATGCGATCCAGGTAATCTCGGTCAAAGTCCTTCACGAACTCATTATAAAACGCTGTACTGATCATATGCAAGGAACAATTTGAGAGTCTTGCGCTGCCTTTCCAGACAACGCCCCAATCACAAAAAAAGCCTTCCTCCATATGAGTAAGCTTTCGGTAATGGTCTGTCATCGTGACCATATAGTCCGTGACCTTTTGAAGCAGCAGCCTAAGCTTATCTGGGGAATCATAAAAGTCAAGCAGAATATCATTGCCTCGAATCAAGTGAGCATTATTAAAAGGGCTTTGGAAATCGGGAAGCTGCATACCTACAATGCTGGGCTTGTTCTCCATAAAAAATTCTGTAAACTCGTAACACTTTCCAAACCACCCCGCTGTCAAGCTGGGGTTTTCAAGTGCGTCAATCTCCTCTATGTCGCTCAAAACATGCCCCTGTGCACAAACGGGGCTATGTTGGGCAATATACATATCACAGCCATAAGCATGGGAAACCTGCCCTGTTCCAAACTCCACCCGCACCTGGGGAATATAATCGTCCCCAATATCAATATGCGTCTGGATCGTGTCCAAGCCATTTTTCAACATGAGGGCTTTATCAGCAATAAGCTCGGGAGTGGTATAAGCGTTACCGTTGGGGACATTCACAATGACCTTGGGGTGAACCGCCTCTGGGCTGGTAGAAAAGCGCTTATACTCTGCTAGGTTTTCCTCTGTGTGTCTACGCTGTGTGTCATTTATCTTCAAATAATTTTTGAAATCCATTTTTGGGACACCTCCCTTTTTTATTAATTTATACTCAGTCACGTTCAACTTTGCAAAGCCGCCGCCTAAAACAATAGAATTTATCCGGGTTGAATGATGGCGGCGTGATAAATGTTTAAGAGACTGAGTATATACCCATGCATTCTCAAGTGAGCTTTACACGAGTATATCAGCTTTATAGCCGTTCCAACTCATCCCTAACGATCTGCACCCAGCGGATAATATTTTTCGGCTGATGGTTTACGGTTTCAACATCCTTAAGGGTGATATCGAAAGTATTTTTGTTTTCCTTAAAAATCTGAAAATGTTCCCGCATAAACTTCCGAACCATATCCTCATCCAGCCCCCGGCTGACCATCAAGGAAGGCGAAGGACGCCAAGAGAGGACATATTCCTCACCAATCTGCTCAGCACAGCGCCGAACATTGGCAAAGGGCGTGACAGCGATCCGTCTTAAGTTTTTGATTTTGCGTAGGAGGTCAATTTTCTTGGTCAGATCCTCACAGCAGCCATAGGCAGAGATACCAAACTGTTCAATGATAGGGATTTGGTACTGTAACATGAACTCATCAAACATTTCAGGTGAGACAGCAGTATACTCCTGGGCAGCCATAAAGACCCAAAGGTCTTTGCGTTTTTTCTCAAAGGTATTTTGCTTTGGATCTTCGAAGCCTTGGCAATAGGACATGGCTTGGTTTTCGTGGCAAGTCAGGGAAAAGTCACCGGCCTGTTCAACTTCCGCATGCACCTTCAACACGGCATCCCGCATAAAAGCCAGAACCTTATGTAAAAGCTCAGGCTGATCTATCATATTCCACATCAGCTGCTCAAGGCCGAAGAGCTTAGCAATATCCGTAGCCAGGTCTGCAGTCCAGGCTCGAAGCATGGGGCCGCGGTTCAAGTCGATAGGCAGGATATGGCCAACCGCTGCATGGAGTTTCTCAAGCCGTTCTTTTGTCTCCTTTTCATTGATATGGTGCTTAGGGGTAGTCAGCTTCTCAAAATCTCTTTCATCGACCAGTGAAGGCTTATAAGCCGCTGCACCGGTTTGATGGGGCTTCGTTCCAAGTTCGGCACGGAGACCCCAGCGATTTTCCGTGGGCGGGTCATACGAGGCCTGGACTGTAAGCCAAGGCTCTATGATAAAGTCATCACCGATTTTCGCGCGAAAGCGCATCATATGAAAATAGCGTTCATAGCTCCTAAAAAAGGGGTCTGAACACTTGAGGTCCTTTTCCTCAAAGAACTCATCAAAAGCGAAAGCACGAATATAGATAGGCGGTACAGCCCCTTTAAAGCAATTATGGTTTCTCCAGAGTTTTCTTTTCTGCTCATACGAGTCCTTGGCTGTTTCTACCTTAAACGCTTTCGCCAACTCTCTCAAGACCTCTACATCAGTCATAATGACCTCCTTTAGTAAAGATAAGACCTTGGGGGAGGGAAGGGAAAAACTTTTTCAAACGGCGAAAAAGTTTTTCCCTTCCCT
>CAZSXS010000076.1:0-18105 GCA_964611385.1 uncultured Defluviitaleaceae bacterium
ACAGGATTGTCTTCCGTTTTTCAACATTTTTTTTAGAGAACTTTTAACTCACAAGATAATAAAAGTAGAGGTGTTAATCATGAAAGAAATCAATATCGCAAGGGCGATTATGAACAAACGTAGGGAGAAAGGAATTACACAAGATGACCTTGCAAACTATATCGGTGTTTCCAAAGCATCTGTGTCAAAATGGGAAACGGGACACAGCTATCCTGATATTACATTTCTCCCACAGCTTGCGGCTTTTTTCAATATGAGCATAGACGAGCTTATGGGGTATGAGCCACAAATGATAAAAGAGGACATTCGCAAATTGTGCCTGTCGCTATCCGCTGATTTTGCTACTAAGCCTTTTGACGAAGTAATAAGCCGTTGCCGTGAAATCAGTAAAAAGTACTTCTCGTGCTTCCCTCTGTTATTTCAAATTGGTTCATTGCTGATCAATTATAGCACAGCCGCTAAAGAACCGGACAGAATCGCTTCCATAATCACAGAAGCTAAAGAGCTTTTCATTAGAGTAAAAAAAGAAAGTGGCGATGTGGAGCTTGCAAAACAGGCATTGTCTATGGAAGCGGTCTGCGCACTTGCTCTTGGCAATCCTAATGAAGTATTGGAATTGCTTAGCGGAGTAAATGCACCTCTCTGTTCTATCGAACCGTTACTTTCTTCGGCATATCAGGCGACTGGAAAAATCAAGGAAGCAAAGACTGTTTTGCAAGTAGGCGTGTATCAACATATCATGGTTTTGTTTGGTATGATTCTCCCATACCTTATGCTTTGTGCTGATGATCTGGAACGGTTTGAGGAAATATATCGGCGGACAATGAGCATAGCGGAAACCTTTCATATAGAAGAGATTCACCCGTCCATTATGCTTAGCTTCTATTTATCTGCCGCACAAGCGTACTTAGCCAATGAAAAAATGGATAAAGCACTTGATACCTTGGAGAAATATACACAGCTTGCCACAGGTAATATTTACCCACTTCAGTTAAAAGGGGATGGTTTTTTCAATTTACTTGATGACTGGCTAGATGAATTTCCTTTAGGAACAGCGTTACCGCGCAATGAAAAAGCCGTAAGGCAAAGCATGACTGATGCAGTAGCAAATAACCCCGCTTTTTCTGCTCTTGGGGATAAACCGCGTTTTCAAAGCATGGTGGAAAAGCTAAAAAATAATTGTTAGGAGAATTTTAATATGGATTTTTTGAGAGAATACTTACCCCTCCTGATCCCCTTCGTTATTGTGGAACTCACCCTTGCGATAACAGCACTTATCCATGTGCTGAAGCATCCACATTACCGCTTTGGAAACAAAGCAATGTGGGTATTTCTTGTATTGATTCTTCAAATTATTGGTCCGATTGCTTATTTCATTTTAGGGAGAGGTGAGGAGTAATGAATGTTCTAAGCATAAATGGATTATCAAAAAGTTTTGGTACCCAAAAGATAATTGATAATCTAAACTTTGCTGTGCCACAGGGATCTATTTTCGGTTTTATCGGTCAAAATGGCGCAGGGAAAACAACAACAATGAAGATGGTGCTCGGTCTGCTCGAAGCTGACAGCGGGAGTATTACGGTTTGTGGTGAAGCCGTGTGTTATGGACAGACAAAAACAAATCGGCATATTGGATATTTGCCGGATGTGCCGGAGTTTTACAACTATATGAAGCCGCATGAATATCTTGGGATTTGTGGTGAAATTACCGGGCTATCGAAAGCGCAAACGAAAAACAGAAGTGATGAACTTTTATCTCTTGTGGGACTTGATGGAGTGAAAAAGCGCATAGGTAGCTTTTCAAGAGGTATGAAGCAGCGGCTTGGTATTGCACAGGCATTACTGTCACAACCTAAGTTACTCATTTGTGATGAGCCGACAAGCGCCCTTGATCCTGTTGGACGAAAAGAAATTCTTGATATCCTGCAAAAAATTAAAGGCTCGACCACCGTTATATTTTCAACGCATATTCTATCTGATGTAGAGAGAATATGCGACCACGTTGCCCTACTTCATGCAGGGAAAATTGCTGTAATCGGAACACTCTCTGAAATAAAAGCCCTGCATAAGCAAAACAAACTGCTGCTTGAGTTTGCGAGTGAAACCGAATTACAGATGTTCATGAAGTCGGAGGATATTCCAAAGGAGAACGTAATAATCGGAAATGCTGTCACATTACAAAGTGATGATATGCCTGCTCTCCAAAGCATTATTATCAGCACTTTGTATCAGAAAAAGCTATTTCCTGTGAAAATGGAAATTGCCGAATCCAGTCTTGAAAATCTATTTTTGGAGGTGGTATCGTGAATGGTTTACTTGCATTTACAAAAAAAGAATTTACCGAGAATATGAGAAACTATCGACTGCTTATTATGGTTGCACTATTTACCCTGTTCGGATTTATGAACCCGCTAACTGCAAAATTCACGCCACAGCTCTTATCAGCGTTAGCCCCGCAGTTCAATATGAATATGCCAGAACCTGCTGCCATTGATTCGTGGGTGCAGTTCTATAAAAATATATCATCGCTTGGATTTAGCTTGATGATTATTCTGTTTAGCTCAATAATGTCCACCGAATATGCAAAAGGAACATTTGTCATAATGCTGACGAAAGGGCTTTCGCGCCCCGCTGTCATACTTGCAAAGTTTACGGTTATGTTTTGCATTATGACAGTCAGCCTGTGGCTCTGTTTTGGGATAACATGGGGATATACAGCTTACTTTTGGCAGGGAGTCACACTCCAAAACTTATTCATAGCGGCACTTTTTTTATGGATTGGTGGGATATTGTATCTTGCAGTGTTAACTCTGGGTAGCGTAATATCAAAAGGTGCGTTTGCAAGTGTTGTGCTTGTTCTCCTCATTACCACTACGTTTTCTCTGCTTGGTATGACCCCCTTTTTTGAAAGCCTTAACCCCATGCTTCTTTCTACAAAGAACGTTGAGATTATAAATGGCAGTACGTCGGCTTCAGATATGGTTGTTCCTATAATCATTTCATTTGCATTATCTGCGGGTTGCCTTTATGCTTCCGTTTTGCTATTTAACAAAAAGCAGCTGTGAATGCAATCAGTCTGCTCTTGTTATGCTTGTGAATCATGCCACTATTGTGCTATAATGCGCAAGATGAACGTGCTAGTATAAAATAAAGTAAATGGGGGTTATGATTAAACATGAAAATTTTAGTAGGTGGTATTGATCAGGAAGCCAACACCTTTTCCACAGTAAAGGTACGCTACCAGGATTTTGCCCGGTTTAAAGGGCAGGCCTTGTTGGATCAGCTTAAGCAGTGTGCGTTGTTTGAAGAGGCGGGAATGGAGCTAATCCCAGCGGTTTATGCAAGCATACTTCCCTCTGCGTCCTTGTCCAAGGATGAATTTTTAAACTTTATGGATGAATTTTTTGAAGCCGTTGAGGCTCATGAAAGCTCTGATGCTTCTAAACTTCCTAACCCTTCTAACGCTTGTAATCCTTGTGGTGCTGATGAAGGGCAATGCAACCCAAATGACAAAACCCATGGAATTGACGCAGTGTACCTTTGCCTCCATGGAGCCATGCACGTGAAAGATATTGGCAGCGGTGAACTTTATCTGGTTCAAAAGCTAAGGGAGCGGTTTGGCGATATTCCTATTTTTGCCTCCTTCGATTTTCACGGAACCATGCACCAGGAGCTTGTACAGAACTTGAATTACATAACGGCTTATCGGACAGCGCCCCATGTGGATGTGCTGGAAACAGGACAGCGTTGTGTAAAAGCTCTGATTCATGCCTTGCAAACAAAGCAGATTCCCAGCTGCCGTTATATAGAGCTTCCCATGGGCTTCCCTGGGGAGTTGGTCATTACAAAAGAGTATCCAAGCTGTGAGATTCTTTCCATGCTTGAAGCTATTGAGGCAGAAGGCTTGGCTTTGGATGTAAGTTGGTTCTGTGGCTTTATTTGGGCGGATGTGGAAAAGGTGTTCATGAGCCTTACGGTTACGGCGATGGACTTTAGCCCTGTCCTTGAGCAGCGAATGAAGGAAGCGGCGAATCGGATTTGGAGTCTGCGGAAAGAATTTAAGTTTACTGTCTGTTCATTGAAACCAGAAGAAGCCGTAGCAGAAGCTAAAAGACTGGCAGAGGAGCTAAGGACGAACTCAAGAGCAGACATAAGGGCTTTAGAGAATCAAGATGCTTCAGAAGAGCCAAAAAAATCAAAAGATCCAGAAGATCTAGAGAATCCAAACACCTCCAACAAGAATCTAATATTTGTATCCGATTCCGGCGACAATGTGACTGCCGGAGCCTCCGGAGACAATGCCTATATGACGGGCTTGTTTGTAAAGCAGGGATTGGAGCAGGCTTTAATCGCCGGGCTTGCGGACGGCCCGGCTGTTGAGAAATGTTATGCTCATCAGGAAGGCGAACGCTTCTCCTTGAAGATGGGGAAAACGCTTGATCCCACCAGTGAGGATATCACCCTTGAAGTCTGCCTGATCCGGAAGGGCAACTTGTTGAAACGCTTTGGAGGCACAGATCTGAGGTATGCGCTTGTTAAAGCTGAGGGAGTGGAGATTATCCTTACAGAACAACGATATGATTTTACTGAGCTCTGTCACTTTGAAGCCATAGGTGTTGATCCCTTTGCCTATGCAATTATTTGTGTGAAGCTGGGTTACCTATATCCTGAATTAGCGGAAGTTGCCGGACATGCCATCCTAGCTTTGACCAAGGGCGGTGCAAATCAGTTGGTTTCAGAAATTCCCTTTACCATGAAACATAAGCCCTTTTATCCAAAGGCTGACTTTGAGTATATCTGTACGGGATATAGCCTATAAGTAAACAATAGAAGCCCTTAATAGGGCTTTTACTTCATTGATGTTACCGCCGGTAGTTCACTTCAAAGCAGTAATTATAACTTTATGCATACCTCTAAATAACAAAAAGCTGCCTCTGATATTCAGAAGCAGCTTTTTGTTGCTTAGATAATCTCCAAATAATCCTTATCCGGCAAGCAAGGAAAATTCACTGTAGGTAAAGTCTGGTACCAAAAAGCCACGGAAGCAATATCATCCTGCAAGGGCAGGTATCTTCCGTTTTCACGCCAGCCTAGGGCTTGGATGGTGACTTTGATCTCCTCCTCGAAGCGGATAGGGTCTGTAATGTGCCAGCGGTACAGCCCAAAGCGCTTGCTGACTTGATACAGCTTGTTGGATTTGCAGTCGTAAAATCCGGAGTAGGGGGTGGAAAAACTTACATATTCATCATGGGTGTGGGGGTTTTCAAAATTATAGGAGCCGCAAAAATAATCCTCTGTACCAGTACCGCAAATAGTAGGGTATTCTTGATCGCCATCCATATAGAACTTGATTTCACCTTCACCCCACCAACCATTATTGTTCACACCCCAGGCCATGTATGTACCCACATACTGGCCTTTTCCTTTTATCCCGTCCAAAATCGTATACACGCTCTTATAGGGCAGCGGATTCACTCGTCTGAACTGGGCATGAAAATACGCACAATCCTCTGGAACCTCCGTTAGCGTATAGCTAATCTGATAGTACATAACAACTTTATCAGCACTACGATTCTCCAAGGTGATGCGGCAGTTTTTCTTAAAAGGCATAGTCCAATAGCAGTTGAAGGCTGATCCAGGGTTGACGCAGACAGCCAGCGAATTGATCTGATGGTACTCATTCCAACCGGCACAGAAAAAATCTCCGATGGGGCATTCCACTGATGGCTGCTCCTGCCCGTCCCAGTAAAAGCGAATGATGGTATTCCTCCACTTACCCGTAGGCGTAAGCCAAATATGCGTGAGCGCTCCCGGCCCTTGGATGTTGGCAATCTCAACACTTTGCCCTGCTTCTATGTAAATATAAGGGTTCACCTTCCAACCCGTGCCCAGATCTCTGGCAGCATTTTTAGCGTTTCCATCTTCCGGTGCACAGAGGCCACCCTTGCCCTTTTCTCCATTAAAATTCTCGGGGGAGATAGAACGGCTTACTGCATTGGACAGCATCCAGAGGTTACCCATATTCGAATTTAACCCATTAAACATAAAAATCCTCCCTTTCCGAACCCAAGCAAGGCCTCAAAACTCAGACCCTACATTCCATATTCAACGTCCGTTTTAATCTTCGACATAAAATCGCAGACTCAAAACCTCGCTTGCCTCCACTCAACTGTCAACTTTAAAGCGCCTTAACCCACTCAATGGCCAGATCAATCCACCGCTGCACCTTAGGGATACAATCATCAGGCTTACAAACAATCTCATTCGCCAGGCTGAGGCCATGGCCGCCTTTTGGATAGACATGGAGCTCAAAGGGGATATTTTCCTTAGCCATAGCAGAGGCAAAGAGGAGGGAATTCAAAACAGGTACGCAGCTATCCTGGTAGGTATGCCAGATAAAGCTGGGAGGTGTATCAGATGAAACTTGATTTTCCAGGGACAAGAAATCCATCTGCTCCTGGGTTCTATTTTCACCCAGCAAGTTTACAAAGGAGCCCATATGACCACATTCGCCAGAAGAAATAACCGGATAGGCCAAAATCAAGCCATTTGGCTTATGGTCATCTCCGTCAAAGCCATACTGAGGCAGAACCTTATTCCAAAGGGTACCAATACTGGCGGTCAGGTGGCCGCCGGCAGAAAAGCCACAGACGACAACTTTATCTTTATCAATATTCCATTCGGCGGCATTTTGCCGGATGAGTTCAAGGGAGCGACCCACCTGCACAAGCTGGGTTGGGTAGCGATAAGGCGCCACGCTATACCTGAGCACGAAGACAGTAACATCCTCAGACAAAAACTTCAACGCAATAGGTTCGGCCTCACGGTCTGAGGTATAGCCATAGCCGCCCCCTGGGCAGACCAGCACGGCACGTCTGACTCGATCCTTAGAAAACTCATTGGAATTCTCCAAGACATAGGCTGTCAACTTTGGCGCAACTTGAGGCTCCTCAAGGCCAATTTTCTTATAATCAATATTAACCGTAAATTCCAAAACAACAAAAAATTCATCATAATTATGGTTTTTAAACCGGTGGGGTTGGTTGTTGTAAAATTTTTTAAAACGGGTGAAAAAAGTTTTCCTCCTCCCTCCCCCACATCCCCTCCCTCCACCTTTCAAAAAAGCCGGACATGGGGGGTGAATAGAATTCTATGTGATTTTAATAAAATGGGGTCTTTCAAAATTTCCGTAGGATTTATATTGCTACCCATGTCCGGCTTTTTTGAAAAGAGGGGGATAGGGGTTTGGGGAAAGGGGGAGAGAAACTTTTTTCGCCGTTTGAAAAAAGTTTCTCTCCCCCTTTCCCCAAGGTCTTTCCTCTATTCCTTAGCCGTGTCGTCCCAAGCCTTTTGGAAAACGCCTATGCCGTAGTCGGTGAAGGGGTGCTTGAAGCTGTCCTGGTAAACCGCAAGACCGCAGGTCACAATGTCTGCACCAGTTAAAGCTGCCTCGGCGATGTGCTTTCCTGTGCGCAGAGCAGCCACGATGATCTCGGTATCAAAGTGGAATTTTCTGTAAATGTCAACGATCTTTTTGATGTACTCTGTGTCTTCACCAGAACTTTCTTTCCAGCCTACAAAAGGCGATACAAATTTGGCGCCAAGTTTGCCTGGCATGATGGCCTGGGAAGGGGAAAAGACTAAGGTCACGTTGGTGCGGATCTTCTTGGCCTCCAGCTTTCTGGCGGCAATCAGACCTTGCTCTGTGCAGGGAATTTTAATGACAAAGTTTGAACTCAATGGAGCGATTTGCTCTGCTGCTTGTACCATCTCCTCCCACTTGCTCAGATGTGGGTTGATCTCTACTGATACAGGGAACTTATTGTACCCTTCCAAGCCTTCCTTGGATACCCAGTTGGCAATCTTGTCTATGGCCTTTAAAAAGGGTAGGCCGCTGAGCATAATGTGCTTGGGGTTGGTGGTCACGCCGTCAATGCCCCAGTTTTCATAGCTGTAGATGATTTCATCTAGCTTTGCGCTGTCTAAAAAATATTTCATTCTTATTTTTCCTCCTGTGAATCAGGATTCAAAAACCCCGATTTTTCTGAAACGTTCATAGCGCTTTTGTAAAAGCGTATCGGTGCTTAAACCAAGAAAATACTTTAAAGAGCTTAGTAGCTCTTTTTTTAATGCCTCAGCGGTTTGATTAAAGTTCTTGACCGACTTCTCATCCGCACTGTTGTCAAGACCGCCTTCTGGCTCTTTGATTATTTTTTCTATGACATGGAGATTTAATAGATCTGCCGCCGTCATTTTCATAAGCTCTGCTGCTTCCGCTGCCCGGGAGGCATCCTTCCATAAAATGCTGGAAAAGCCTTCTGGACTTAGGATGGAATAGACTGCATTTTCCAGCATAAAGACGGAGTCTGCTACAGCCAAAGCTAAAGCGCCACCGCTGCAACCCTCTCCGATGATTACGCTAATGATGGGGACTTGGAGACGAGACATTTCCATAAGGTTCACTGCAATAGCCTCACCCTGCCCCCGCTCTTCTGCTCCCACGCCGGGAAAGGCCCCGGAGGTGTTGATAAAGACAATAACGGGTCGCTTGAATTTTTCAGCCTGCCTCATAAGACGTAACGCCTTTCGATAACCTTCCGGATGGGGAGAACCGAAGTTTCGCTTGATGTTTTCATCCAGGTTTCGCCCCTTTTGAATACCGATTGCTGTGATGGGTTTTCCGAGTAGCGTGCAGACACCACCCACGATAGCACCGTCGTCTCCAAAACTGCGGTCTCCATGAAACTCAATAAAGTCGTCAAAGATCTTTTCAATAAATTCTAAGGCTGTGGGCCTGGTGGTTTTTCTGGAGATTAAGACTCGATCATAGGCCTTCATGTCCGCACCTCCCTGTCAGTGTTGGTCTGTTCTGCCTTTGCATCAGCGAAATGGCTTTCTTGGATATCGGTGGAGGCTGGTTGATGCAGTTTTAGTATTTTTGCCAAGGTTTCTTTCATTTCCTCTCGCGGGACAATCTTGTCAATGAACCCGTGCTGCAGCATAAATTCTGCACTCTGAAAGCCGTCGGGCAACTTCTGCTTGATGGTCTGCTCAATCACACGAGCACCTGTAAAGCCGATGAGTGCCTTCGGCTCTGCCAGAATGATATCCCCAAGGCTGGCAAAGCTGGCAGTCACCCCACCCGTGGTGGGATCTGTGATTACGGTCAGATACAAGAGTCCCTTTTCCGAGTGCTTGGCTACAGCGGCACTGATTTTTGCCATCTGCATGAGAGACAAGATGCTTTCCTGCATTCGGGCGCCCCCGGAGGCTGTGAAGACCACCACAGGCAAGGTTTGCTCTGTGGCATATTCCAAGGCGCGAGTCAGCTTTTCGCCAACAACACTACCCATGCTCCCCATCATAAAGTTGCTGTCCATGATACCAAGGACAGTTCTTTGGCCTCCGATGCTGCAACTCCCTGTCAATACTGCCTCGTTCAGACCGGTTTTTTCCATCAGCTCCGAAAGCTTTTTTTCGTAGCCGGGATAGTGGATGGGATTTTGGGAGCGGAGGTTCTTGTCAAACTCTAGGAAGCTACCCTCGTCAACCGTAAGGTCTAGGCGCTCCAAGGCATTCAGGCGGAAGCAACTCTTGCAGTTGGGACAAATTTTAAACGGCCCCAGCTCTTTAGCATAAACCGTTTTGTCGCAGCTGGGGCATTTGACCCAAAGGCCCACAGGCACAGAGGGCTCCTCCGCTTGCTTGGCTTCAAGCGGCCTTTGGATGGATACATATTTTCTTTTCTTGGCAAACTGAAAGAGATCCATAGCTTAGCCCCCAATAATCATTCGATCAACAAAGTTCGTATCAAAATTCCCTTGACAATAGTCTTTATCATTTAACAGGTGCAGCAGAAAGTCAACATTGGTATCAATTCCGTCTATCACAAGCTCTCCAAGGGCCCGGCGCATTTTAATGATGGCTTCGTTCCGATCTATTCCGGCAACGATAATCTTAGCCAACATCGAGTCGTAAAAAGCGGGCACGGTATACCCAGCGTAGATGGCGCTGTCTACCCGTAGCCCCAGGCCACCTCCTGGCAAAAAGAGATACTTGATCTCTCCAGGTGAGGGGGCAAAGTTCTTCTGTGGATTTTCCGCATTTATGCGGCATTCAATGACATGCCCAGTAAAGCGTATGTCCTCCTGACTAAAGCCAAGACTTTCACCATAGGCAATACGAAACTGCTCCTTGACGATATCAATGCCTGTCAACATTTCGGTCACAGGATGCTCTACCTGAATGCGGGTGTTCATTTCCATAAAGTAAAACTGCTCACCGTCATACAGAAACTCAATGGTACCAGCGTTTTTATAACCAGCGGCTTTGGCGGCTCGGACAGCCGATTCGCCCAGTTGCTGACGGGTCTTTTCGTCTAAAGCCAGGGAGGGTGATTCTTCAAGAATCTTTTGCTTGCGTCTTTGTAGGGAGCAGTCCCTTTCGCCCAGATGAACCACATTTCCGTGCTCGTCGGCCAAAATCTGCACCTCGATATGTCGAGCGCTTAAGATACACTTCTCCAAATACAAGTCATCATTTCCAAAGGCAGCCTTGGCTTCGTTCTTGGCGTTCAAAAAGGCCGCTTCCATTTCACTTTCTTCCTTGACCATGCGGATACCCTTGCCGCCGCCGCCGGCTACGGCCTTGAGCAGCACAGGATACTTTACCCTTTCGGCAAAGGCCAGGGCTTCTTCCACTGTGTCTAAAATTCCGCTCCCAGGAATAATCGGCACGCCAGCCTCTTGCATAAGCTTTCGGGCATTAGCCTTGTTTCCCATTAAATCAATGGTTTCCGAGGAAGGGCCGATGAACTTAATTTTGCATTCCTCACACATAGTGGCAAAAACCGAATTTTCCGCCAAAAAGCCAAAGCCCGGGTGTATGGCCTGGGCTCTTTTGGCGCAAGCCAAGCTGATGAGGTTGTTCATATTTAAGTAACTAAGGGCCGACTTGGCTGGTCCGATACAGTAGGCCTCATCAGCCATCTGCACATGAAGGGCATGCCTGTCGGCTTCCGAAAAGACAGCAATGGTCTCTATGCCGAGTTCCTTGCAGGCGCGCAAAATCCGAACGGCTATTTCCCCTCGGTTTGCAATCAAAATTCGATTAAACATAGCTTCACCCAATCATAAAGGTTAGCTCAGCTTCGGCAACCTTCTTGTCGCCCACATAGGCAACACCCTTTCCGATACCGGCCCTGTCCTTCATCTTAAGAATAGACAGCTCCAACCGCAAGGTATCTCCGGGCACTACCTTGTCCCGGAATTTCGCCTTGTCGATGGCACCGAAGTAAGCCGTTTTTCCCTTGTTCTTCTCCATAGATAGGATTAAGACCGCCCCTGCCTGTGCCAACGCCTCAAGGATCAAGACTCCAGGCATAACCGGCTCATTCGGGAAGTGCCCTTGGAAAAATTCCTCGTTGGCCGAAACATTTTTCAGGGCAACAATTCTTTCCTCCGGCACCATTTCAAGTACACGGTCTATAAGTAAAAACGGATATCGGTGCGGAATGATGCTTTTGATTTCATTTATGTCCATGACGGCCTCCTTAAGTGGATTTTAACTTTTCACTTTAAATTATCTTAAACAATACCTGCCCATATTCTGCAAGCTGTTCATTTTCAATCAGAATCTCAGCAATTTTGCCCTCGAACTCGCTTTTGATTTCATTCAAAACCTTCATTGCTTCAATGATGCACAGCACATCTCCTACCTTGACCGTGTCCCCCACTTTTGCAAAAGGAGGCTTTTCAGGCGCCGGAGCAGCATAAAAGGTTCCGACTAAGGGGGCTTTCACAAGCTTTTCGTTCTTCGATTGTGTAACTTCAGCCATAGGACTGGAGGAGAAGGTAACCTGTGTTAAATCGGCCGAAGTATAACCGACATTGGCTGAGGGCAAGAGTGCGGAATCAACAAAGGCAGTAGCATGGGAACCAATGTTGGCCGCCGGAGAGGTGCCAGAACTCTTGTTCAGCTTGATGTGTGTATCTTGATTCTGAATTTCCAGCTTGTGTATGCTTGAACTGTCAAATAACTGGATTAATTCCTTTATCTCGTTGAAATTCATTATTTTTCCTCCATAATAGTTTACGGTTCTAAACTTCGTACCTCTTCAAACAAATAACTCCGTTATGCCCACCAAAGCCAAAGGTGTTGCTCAAGGCCACCTTAACCTCCTTTTGAATGGCTTGGTTCGGAACATAATTCAGGTCACATTCTTCGTCTGGTACCTGATAATTGATGGTTGGAGGGATGATGCCTTCATTTAATACCTTGACCACACAAATCGCTTCGATGGCCCCGGTTCCTCCCAAAAGATGTCCTGTCATAGACTTGGTGGAGGAAATGGCAAGGTCCTTGGCCAGGCTGCCAAAGGCCACCTTGATCGCCTTGGTTTCAGAGCTGTCGTTTGGAGGTGTTCCGGTTCCGTGGGCGTTGATGTAGCCTACTTCTTCCTTGCGAATTCCCCCTTCTTCCATAGCCAAAAGCATCGCCGTTGCCGCACCTTCGCCATTGGGATCGGGCGCTGTCATATGATAGGCATCACAGGTGCTTCCGTAGCCTATAACTTCCCCGTATATTTTTGCCTTTCGATTCAAGGCATGATTTAGTTCCTCAAGCACTAAAATGCCTGCGCCCTCTCCCATGACAAAACCCTTTCTTTCCTTATCAAAGGGAATAGAAGCGCGATTCTTGTCGTTTACCTCGCTTAAAGCATGTAAGGACGTAAAACCAGCTATGCCGATTTGGGTGATAGCGGCTTCCGCTCCACCGGCCAAGCAGAGATCAGCGTGTCCGTATTTAATGTTTCGGAAAGCCTCACCAATACAGTCACTGCCACAGGAGCAGGCCGTAACCACCGAATGACAGGTGCCTTTGAAGCCGAAGCGAATGGAAATGTGACCGGCGGCAATGTTAGTGATAGCCATGGGAATAAATAAAGGGCCAACCCGCGAAGGAGATTTGTCATGCATTTTAATGATTTGTTCCTCCAGGGTATAAAGGCCGCCGATTCCAGAGCCCACAAACACAGAGGCTTTTTTGGGGTCAATGGCCTCCAGATCAAGGCCCGAATCTTCTATAGCCTGGGTCGAAGCTGCCAGGGCATACTGACTGAATAAATCGTAACGCTTGACATCCTTTTTTGGGATATATTTTTCCGGGTCAAAGTGCTTTACCTCGGCTGCAAGCTTGACCGAAAACTGCTCTGTATCAAAACGTGTAATCGGGCCTATGCCGTTCTTTCCTTCGCATAGCCCCTTCCAAAACTCCTCCACTGAATTGCCAAGAGGGGTAATCGCCCCAAGGCCTGTAATTACAACCCGCCTATTCATAAATTCATCTCCAATCTAAGTTGATCAATTCAAGTTTTTACATACAAAATCCGCCGCAGACCGATAAAACCTGACCGGTAACATAGGTGTTTTTAGCGAAAAAGACTGCTGCCGAAGCTACGTCCTCCGGCGTACCGAAGCGTCCGAGGGGGATGGAGCTTAGGTATTTCTCCTTGACTTCCTCGCTGAGGGCATCCGTCATTTTGGTCTGGATAAACCCGGGTGCGATGGCATTACAGGTGATACCTCTAGCGGCCAACTCACGGGCTGTGGTCTTGGTCAAGCCGATTAACCCGGCCTTACTGGCGGAGTAGTTGGCCTGACCGGCATTTCCCATGATGCCGACGATACTGCTTATGTTAATGATACAACCGCTTTTTTGCTTTAACATTACCGGAGTCACGTGCCGTATGGTGTTAAAGGACCCTTTTAAATTAACACTGATAACAGAGTCAAACTCATCCTCTGTCATGCGTAAAAGCAGGTTATCTCTGGTGATGCCCGCGTTGTTAACCAGTACATCCACGGAGCTGAATGTCTCCTTTGCAGCTGCAATCAAATTCTTGGCTTGCTCAAAATTCCGGATATCCGCTACTATCGCCAGGCAGTCAACACCAAAGCCTTTGATTTCATTAATCACAGCTTGGTCAATCTCAGCGATATCATTGAGAACGATATTGGCTCCTTCTGCGGCAAAGGCCTTCGCAATAATGTTACCGATTCCTCTGCTGCCGCCGGTTACGATCACAGTTTTATTCTTCATACGAACCTCCATAGCAGCTTTTGCCGCCATTCTTCTACTTAAGTATTCCTCTATTTAAACCCCCAGACTGGATTTCAGCTTTTCCAGCGTGGATAGATTCTCTACATTATAAATAGCTACACTTTTATCTATTTTTTTCACGAAGCCACACAGGGTCTTTCCTGGGCCGATTTCAATAAAGGTATCCACACCCAAGCTCAGCAAGTGTCTAATGCTCTTTTCCCAAAGCACTGGACTCATGACTTGCCGGGTCAGGGTGGGTATAATCTCGTCCTTGGAAGGAATCTTTTCACCAGTGAGGTTGGTGATTACGGGGATTTTTGGCTCTTTGATGCTGAGCTTAAGCAGCTCTGCACGTAACTTTTCAGCCGCTGGCTTCAAAAGCTCCGTATGAAAGGGGCCACTGACATTGAGCATGATGGTTTTTCCCCCTTGGGCACTTAGCAGTGCTGCCGCTTTTTCTACCGCTGACTTTTCTCCAGAAATCACAACTTGTCCAACGGTGTTGTAGTTGGCGACATAGACCTTGCCGGACTCGGCTGCTTGCACACATGCTTCTTCCACTAAGGCGCTGTCTAGCCCCAGAACGGCGCACATAGCACCAAGACCTTCCGGTACGGCCTCTGTCATAAACCGTCCTCTCTTTTGCACCAGGGCAACAGCTTCAGAGAAGTCCAAGGCACTGCTGGCAACCAGAGCCGAATATTCCCCCAGGCTCAGCCCAAGGAGATAATCTGGATGCATTCCAATTTTTTCCAGTATTGTAAAGCCCGCTGTGCTCATTGTCAATAGGGCGGGCTGTGTATATTCCGTTTGACTCAGTAAATCATTCTCTTCGAAGCTCAGCTTAGCCAGATCGTAGCCTAGGCTTTGGCTGGCTGTATCATAAACCGCTCTGTATTCGGGAAACTGCTCGTAGAGCTCCTTCCCCATGCCGGTATATTGAGAACCTTGCCCGCTAAACATAAATGCTTTCATGCAATCCTCCTTAAACCCGCACCAACATGCTTCCCCAAGTCAGGCCACCGCCGAAGCCACACAGCACCAACAGGTCGCCGGACTTGATAAGGCCCTTGTCAGACATTTCATTCAGTGCGATGGGGATGGTGGCTGAGGAAGTGTTTGCAAAGCGGTCAATGTTGACATAGAAACGGTTGAAGTCTACATCCAGTTTTTTGGCGATGGTTTCTAGTATTCTTAAGTTTGCTTGGTGGCAGACGAAGTACTTCACCTTATCCATGGAGACGTCGGCCTTGGCCAAGAGTGAGCGAATGCTTTCTGGAACGGCCTTGACGGTAAAGTCAAAGATGGCACGCCCATCCATGTTTAGGGGCTGTACCCCTTCGCCACTGAAATCCCCATAGAGGTTCTTTACTGGGAAATAGCCGGTGGTCACGGATTGGCTTTTGCTTCCGTCACAATGCAAATCTTCCGCAATAAAGAAATCACTCTGGAACAAATCTAAACCTTGGGACTTTTCTAAAAGAACGCCGCCAGCACCGTCGCCAAACAAGACACAGCTTTTCCGATCGCTCCAGTCTACCCACTTCGAAAGCACATCACCACTTAGCACCAGGGCACGGTTATAGCCTTCCATGCGAAGGTACTTCTCCGCAATGGATAAAGCATAGACGAAGCCGGAGCAAGCCACACTGATATCAAAGGCAAAGGCTCGGGTAGCGCCGATTTTTCCATGCACCATTCCGGCGGTACAGGGAATCAGATGGTCGGGGGTGGTAGTGGATACAATAATCAGGTCGATATCCGAGGGACTTAAATTGCATTTTTCCAACAAGGAGAGCGCCACCTTTGCACAAAGGTCGGAGGTGTTTTCACCAGTTGAAATGTGCCTTTTTTTGATTCCGGTTCTGGCGGTGATCCATTCGTCGTTTGTTTCTACAATCTTACTTAAATCATCATTTGTAAGCTCCCTTTCGGGCAGATAAGAGGCAAAGGCTCTTAGTTTAATTTTCATAGAAAAACCCTTTCATATATACATTCGGTGACTTTGATTTCCATATCGAATTGATCAGCTTTTTTCAAGCAACCCTTTTTTTCTGTATTCCGTTATAATATCTATCCACATAAATTTATAGATCAAATACAATGTACGAAGACGCTTACTCAGTTGCTTAACAAGGAAAAATCAAATCCAATTTTTCACTGCTTTGGCTAGCAAATAATATCATGGGATTCAATACTTGTCAATTAATATGAAGTACCGTTATGTCTAACAGATTACAAATTGAATCAGTAGAGCAAGGGCTGGAGCGTATGGCTCCTCTTGACTTTGGTAAGTGCAATAAAAAAAGAGCAGCTGCACCGATTATTCGGTTGCAAGCGCTCTTCTTTCTGTTCGATGTTTGTTCGATGTTTGTTCGTTGTTTGTTCGTAAGGTACGGATTTTTACTTTTTCATCATCATCATAAAGATTCCTAACAAGGGTAGGGAGCTAGGTGTAGAGAAATCATTGTAAGATCGGTGATTCATGCAGGCGTTGTCCACGTCATAGACCCCGTCGGGATGAATGGAACTGTCCCCATAGGCCTGAAAGTGCTGATGAGGGACTTCTGCTTCTCTTTGCATGCTTCGGAGCTCTGGGTTCAAGCCCATGTTGAGGTGCAGTTCGCTGCTTATGGTTTTGATGGTATCAATGGTGTTTAACATTTGAATGAGCTTTTGCAGGCTTTGCTTTTTCTCGTTGGGATAGAAATAAGTCATTGCGTCCAGGAGCCTAACTTCCTTGGACGGATTCTCAATGATGCTTTCGTTATATGCCTTCACCGTCTGATTGAGTTTGTTCAGGTACTTTTCCATGAACATCTGTTTTATACCGTCTGCGGCCAAGCCCATATCATTTTGAAGACTTCCCTTATCGTTTAAGAGTCTTGCCATTTGCTCAATATTGTTTGACATATCCATCCTCCTACTCAAACACTATTTAATAATGCCTCTACATTTAACATTCCCCAGCCCTGGCGGTTTCGGGGAAAGTTCATATTGATGCTGGTTTTCTTTAACAAGTACTTGATTTCGTCGGGGCTTAAGTTTGGTTTTTTTTCTAGCAGCAAGGCAATGGCCCCAGACACAATGGGCGTGGACATGGAGGTTCCACTCAACTGAACATATAGACTGTTGTTGTAACAGGACGTCACGGAGTCTCCAGGGGCAACCACATCCGGCTTAATGATACATTCGGAAGTGGGGCCCCGCCCGGAAAAGTGCAGCAAGCTGTCCGCCAAATAGCTTTTCGGCTCATTGTCGTCATAAGAACCAACTGTAATTACCTTCCGGCTGATCCCAGGTGAGGTCACACTGCCAAACCGGGGGCCATTGTTTCCGGCGGCAATGGTCATCACGATGCCCTTTTCCCAAAGCGCCTCCACCCCTTTTACCAAGGGATCCTCAGACCCTGTGTCGTCGGTTCCGATGGAGAGATTGACGATACGGATATTATATTTTTCCGCATTATCATAAATCCATTGCATCCCCAACAGCGCATCTGCTGAGTTGCCCTTCCCATCCTTATCCAAAATCTTGATGGCGATAATATTCGCCTCTGGTGCCATGCCAATATATTTCCCCTCAGAGCAGTAACCGTTTCCCGCAGCAATACCCGCTACATGGGAACCGTACCCAAGTTCCCATCACAGTCTTCAAGGTTTCAGGTTTTTCTCCCCCCTCCATCTTTCAAAAAAGCCTGACATGGGTTTTTAAAGAGGAAACTACGGAGATTTAGAAAGATCCAAAGTTTCCATTGTTCTATAATAATGCAATTACTATAATAGTGCAGAAATAATTCCATAAATTACCAGTTAATAAAAAACAAAACATTTTCACAAAAATCCAGTATAATTGAATCACGACAAACAATTAATGGAGATGTAAAAATGTTTTGTGATGTAATAATACACGGGATTCCAGAATTAATCAAATATTTTCAACAGTTAAAGCTATATATTCGGAAAAATACTTTCCAAGTGTAGAGAAATAGTGTATATTGGA
>CAZSXS010000077.1:0-18009 GCA_964611385.1 uncultured Defluviitaleaceae bacterium
CTATGAAGAAAATCTTTCCTTCAACGAAATGTACTTAAGCGGCGATAAGCTTGTAATATCCGCTTACAGGAATATTCCCTATTCCCTTAGCGATGTTAAAAATCCAGATGCGGTGCCTCTAACTGGGGCCAGTAGCACTGCTCCCTTGCCGGAAAGCAATATAGCCAACAAGCAGATCGCTTACGACATCGCTTACCCCTATCACTATCAGAATAACTATAGCTCCTTTTTAATCTTTGACATTACAGACAAGAGCCAGCCCAAACAAGTGCGAACCGTTGACATTGCCGGAGACAACCTGACCACAAGAATGATTGGGAGCAAGCTGTATTTTGTCACAGGAAAGTATTTAGGCGGCCTATACCGAGAGGATCTGTCGGATGAAACCCTTCTGCCTTCTTATCGTGATTTTACCCCAACGCAAGAACAGGAGGGTATAATTCCTTTAAGTTATGTGGACGTGAAAACCATCGCCATCTTTCCCAATCAAAGAATGAGCAACTACATGCTTGTTGGAGGCTTTGATATTAACGGAACCGAACCCGTTGTGCCCAATGCGTTTTTAGGCTCAGGTCAGACCTTCTATATGAACAGTGCCCACTTTTATGCTGTGACCGAAGGGAACTGGAATAGGCAAGACGGCAAGGAGACTAACATCTATCAGTTTGCAGTAGAAGGCGCAAATCTGGTCTACAAAAACCACGGCTATGTGCCAGGCTATTTGGTGAATCAGTTTGCAATGGACGAATACGAAGGGCGTTTCAGGGTTGCCACCACAACTAATGGCGGCAATGGTGTTTATGTATATGATGAAAACTTAAACCTTGTAGGCAAGCTGAATGGCTTAGCAAAGGGTGAAACCATCAAGTCTGTACGCTTCATGGGAAAGACGGGTTATGTGGTGACGTATCGGAACACAGACCCTCTCTTTGTACTGGATCTAAGCAATGATACGCCTATCCTTCTGGGCGAACTGAAAATCCCCGGTTTCAGCACCTATCTGCATCCAGTGGGGCAAAACTACTTGCTTGGGCTTGGACGTAACACCAAGGAGATGTTCGTTCGGGAAAAGGATGGCTCGGAAACCGTAGTGGGAGCCAGGGATGTCGGCATGAAGGCTTCCTTATTTGATGTCTCAGATCCTACAAATCCCACCGAAAAGTACACAATAGAAATCGGAAAAGAAGGCACCTGGAGTGAGGCCTTAAATAACCATAAGGCTTTGATGGTAGACAGCAATCGAAATGTCTTTGCTTTTCCCATTTCCATGTATCAAGACCGAGTGAACTGGGAAGGTGGCTTGGTAATCGGTCTGGATCCCGAGAGCGGCTTGGACGTACTGGCTGAGCTTAAAATCAGTGAAAGAAGTTACTTTTATCAGCAGCGCTTCTGCTACATCGGAAATGTACTCTACTTTATGGCTGGAGGTAGCCTGATTGCTTACGACTACGGCACATTTAAAGAAATCAATAAGGTTAGTTTGAGCAAATAAAGCATTAAGTTGTATGGAATGATACTGAAATTATATTAAGGTGCAGAAAACAACCAATGTCCCGTCTATGGCTATGCCTTGCGGGACATTTTCTTTTGTCACTGCTAAGCTTAGGTCTTACGTATTGCTACAAATGCTGTTGAATTTGGAGATCTTGCAGACTTAAATCTACTCTTGCAAACTTCTGCTAAATCTTGCATAATAGCAAGTAACGCAGAAAGAAAAATTTCATAAAAAAGAGGGGATGTCTGTGAGAATTTTTGTATTTGCTCTTGTGCTTTTGATGGTTGGCGGCTGTACCCTGCTGCCGAAGGAAGAGGAAGAATTGATTCCGCCATTAAACGCACCGGCTGCCATTGCCTACAAGACCGAAGCAGTTCAAAGGAAATCCATTGTTCTGGAAGTGAAGGCTAGCGGGAATATTCAGCCTACCAAGCAGAATTATGTTACCTTTGGGGGGATTACCGGGCGACTGGATGAGATCGTGGTCTCTGTGGGTCAGGTGGTAGAGAAGGGTGCACTGGTTGCGCGGCTGAAAAGAGAAGAACTGGAAAATACCTATACTGTACAAAAGCTGCAAAATCAAAAGGCGGTTCTCAACCTAGAAAAGCTTGAGAATGAGCAGGATAAGGCGAAGAAGGACCTGGAAAAAAGAATATCCGATGCCAAGCTTCATTTGGAAAATGCTCAATTAACTTTACAGAGCCTGGAGATGCCCTTGGCAAGTACAAAAACAGAAGCAGATCAGATTAAAATTGAACAGCAGAAAAACACCGTCAAGCTGTCAGAAGCCAGCCTAAACCAGCTTGAGGCTCAGTTGGAAGCACTATCCTCCAACAAAACTAAAAACTTCGAAATCGAACAGGCGAAGCTAGACCTTGAACTAAGCAATCATGCCCTGCAACAAACGGAACAGAAATTGAAAAGCTATGAGCTGTATTCCCCCATTCGGGGTCAAGTGACCTACATAGCCCAGATGAAAACCGAGGAATACGTGGATAGCTACAAAACCCTTGCCACTGTTTCCGATCTGGATTCGTTAAAGCTCTTTGTAAGCTCTTCTAGCTTTACTGGTGTACCCTTAAATGGAAAGGTAAAGGTTACCTTTTCAGGTAAGGACTACGAGGGCATAGTCGAATCAACCCCGATCAACCTTCCGCCAGAAATTCAAAGTGTTACCAAGGACTTGTATATCATTCAGGTGGAGGGCCTTGTCTTTACTGAAGAGGACTTGGGTAAGTCCTGCACTGTGATTTATGAGAAGGAGCGGTCGGACAATGCCATCGTCATTGATCGCTCGAATATTAAAACCATCAGCGGGCGGCGTTTTGTCATGGTGCTGGAAGACGGCTTGGCCGTCGAGCGAGATATTGAGACTGGCGTCATGAGCAACTCCGAGGTGGAAATCACCAAGGGTCTTGAAGAAGGGGATCTGGTCATACAATGATGCTTATTTATAAAAAAATCATTCGAAACGGCTGGAAGGCTGCCTGTCTTTTCCTTGGTTCCATTTTGATTGTAGGAATTATTTGCTCCATCCCTATTTTTAAGTACGGTATCTTACAACGGATGCTAATTAAGGACTTGGAAACCCGACAAACAGAAAGCCAGACTTATCCAGGATTTTTAAGCTTCAGCTTCCTTGATATAGAGTCCAATATCAGCAATCCCGAGGCCATTCCTTATTTTTATGACAAGATGGAGAAGGACATCTCACTGGACACGGTTGTCCCTGTGAAGGAAAAAACAGTTACTCGTACGCTACGGCAAGCCTATTATATCGATGAAACCAGACCAAGAGCGAATAGTTTTACTTCAAAAAGGTCGGTGAATATCCAACTGGAATCCCGCGAAGGTTTTGAGCAGAATGTGGAACTCGTCGCCGGTCGTATGCCGGAAGCGAACTCTGCCACTGGGGATACTGGCCACAAGGTGTATGAGGTTTTGGCACCGCAACGGACTATGGTCAACTTACAGCTTACCTTAAATAAGGAAATCGACATCAATA
The DNA here is from genome assembly GCA_964611385.1 of uncultured Defluviitaleaceae bacterium. GTDB lineage: Bacteria > Bacillota > Clostridia > Lachnospirales > CAYPQA01 > CAZSXS01. The sequence goes on from CAZSXS010000077.1 coordinate 3,501, forward strand.
AGTACATATTTCAACAAGGCGAAAAGACACTTTTCACCATCAAGGTAGTGGGAATAGTGGAGCCGAAGCCAGGGCTGTTTTGGATGTTCAACCAAAGTGCGGAAGCCTTTCTAATGCCACCAGAGATCTATGACCGTATGCTGGAGGAGTCTGAATGGATCTTAGAGTCTGATGTACGTTGGCTCTATGTCTTTGACTTTTACCACTTTGAGGTCGAAAATCTTTCTCGTATCCTCAAAAACATTAAGGAAACACAAACACTGTTACCGAACTACTTTTTTTCCAGCAACTATCGTACCGGATTTTTGCCCGTCATTGAGTTGTATGAAGAAAGGGAACGCACCCTGCTTCTGACCATGCAGATTTTGAATCTCCCGATTTTAATTCTGCTATTATTTTATATCTTTATGATTTCTGGTCTGAACATCAAGAGTGAAGAAGGGATCATTGCCGTTCTGCGAAGCCGGGGTGCTTCCAAAAGGCAGATTTTCAATATTTATTTTACGGAGACCCTCTTCTTCGGGGTTTTGGCTTTGCTTCTGGGACCCTTTGTTGGTGTTTTTATTTGCACGATCATCGGCTCCGCTAATGGGTTTCTGGAATTTATAAACCGCACTGCCTTACCGCTAAAGTTGACCACTGAGGCTCTACTGTACGCCCTACTGGCTTTTGGAGCCTTCCTAGTGACAACGCTGATTCCGGTCATCTCGTACCTGAATCAAAGTATCGTAGAGCAAAAGAGGCAAAAAATCAGAAGCACCAAAAATCTTTGGAAAAAATATTTCCTGGATCTGATCCTTATAGCCATATCCCTATATGGCCTCTACCAAATGAAAAGCCTGGGAAAACTCTACACTAATTTTTTCAGCAGCGCCACGGAGCTATCGAAGGACACTGGGGCTGGTGGGGTTGATCCTTTGTTGTTTATTTCTTCGACTCTTTTTATTTTGGGCTTGGGTTTATTTGTACTTCGAGTGTATCCGTTTGTTCTGCGCGGTCTCTACGCCTTGTTTCGCAGCCGCTTTTCCCCTGCTGTGTATGCTTCCTTCCATCAAATTCTGCGCTCCGGCGGCTCAGAGAGTTTCTTAATGCTCTTTATTATGTTTACCATCTCCCTAGGTATCTTTAACTCCTCCACCGCTAGAACGCTGAACAAAAATTACGAAGACAGAATCAGAAACAATACTGGGGCGGACATCGTCCTTCAAACGGAATGGTTAAAGTATGACTTGAACGGAGTCCCCATCTTTGAGGATGGTTTGAATCCACTTAGTCCGGATGTACCCTTTAAATACATTGAGCCTGCTTTCGGTATCTACGAAAAAATAGAAAACACCAACGCTGCACGGGTTTTACTGGACAGAAGGGGAGCCGTTATTGCAAGGGGTAAACGCGCCAACAGCATTACAGTGATCGCCGTTGACCCCTACGAGTTCGGGAGGGTGGTCTGGAGCCGTCGGGATTTGTTGCCCTACCATATGAATGAGTACATGAACCTTTTACAGCAAGCACCGGCCGCTGTGCTTCTATCCTCCAACTTAAAGGAAGAGCTGGGTATCGGGCTTGGTGACACAGTTGAGTTTCGAACCTCAGTGGGTAAGTATGAAAACACGCAAGGCATTGTATCGGCCTTTGTTGACTACTGGCCGGGTTATATCAGCGGGGAAAAAACAGGTTTGATTGTAGCCAATCTGAAAAACTATTACGCCCAGAACAGCATGGAGCCTTACCAGATATGGGTGAAAAAGACCGCTGGGCAAACCGACGCGGCTGTATATCAAAACATTGAAGATTTACGGATCAAGGTCAACAAGATCACCTCTGCCTCGCAGCAGATCATTAAGTTAAAAAACGATCCCTGGCTACAAGGCACCAACGGCTCCTTGACCTTAGGTTTTCTAGTTTCCATGGGCGTGACGGCTATCGGCTTTCTAATCTACTGGATTATATCGATCAAGGCCCGAGCTTTACAATTCGGCATATTCCGGGCCATGGGTTTGAGCAAGGCCAACATTCTTTCCATGATTATCACTGAGCAACTTTTGGTTTCCTTTTCCGCCGTTTTGTTCGGCAGTCTCATTGGACGTCTTGCCAGCGAGCTCTTTGTTCCACTCAATGCGCTACTATACTCCAAGTCCGAGCAGACCATACCCTTCAAGACCTTTCAATATCTGGACGACTATTTGAAAATCTTTTTAATCGTAGTCACGATCTTTTTACTATGTCTAGTTGTATTATCCAAGATTATCCTAAGCATCAAGATTGATCAAGCGCTTAAGTTAGGAGAGGATTAAACCGTGGGGGAAGGGAGAGGAAAACTTTTTTCAAACGGCGAAAAAAAGTTTTCCTCTCCTGAACCAACTTGTTGGTTCACCCCACCACCCCCTTTCCTCACCTTTCAAAAAAGCCGGACATGGGGAGTGGATAAATCCTTTGGAAAGTTTAACCTAAGTTGCCAAGAAGCCCCCCTCTTAGGCGGCGGGAGTATGTCACAAGACCAAAGGTTATTTAAAATAGGTGGTGTAAAAGTATGTTCATTAAACCAGATTATGATAACAGCATTTTATCCGTTTCAAACTCAATATTGAGGTATTATGGTGCGACTGCACACCATAATACCTTGCCTTTACTTGACAGCTTGCTTACTAAAAATTATAAAAATGTGGTTTTGCTTATAATGGATGGCATGGGTATAAATGTTTTGGAACGTACGTTGCCTGAAACTGCTTTTTTGAGAAAGCACATACATGCTGAAATTTCCAGCGTTTTTCCTTGCACAACTACAGCGGCGAAAATAGCCATTTTAAGTGGTAAAACACCGGCTGAGCATGGCTGGATTGGCTGGTCTTGCTATTTCAAAGAGGTGGATAAATGCATTGATTTATTTTCTAATCACGAAAGCGGCACAAAAAAGCCAGCCAGCGAGGTAAATCAGCCTGGGAAATATCTTGCTTATGATACAATACTCAAGCAAGTTGATACGGCTACAAGTGGAAAAATTAAAACGTGTTCGGTTTCACCCTTCTCTGCCTATTTTGCCAATACGATGGAGAGTATTTGCGAACATCTTAAAACATTATGCAATGAAGATGGTCAAAAATTTATTTTTGCTTACCATGATCAGCCTGACCACGACATGCACGATTTTGGGGTTAGTTCTGCCTGTATTCAGAAAATGATGGCTGATTACAACAGCCGACTTGAAAGCTTGATCAATGCTTTATCGAATACATTGCTTTTAATTACAGCCGACCATGGAATGACAGACATTCATATGAAGCGGATTGAAGATTATCCTCAAATTGAAAAAACAGTAAAGCGACATATTTGTGTAGAACCAAGGTGCTGTTCCTTCTATATTAAAGAGGAATATATTTCAGATTTTCCGCTGATCTTTGCCGATGCTTTCGGTGACAAATTCATACTATTCACCCATGATGAATTTATGGAGAGCGGATTGTTAGGCAGTGGCAAACGCCATCCAAAAGTAAACGATTTTGTGGGAGATTATATGGCGGTTGCAGTGTCCGACTTTGCGCTTTGGTATGACGACAGTAATGGTGAATTCAACGATTTTAAAGGTGCTCATGCAGGACTTACAAAAGAAGAACTAACAGTTCCGCTGATTATGGTGGAAAAATAAGGAGAGGGGGAGGCAATATATGAACGCATAGTAATGAGGAAGTACATATAGGTGTAAGCCCCCCAAGGTTTAGAATTTAATAAAATATTGACCAGAAACTTCATTTTCAGCTATCATTGGATGAATTTTACCCCACACAGTAATTAGGGTATCTTCTTGTATAGTAAGGCTTAACAAAATATCGCCCTTTTCAAACGATTCATAAATCGTTTCGTTGCCATCTTCATCTATAAAATAATCATCAAATTCTAAATGGATACTATTATTGTCAAACAAAACCTTTGCTCTCAAGCGTTGCAGCGTTTGAAATCCGTCAATTTCTATATGAGCATACAAACCATGGTCATCAGTTGAGTTATCCTCAAATAATTGAATGGAATAGTCCATATTTAGGTTAGGCGGCAGATATTCATAGAAGCTATACGTTCCGATCCAAGAAATGGACATGTCATTCTTACGCTCTGGCTGATCCCAAAACATAAAAAACAAAGGCAGAGTCACGACTAGCAAAACGAATAAATATAACCAACTACTTTTTCTCATGCAATTATCACCCTATGCTAAGGGGAGTGGACTAAAGCAAATTCTTGCTTCAGCCCACTCCCCCTTTATTTTTCTCCCCTAAAATAAAGTCAACTGATCGTTTTCGGGCATGTCGTCTATGATTTTGTTATTCTTTAACAGCTCTATGACGTTCTTGTTGGCCTTGGTTCGGCGGATCAGATCGTCTATGGTTTCAAACTTTCCTTTTTTGCGCTCCTCAATGATCTTTTGTGCTACGCTGGCCCCCAGCCCTTGTAACGTACATAGGGGCGGCATGAGCCCTTCCTTGGTGACAATGAATCGGCGCTCTTCGGCTGTGTACAGATCAATGGGAACAAACCGAAGCCCGCGCATGTACATTTCGAGTACCAGCTCCAAGGTGGTCAAGAGGTTCTTGTCCTTGGCCGAGGCGTCCTTTCCCAGATTGTTGATCCGCTCAATGTGCTTCTTTGCTAATTCCTTGCCGTGACACATCATCTCATAGTCAAAATCATCTGTCTTGACCGAAAAGGTTGCTGCATAAAAGCTGTAGGGGTGATAAATCTTAAAGTAACCAATACGAACGGTCATCATAACGTAGGCTACGGCGTGCCCTTTGGGGAACATGTAGCTTATTTTTTTGCAGGCGTTGATGTACCAGTCGGGTACGCCCGCCTCACTCATGACATCCTCTTCTTCTGGTGTCAGGCCTTTTCCCTTACGGACGTTTTCCATAATCTTAAAGGCGGCTTTCTTCTCTACCCCCATGTGTATCAAATAGACCATGATATCATCACGGGTGGGGATGATTTCCTTCAGGGTGGCTACTCCGTTGCGTACCAAGTCCTGCTGATTGTTGACCCAAACCTCCGTCCCGTGAGACAGTCCGGATATCCTAACCAGATCCGAAAAGGACTCAGGTTTCGTGTCCAGTAACATCTGCCGAACAAAGTTGGTGCCAAACTCAGGGAGCCCCAAAGAACCCGTTTTGCAGTTGATGTCCTCCTCCGTCACCGATAGGGCCTCCGGCGAGGTAAAGAGGGAAATGACCTTTTTGTCACCCAGGGGAATTTTGATGGGATCGACTCCGGTGTCGTCGGCCAGCATACGAATCATGGTTGGTACGTCGTGCCCAAGAATATCCAGCTTTAACAAGCGACCACTGATGGAATGATAATCGAAATGCGTGGTGGTTACGTTGGAGCTTTGGTCATTGGCGGGTCTTTGAACGGGGGTAAAGTCGTAAATGCTACAATCGGAGGGTACAATCATCAGCCCGCCAGGGTGCTGCCCTGTGGTTCTTTTAATGCCCGTGCAGCCGATTTTCAGGCGATTGACTTCTGCGCCTGAAGGGGCCATACCCCGTTCTTCCATGTACTTCTTTACAAAGCCATAGGCGGTCTTGTCCGCAAGGGTGCCGATGGTACCCGCCTTAAATACATTCCCTTCGCCGAACAGTTCCTCCGTGTAGGCATGCGCCTTAGCTTGGTACTCCCCGGAAAAATTCAAGTCGATATCCGGCTCCTTGTCGCCGTCAAAGCCCAAGAAGGTTTCGAAGGGGATTTCGTGACCGTCCTTCTCCATCACCGTTCCGCATTTTGGACAGGGCTGATCCGGCATGTCACAGCCGGAACCTCCGCTGTAGGATTTGACAAGTTCCGAATCAAAGTCGGTGTAGCGGCAGTTTGGGCAGCGGTAATGAGGCGGCAGGGGGTTTACTTCCGTAATCCCGGCCATGGTGGCGACAAAGGATGAACCTACGGAACCTCTGGAGCCAACCAAATAGCCGTCTTCCATGGACTTGGACACTAGCTTTTGAGCAATGATATACATGACCGAGAAGCCGTTCTTAATGATGGAATTCAATTCCTTGTCCAGCCGCTCTTGAATCAGTTCTGGTAGCTTGCCCTCATGCTCGTACAGTTCCTTGGCTCTGTCCATGGTAATCTTTTCAATCAGTTCTTCCGCACCTTCGATTTTGGGTGGAAAGGTTTCGTCGGGGATGGGCTTAAAGCTCTCGATCATGTCCGCAATAAGATTGGTGTTTTTGATTACCACATCGTAAGCCTCGTCGCCCAAGTATGCAAACTCTTTCAGCATTTCATCTGTGGTTCTGAAATACAGGGGAGCTTGCATATCCGCATCCTTAAAGCCTTCTCCCGCCATAATAATGCGCCGGAAGACCTCATCCCCTGGATCAATAAAATGTACATCACAGGTTGCTACTACAGGCTTATTGTACAGCTTGCCCAGCTCCACGATTTTCTTGTTGATGTCAATCAAGGCCCCTTGGGATGGCAAGTGTCCTTCCCGCACCAGGTACATATTATTTTCAATAGGTTGGATTTCAAAGTAATCATAAAATTCCGCAAGGCGGTGAATTTCACTCTCTGGCTTGTTCATACGGACAGCTAGGTAAAACTCACCGGCTTCACAGGCCGTACCAATAATCAGACCCTCCCGAAGCCGAACAAACTCACTTTTGGGTATCCGGGGCCGCTTATAAAAATAGTCAATATGCGCCTTGGACACCAACTCATACAGGTTCCGAAGGCCTTTTTTGTTTTTGGCCAAAATAATGGCGTGATAATAGCGAAGCTTTTTTGTGCCGATGGGTGAAGCTGTATCCTTGCTCTTCACTTTGCTGTCCTCACCGCTGCCACCGCCTGTATCTTCCTCATCGGCTTCCTTCATATCGTCAATAAGGTAGGCTTCCACACCGTAAATGACCTTGATTTTCTGCTTCTTGGCCTCGTCACCGGCATCTGGGAAGGACTGCACGACGCCGTGATCAGTGATCGCGATAGCCTTATGACCCCAGGCTGCAGCCCTCTTGATGTACTCCTTTACGTTGGTGATCCCGTCCATAGAGGACATTTGGGTATGTAAGTGCAGCTCCACCCGCTTTTCTGGGGCTTCATCCTTCCGCATTAAGGGTGGCTCTCCGGGGCAAAGCTCATCAGCCATGACGTTCAGCTCCTTACTAAACTCGTCGAACTGCACCCTGCCTTTTACACAGAGGTTTTTCCTGGGAGCAATGAGGTCTTTGAAGGTTTTCAAATCCTCCGGCTTGGTAAAAAACTTCACGGTAACGGAGCTTTTCAGGTTTGTAAAGTCAAAGGAGACGATAATTTGTGCGCTTTTCGTTTCTCTGGACTCAAAAGAAACCACGGAGCCTTCTAGGATGACTTCCGTATCCCGTACCAGTTCTGCCCCTAAGTCGCTGCGCTCACCTTTGATTTCCTCTACAATCTTTGTTTTCCGTCTGCCACCGCCTTTGCTATATTTAAAGTCTCCATTGCCTTGACCTCCCCGCTTAAATCCACCTTGTGCTGCTTGACCACTCTGCCCTGCTTGTCCCGGTGAAAAGGATCCGATGACTGGCGGTACCATAGGAGGCTGAGAAGAAGAAACCTGTCCGCTAATAGGGGCTGTAGGCATTGGCACCGAAACAATCGAACCAGACGCAGACGATTGGGGGAGCAGGGCGGAAGAAGCCTGCCCCTGCACGGTCTGCTGAAAGGACATCTGCTCCTGCCCAGTGGCGCTTTCCGCCATAGTCGGAGCTGCAATCGGTACATCCACGGTATATGCGACCTCAAACTCCATCCCGTAGAGCTTATTAAACTCCTTCGACAGCTCAGAGACCAAAACCGCCTGGTTCTCCTCCATAAAAAGCATACTCATAGCAACTTTATTTTTGGACTTACTATAGCTAATTTCTTTAACTACAGCCTGCCAGAAGGCATTTTTTAGCCAGTCCGGCAAAGGGGTTCGTGCAAAAACCTCTCTAAATTGATCACTCATATATCTCAATCTCTTTCTTTTAATTATTTGATGGCTTTCAAAATTCCAGCTCTTTAAAAATTTTGTGGGACTTATGCCAACACCATTTCCACTATACCAAACCCCAACAAAAAATGCTATACGGCGAATCAATGACAGCGAAGCGGATACTTGCGAGGTATCCGCTTCATGTTGTTTATCGTAGCAATTTAACAATACCATCTTTACACGAAAGGCGATTGATTGCGTCATTTGCGGCGAGGTCAACGAATTTTGTTGCTATTTCGCGGTCATCATTGCTTTTCGTTTTTTCGCCTTTGAAAAAAGTATTAATAACCCAGCGTTTGTTTATGTTTATTTCATTTACGCCTATATAGTCTTTTACTTCGTAATCCCATACTGCTTCAAGCACATCAACGACGTTTTGTTTGAAATCATAATCATTCGCTGAAATGTTCATTATGGATGAAGATTCTCTGAAAAAATCAATGTAAGCATCGTTGTATGCTTGCGGGTCATCGCTTATTTCATCGGCTAACTTTTTACGAAACCCAGGTTCGTCGGGATTAGCCCCGTTGGTTTTAAAATGGTTTTCGAGCCGTTCATAAACCGAAAGCAGATAAAATTCATCAACAAGCAAATGGACGATATAGCCAAAGTATAAGTCCTTATCTTCGCCGGCGGTCACGTAATATTTTTCGATAAATTCGTTCACCCTGTCCTTGAACAACTGCGCGATTTCCGGGTATCCATAACCGTATGAACGTATCCCATCGCACAAGTGAGAGTGTTTTTTATCTGCTCTTTGATAATCCTTTTTTGCGTGTACAGCGTCAGGTGCTAAGTTCCCACCGAAAAACAAGGGTAGATTTTTTATTACGCCATCGCCCAAAATACTATTGATTCTATCGGCTATCGCAATATGCGTTGATGTAACTGCCATAACTAATTATCCTTTCCTGTTTTACTTGCAATACAATTCCGACGTTCCTAATAACTCTCAATCTCTTTCATTAACTCGGTTAGTAGCTCATCCTCTTTGACTGTCCTTAGCTTGACGCCCTTTTTAAATAATATGCCCGCTCCTCGCCCTCCAGCAATGCCTAGATCGGCCTCTCGTGCTTCTCCAGGGCCGTTTACTACGCAGCCCATCACGGCAATCGTTAGATTTTTTTTGATGGATTGACACTTGTCTTCTACTTGATTCGCCAGTTTGATTAGGTCGATCTCCGTCCGTCCGCAGGTGGGGCAGGCAATCACTTCAATGCCGTATTTTTTTACACCCAGCGCCTTTAGGATCTCCTTGGATATGATCACTTCCTCAATGGGCGATGCCGTCAGTGAAACCCGGAAGGTGTCCCCGATTCCATTTAATAATAAAGCCCCAATGCCAATGGAGGACTTGACAATACCAGAACGTGGCGTCCCCGCCTCAGTGATGCCAATGTGTAGCGGATAGTCGCAACGGGTGGCGATTTCTGTATAGGCCTCTACACAGCGCCGCACATTGGAGTCCTTTATGGAGATAACGATGTCTTCAAAGTCAAATTGCTCCAGCTGCTTTACTTGCCTTTCGGCACTCTCAACCAGCCCTTCCGCTGTGACCCGCCCGTGCTTTTCTAAGATGTCTTTGTCCAGGGAGCCGGAATTGACGCCCACACGAATGGGTATGCCGTGCCGCTTGGCGCTTTGCGCTACCTCCCGCACACCTTCCCCGATGTTCCCTGGATTGATCCGAAGCTTGTCTATGCCCTGCTCTATGGCCATAAGGGCTAGCCGATAATCAAAATGAATGTCCGCGATCAGCGGAACCTCCGTTTGCTTTTTGATTTCAGATATACAAAGGGCAGCCTCTCTGTCCTTGATGGCAATCCGTACCAAATCACAGCCTGCCTCTTGCAGCTCGCGGATCTGAGTGAGCGTGGATACTATGTTGCAGGTGTCTGTGTTTGTCATGGATTGAATTAGGATTTCATTGCCGCCGCCAATTTTTTCCTTGCCTATTTGGATAACCTTTGTTTGTTTTCTCATAGAATCCCCCTGGTTTTATTTTTTGTAAGCTGAAATTATTTGACATTAAAGTAGTGTTATCTATTTCTGAAAAACTGTAAATGACTTTACAAAATTTTACCTTTCTTTTACCACACTGTCCGTAAATTTCATCCACTTCCTTGACAGTACCCTCCAGTTAAAGAAAAGCGCTCGAACCACCCAGTCGATATACATGCCGATCCATACCCCAAAAATGCCCATCCGAAAAACAATGCCCAGTATGTACCCAGAAAAAATACGAAAGCTCCACATGCTGCAAATGGCAACCACCATAGTGAAACGCACATCACCCACAGCCCGAAGACCCGAAGGGGTCATGAAGGAGGGTGACCACAGCAGGGGCGAAATCAGAAATCCGGAGTAAAGTAGCTGCCGAATGTAAACCGCGGCCTCTGCATCTGCCTTGTAAAGTCGAATGATAGTCTCCACCAAGGGAAAACTAAGAAGACAAAGCGTTCCCATCGCCAACATACCGTACAGCGTGGCAAAATGTATGGTCTTCTGAATGTCCTCTTTTTCCCCCTTGCCTACCCGCTGGCTGACGATAATCATAAGGGCAGTGGAAAGGGATGAACCAGGCACATTGGTAAAACCGATGATGGCATTACCCACCAGGTTGGCCAAGAGTGCTGCAGTTCCCATGGAAATGATAAAGGTCTGAGTAATGAGCTTGCCCCCGTTAAATAAGCCGGACTCAATGCTGGTAGGCACGCCAAGGTTCAATATGACCTTTTGCATGGCGAAATTGGGCTTGAAGACAGAAAGACTTTTAAAGGATATGATTTTTGAAAAGCGGATAATACAGAATATGGCCAGAATCATGCCCAATGAACGGCACAGCAAGAGGGCCATAGCCGCACCCTTCACACCATAGGATGGCGTATTGAAATTAAAAAGCCAAAAATGCACATCAATCCCGTTAATCAATACATAACCGCAGCTAACGTTAATGATGTTCATGATCAAACTGATGAACATGGGTGTTCTGGTATCCCCTGTGCCTCGAAGGATCGCAAAGCAACTTTGCGTCATCGTCATCACTGGAAAAGAAAAGTTTACGATAAAAAAGAAGTCCATCGTTGATTGATAAAGAGCCATGTCGGAGTTTCCGAGCATGGCTTTTATTATGGGATAACGAAAAATCAATAAAATAAAAAACACCGTCAGCGATATCACCAGTGTTAAAAAAACAGACTGGGCAGCCGCTTCCGTTGCTTTTTCATGATCCTTCTTCCCTACATATTGACCCACCACGATGGTTCCCCCCACCGTCAAGGCGGAAAACAGAGCCATGATAAAGACGGAGAGGGAATCCACAATATTGACGGCCGAACTGGCCACGGCACCTTTGGAGGCGACCATGACGGAGCTGATGATCCCCATGAGGACCATAAAGCTTTGCTCAATGACGATGGGAATTGAAATCATCGTCATTTCCTTAAAACGATATTTGATACTTCTATTAAGAGGCTGTTCACTGTTTGCCATCACGTTCATCCTCCCTGTTCGGCTCAGTTGTGTCCTTTGCCGCGCTTGACTTTAGCTGTCTTGATTGAACCAGGTATCCGATGAACCCGGAGGCCAAAAGGATCATGATTACGTCAATCTTCAAAAAAACTGCTGAAAAGAAAGCCAGGCATAAGACAAGAAGGCCAAAGGCTTTTTTAATGCCCTTGGTCATATTGATTACCACATCAAAAATAACCGCAGATACCCCAACCCCCATGCCCTTTAATAGCGTGTTGACAAAAAAATTGTCCTTGAAGGCATTGTAAAAGACCGAAACCAAAGATATCGTCATCAGCGGAGGCAAAGCCGTTGCAAAAATGGCAATGAAGGAACCCAGAACACCAAAAAGCCTATATCCAAGAAGGATAGAGGCATTGATGGCGATGATACCGGGGGCAGACTGGGACAAGGCGATGATGTCCAGCATTTCCTGCTCCTCCAGCCAGCCCAGTTCATCCACAAAGCGTTTTTTCATTAGCGGCACGATAACATAGCCGCCCCCGAAGGTAAAGGCACTCAATAAAAAGGTTTGGGTAAACAGCGTTTTTTTACTTTTCAATCTTTGTACACAACTCCTCAACCTGTTCTCTGGTTACAGTGTTTAGGGATGAGATATCACATTTTTTGGCCATGTGAATATGCTCCTTGGCGGCTTCTTTGTTGACGGACTCCAGGGCTATAAGGGCCAAATGATAGTGACTGTCCACCAGGTTAAACTTTAAGTCCACAGCCTTTTCAAAGGCTTCCTTGGCCGCCTCTGCATTCCCCATCTGATAGTGAATCTGCCCCCTGTTATCCCAGGCAGAAGCCAAGTCGGGGCTATCCTCAATGGCTTTGTCTGTGGCTTCCATGGCCTCCTCATAGCGACCTTTTAAAAGATACATATAGCCAAGCGTGATTAAGACATGCGCATTCACATACTCATAGCGCGTCCGCATTCCCTCCAGCACCTCAATGGCCTTATCAATCTCTCCCAAAACCCAATAGCAGCTGCCCATGGTTAGGTAAATATTTTTTTCTGTCAAAACCTTTGGGGTACAGGTTAAGGCTTTCTCTAAGTGCTTCAAAGCCTCAGCACCATCGCCTTCCCGCACCAGAATAATGCCATAATTTAAGTAAGCAGTAGGATAAATGGTGTTGCGTTGGATGGCCTTCATGAAAATCTTCTTTGCCGTCTCTATCTTGCCGCGGGCCATAAAATAATTCCCCGCATAGACAAAGAGGGCGTTGAAATACACAATGGCCAAAACTAGGGTGTAAACTAGAAACAAAAGAAAAATAAACAGAGACGAAAGCTTAAAAAGAAAACCCACAACGAGGGTTCCTAAGTACAGCGCAAGGATACAATTTTTCTTGGTGAAGTACTTCATTTGTTTTCGATTCCTCCATTTCCTATTTTGCTTAAAAGACTTTATATGTATCAAGTCAGCTTCTTTTCAGCAGTTCCTAGCGGTTTCACAGCTGCACAAAGTAAGTCTGACTCAATGTGAAAACTTCTTATCTATTTTTCCTGTCTTGAATTATAGTCCCCGTCGGAGAGCTTGTCAAATTTTCGATGCTTCCTTTATTTCCTTCTTCTACGCAAAGGCTGATCTTTGCGTCAAATCGCTTCTCCAGCTCCGTAAGGGTTGGCCCCCTTTTTAAAGCTTGCAAGATGGCTTCACTAGCCGTAACCCGCAAATTTCGATAGATAGTATTGGAAAGTGTTGCCCAAAGGTGATTGTAAAGCTTTCCGGCATGGTAAAGCGGCGAAAAGGGTCGTGTACTGAGCCCTAGTAAAACGCTGGCCAGGGAACCCCGTACCTTTTGCCGAGTGAGCTGGAAGAGTCCGGCACTTGTCACGCCCATGATGCGGCATTTATAAGGGTCGCTTTCTAAAGCCTTTGACAAGGCAGTACTCAACTGCTGCGTAGGGTTGTTGGCGGTGTTTTTCATGGGAATGAAGTCCACAATGATCATGCCCGACAGATTCCGCAGACAAACTTGCCTGGCGATCTCTTGAGCTGCCTCCAAGTTGGTCGTCAAAATGGTACTTTCATAATCCTTCTTAACGCCCTTTCCTGTATTCACGTCAATTACCACGCAGGTTTCCGTTTCTTCAATCAAAAGAAAGCCGCCCGACTTCAACCAAACCTTAGCCGACAGCAGCTTGTCAATTTCCGTTTCGATAAAATATTCTTGAAAAAGAGGTAACTTAGCACTGTAAAGACACAAACAATCGGCAGAAAAATCAAGAGAAAAATCAGCAGGAACGTCAGAAATAGTACTACTGGAAGAATCACTACCAAAGGTAACGCCGACAGAAGCAACACCAGCAGTAGCAACACCGTCGAAGAGGGGTCTGTTTGAAATAATCTGTGTCCCCGGCTGCCAAAGCTCGCGAATTACCTTCAGCTCAGGGGAGTAGGGTTTATATAACAAAGCAGGCGCTTTGATATACGGAGCCTTTTCCAAAACCGCTTGGGGAAGCTCTGTATCTTCAAGCCGGGTACTCAGTCTGCAAGACTTTTGACTCATATCACCCGCACTATCCTTTCGAACGATAACGGTAATAGAATCGCCCTGTTTGATAGCCTTTTCCTTCCCAGCCTGTTTATCATCCAACTGCAAGAAGGCATTCTTCCCGATCCCAATATCCACAAAGGCAAAGCCGCTTTTCGTGACATTCTTGACCAGTCCGTTATACACATTCCCAATCAGAGACTGATTCTCCAAATCCTCAACGATCAAGCGTTTCAGCACTCCGTCTTCAAGTAGAGCCACCCGAAGAAGCCTTCCAGCAAAATCCAATAATATTTTTCTCATGATTTTGTTACCTCTTAGTTTTCATAAAATTGTTCATAAAAACGCCTTTCCCATGTCCGGCTTTTTGAAAAGGGATGAGGGGGTGTGGGGGGAGAAGGGAAAAACTTTGTCGGCGTTTGACAAAGTTGTTCCCTGCTCCCCCCACGGGCTTAGCTCAATATCCCCACACGTAAATACCTGTCGGGTTTTGGC
>CAZSXS010000078.1:133-17445 GCA_964611385.1 uncultured Defluviitaleaceae bacterium
AAACCAAATCTTAATAATAATAATATAGAATCTAAACCAAATCTTAATAATAATAATATAGAATCTAAACCAAATCTTAATAATAATATAGAATCTAAACCAAATCTTAATAATAATATAGAATCTAAACCAAGTCTTGATAATAATACGGAATCTAAACCAAAGCTTGATAATAATACAGAATCTAAACCAAGTCTTGATGATAAAATAGAATCTAAACCGAATCTTGATGATAATACAGAAACCATGTCCAGTCTTGAGCTTGACAAAGACACTAAGCCAATTATGTCAACGCTTCCGTTGTTTTCAGGTACTTTGATTAAAGTTGGAGCAAGAGGCAATGATGTTATGCTCGTACAAGAATGTTTAAATAGAATTGGTAAATTTTATGCCCAAAGTGGCATACCGAGTAATCTTGAGACTGATGGTAGTTTTGGTAATTTAACAAAAGACTCTGTTATAGCATTTCAAAAATATATGCGACTTGAAGTAGATGGGATAATTGGTCCTAAAACGTGGGATATGCTAATGGAAGTTGCTTATGGGTGGGTTACAGTAGAGGAATAAGAGGTTTCAACAAGTCTTAAATATAGAGGGTAAAGTTGGTTCTTAATTTATAAACCCATTCATCCCAGGAGACTTGCAGGGCATTCATTAAAATTGAACCGGGATGAAAATGCGGCTATAAACATAAAGAATGAAGGACTTAGGATTTTGACAATAGCCTAACCAAGAAACATCAACCGTGGGACGCACGGAGTTAGCTCGTTGATACTTGCGCTTGAGCGAGAAGCCCCCGCCTCTTAGGCGGCGGGAGTATGTCACTGGTAATCAAAGGAGGTCTTTAGATGAAGCTTTTACTTAAGAAGTTAAGTTTTGATTTTATTTTATTTGGTTTTCATGAAAAGATAGAAAACGTTTTAGAACAAATTAGGCCTTACAATATCAACCCAAGATGCATCATCTTCGAGGGCAATGCATATAACAGCAACGTTTATTCAGATTTAAAAATTCATCCTAAGGAGACGCTTCAAAGCGAACTAGATGCTTCAATTAAAATTGTAGTCTGCAGCAAAGGTCTAGGCGACTTTACAAATTATTGCCGTATGGTAACGGATATGAACTCAAAGCTCGAGTTTCAATGTATCAGCATTCAGGAATTTATAGTTCTATTGATTAATGAAGCTGAGCCTTTAAGAATGGAAAAGCAAATGGTAGAGGCAAAAGAACCCATAGCCTTCATTGATATGCAAAATGGTTTTATCATGGGCGGCGCAGAAGTATGGGCAGCTAATCTGTATCATAAGTTAAAAAAGAAAAAGCTAAATACCAAGATTTTGGCTGCAGAGCGAAGTACAACTTCTTACAAGCATGTTGCCCCATCATTTTATGATATACCAGTTGAAAATGCGTATTTGATTGGTCCCTATCAGCATAACCTTTCTTATGTGGAAAACATAATAGACATCATTATTAGTGCAAAGCCTACTTTGATTATAAACAATGGCTGCTTTGATACCTTGCACGCTTTATATTATCTTAAAAAGATTTGCGGGTACAAGGTCAAAGTTATTTCCGTTCTTCATTCCGATTTTTTGTTTTATTACTTGAATGCCGTACTCTTTAATGAAGTTGTTGATACGTTTTTTGTTGTCAGCGATGAGATCTATGAAAAGACTGTTCAGCTTATCCCGAATAGAAAAGAGGATATTAAGATAAAAGTTCAATATCCAGAAGCTGATTTTTCTTCAATCGTTTCAAAAACATACGGCAGTACCTTAAAGTTAGCCTTTGCAGCCAGACTTGAAAAATCCAATAAAAGAAGTCACTTGTTAATGGACTTGGTAAACTTATTGGAAAAGCAAAATGTAGCTTATGAATTACATGTAGCAGGTGAAGGCGAATGTTTTGAAGAATTAAATGAGTTTGTAAAAGAGAATCATTTGGAAGGGAAGATGATCCTTCATGGTATGATTATTCATGCTGATATGAATAAATTTTGGCATGACAAGCATGTGTATATCAGTTTATCACTAGTCGAGGGGAAATCCTTATCCTTATTGGAAGCAATGTCACAGGGTCTGATACCGGCTGTAACCCAAACCAGCGGAGTAAATACGCTTGTTGAGGATGGCAGAAACGGATTTATCATTAATTCTGTAGAAGACCTTGCCTCTTGTATCTGTAAATTGTCTCATGACTCAAAGTTATGTAAGGAAATGGTAAAAATGAATGTTGATCTTATCCACCATTTGAATAAAGAGGACTTCGCAGATGACTTCTATTATACAGAAACATAAAATGAATTGGATCAAAGCGATTGGTAAAATGAAGCAAATGATATCCATAACGACCATAAGAAATATCTATTATCTCAAAGCGGTATACCTAGGCATTTTTGCAACGATCTGTCAAATTTTACTGATGTATTTTTTGTGGCAAGTGGTTTATTCCGATAAGCCTATCATAGAAGGAATTTCTTTAAAGCAAATGAACACCTATTTAGTTTTATCACAAGCGATCTCTTTACAGTTTGCATTATCAAGTGTAGATAATAAAATAGCCTCTGATATCTATAATGGGAATATCATTTTTGATTTATTAAAACCAGCGGATTATAAACTTTATTTACTGTTACATAAGCTTGGAGATTCTATTGCCATCATGCTTTTAAGGTGGCCATTTATTTTTGCTATATCCTTCTTTGTGTTTGGCTTCCAATTACCCATAAGTCTATTGCATTTTTTGCTATTTGCTTTCAGTCTTGTAACTGGATTTTTTATACTGTTTTATATTGAATTTATTATCGGTTTAATTAGCTTTTATACTTTAAATAAGTATGGGATTCGAACCATCAAACAGGCTTTGCTTTCATTTTTATCAGGCACGCTTGTGCCTTTATACTTTTTACCAGATTGGATGAAGAGGATTGTTGATCTTATGCCATTTAAGTATATTGTTTCCGTGCCTGCCAGTATTTATGTTGGTATCATAAATACCGAGGAAATTGTAAGTAATTTCATAACCCAGTTCCTCTGGATTGTAATTTTAGCTTTTCTAGCAAATGCTTTTTATCATATCTCAATTAAAAGAATTACGATTCAAGGAGGCTGAGGTTATGACCTTTGTATTTATAGGATTAAAAAGAATAAAGCGAAATCTAATCCTCTATAATGAATACGTGCGCTTGAATTTAATACGAATCTCTCACAATAAATGGGAATCCATACTAGGCGGGATTTCATGGTTTGTATTGCAAGTTTGTGGTTTGATCTCTGCTTTGGTTATTGTGGATAAGGCCGGGCCCATTAAAGGCTGGAGTTTTTATGAAGTCGGCTTACTTTATGGAGCAATGGCAAGTGCTCGGGCGCTTTGTATGTTGTTCTTTGACAGCGTATGGCAAATTGGCTATATTGTGCGCTATGGTGAGTTTGATCTGTTTCTGACCAGACCTGTTTCCCCTTTTCTTCAGCTAATATCTTATCGAATTGAGCCTGCCGGTCTTGGAAATTTATTTTTTTCATTGATTACTTTTATTTTTTGTTTACTAAAGCTTCAACTGCATCTTTCCGTTTTGAATATACTTGCTCTACTTTCATACTTAATTTGTGGTGCTCTAATCGTAGCCGCTCTATTCCTTATTGCTAATTGTGTGCCCTTTTGGCTAGTTGGCGGGCAGGATATAGCTCTTTTAATGCTAAACTTTTATGAATTCATAAAGTTTCCTGTTACTGTCTTCCCAAAATTGATAAGAATTTTATTAACTTGGGTAATTCCTTTTACATTTGTTAACTATTATCCAATTAGTTTGTTTTTAGAGAAGGAACCCTCTTCATTGTGGTTTTTGCCCTTTATCGTATGCCTCTTCTTATGGTTGATAGCAGTAAAGATATGGGAAAATGGAATAAAAAGCTATAATAGTACCGGCTCTTGATTTTAAATATTTAAAGTGAAAGGAGTATGTCAGAATCATTTTGTTTTAAAGGGTTTTGACAGCAGTAACGATGCCGCTGATACATGTGAATAATCTCCGAAAAGAGTATAAAAGAACTGTGATGGAAAAGGGCTTAAAAGGTGCAATAAAGAATTTATTTCAATCAAAATATGAAATTAAGGTTGCTGTTAATGATATATCCTTTGAGGTTGAAGAGCAAGAAGCCGTCGGATACATAGGTGCGAACGGAAGCGGAAAATCAACAACAATAAAAATGTTGTCCGGAATTTTGACACCAACATCAGGAGAATTGCTCATTGATAATATAGTGCCACATAACAACAGAATAAAAAACAACCAGAAAATTGGTGTTGTTTTTGGCCAGCGCTCTCAGTTATGGTGGGATGTACCCATTATCGAATCTTATAAGCTGTTGCAAAAGATATATGAGGTTGAGGACACTCAATTCAAGAAAAATCTTCAGACTTGCGTGGAAGCCTTAGAAATAGGTGAGCTATTAAAGTTTTCTCCGAGACAATTATCACTGGGGCAAAAAATGAGATGTGAAATCGGTTCCATTATGCTCTATAATCCGAAAATTATTTTTTTAGATGAACCGACTATAGGCTTAGATGTACACGCTAAAGAAAGTATTCGATTGTTTATTAATCGCTTGAACAGAGAGAAAAAGACGACAGTGTTTTTAACCTCTCACGACTTTCAAGATATTGAGGACATTTGTTCCAGAATCATCATCTTAGACAAGGGAAACATCGTTTGGGATGGTTCTAAGAATGACATAAAGGACCGGTTCACCCAAACAAAGACTATAAAACTCTACGTTCATCATGTGCCCGAGCCTTTGATCGAAAGTTTGAACTGTAATCAGGCTTTGGTACTAAAAGAGTTTACTGACAATTACTTGATAATGGAATTTAATGTAAAGCTTACCTCACCTGTCGCTATTATTAGTCTAGTACATACATTTACTGAAATCAAAGATATTGAAATTAAAGAGATTTCAATAGAGAGCATTGTTAAGCAGCATTTTTATGTCGGCAGTTAGAACTTTCTGAAGTTTGTATTGATTCTACATGGTACTATTAAAAAAGGTTGATGTAAACTGACTTTCAATGATTCTTTCTTAAGTTTAAACAGAGGCACATTAGTTAAAGGGCGGCAGTTCGATACTGCCGCCCTTTGTATATGAAGCTGTCGGAACGCACGCTGCTTGATTCTATTTCATTTCAATGCGTGTTCCGTTAATAATAACAGCGGTGATGTTTGCGGTATCAACTGGAGCTGGGGTATCCCAACTCAAACAAAAGGTTTTACTTTTAGAATTGAAACTTCCGCCGCCACCACTCAATACGACTTCTCCGCTTGTAGTCTCAAAGGCCAATGTCATTTCGCTTGCCATGCAGTTTTCACTTTCATAACTACCAATAACCTGAAGTCCAAGCGGGCTGATGTTCAAATAGGTAAAAAGGTGCTTGTCAACCGAGATATTGTTATCTAAAATACGCATTTGATTTTCGGTGTTGCTGAGTTCTGATGTCACCCACCACTGGCCTTGTACCCCGGAAGAGACCGATCCATTATAGTACAGAGTGGTGTCTTGGAGTATGACATCATCCAAGGGGAAAATGAACTCGCTGTATTTATAAGATGCGTTGGAAGAAGACTTATCTAAGAAACGACCATTTTCGTCGGCAAGAAAATAAACTGCGTAACGATTTGCTGTCAGATCACCATCTGATTTTTTCAGACTAAGAGACGGGTCGTTACTCCCGAACTCTTGATTAAAAACTCTCGCGACTTGCACATGCAGTTCGCCATTGATTAAGCCGATATTGGATATCCATTGATCCATGGCGCCACTTGGCATGTCTGCCAATTTTCCGGGCGCAAGAAACACTGATTGATTGGGCAGGCTATCTATATTCGCTGAATTGCTGCCCCATCCCCATATTCGGTTTTTTTGCACGGTGACCGTATCTGCCTCCTTCAAGTCTGAAAGAGAAAGCACAACTGGCTCATCTTCATAGGTGGTTCGGTCGAAGAAAATCAGAAAACTGCCCAGTGTGAGTGGGTCTGTCAATGGAGAATCTGCGTCAGCGGTCATAATGATTTCGTAGTAGGCCGTATTGC
The DNA here is from genome assembly GCA_964611385.1 of uncultured Defluviitaleaceae bacterium. Classification (GTDB taxonomy): domain Bacteria; phylum Bacillota; class Clostridia; order Lachnospirales; family CAYPQA01; genus CAZSXS01. The sequence continues at coordinate 6,219 of CAZSXS010000078.1, forward strand.
TCGCTTCGTCAAAAAAGATCATCTTTCTACGCGTACTTAGGGCACGCGTGCCATCTTTACTGTAGCTCATCTTTGCGCTAAATCCGTCCAAAAACTCGGTACGCTCGGTCAAGCGATTTTGGCCGCTCACATCTTGCAGAGAAAGATAGGCAATCGCCTGGTTCCCATATTTCTGTGCGCCGATGACCTCCATCCTGATGCCCTGGTTCTCGCAGGACTTCTCCACCGGCTCAACAATTTGGCTGTAGTTCGGGTGAAACTGTTCGATAAACCAATCGAACTTTCCGATAGCCGCTGCCATCGCTACGGTAGAAATCAACATAAGTGACAGTGCCGCAACGAGAACCGCTGACCAGCGTAACCGCCTGCGAACAATTGGGCGTGATCCTGTCTCCGCCCCGGCTCGAATGCTGTTTCTCACACGTTTTTCAAGCGCTGCGGTGTTTACACTGATTTGCGAAATAGCCTGCTTGATGCTCTGCTCGTCGTAATCCAATTTATTCATAGATCAATTCCTTTCTCGTGTTGCTGACAGTTAAATAGCCGGACAACTTCTTTTTTGCGCGTTCATATTGTTTGCGCAGTGCTACGGGTGTGCTGCCCATAAGCTCAGAAAGCGCATCATAGCTCATTTCCTCCATCACCCGACCGTAAATCACCGCTCGATCTTTTGGGCTGAGACGTTTTAGTACTTGCAGTGTCTTTTCGCTGAATCCCTCGTCGCTTGGGTTTGACGCAACATCTGCTTTAAGTTCCGAAAAACGAAAGAAGTTTCGCTTTTTCAGGGCATTTAAACATCGGTGATAGGTGATTTTGTAAAGCCATGCAGAACAGTTTTTGCCGTCAAAGCTTGTTTGCTTTTGATAAGCGGAGATGAAAACTTCCTGTACTACATCCTCAGCGTCTTGGTGGTTGCATAAAATGGTGGTCGCATAGCGGAGAAGTTTATCGCTGTATAGGCGCATCATTTCGTCAAGCTCAAACTCTCCGCTGGACAAATCGGTTTTTTCGGTTTCACTCACGTTGCCACTCCTCTTTTTGATTCTCAATGCATTGTACCCCTATAACAATTCTCATTCGCGTTTTGTGACAATGAAATTTTATTTTGACAACAACCCTTCTTTTTTTATTCATGAGCACGAAATCCCAGTCTGAAATTTACTAAAAAAATTTGCAAAAGCCCGGACTCATGATATAATAAATTTCATTCTGTGAAAGAATACCTACCCTTATACGAAAATACGATAGCCATGGATAGCGGACTCTCACTTCAACTTTCATGAAAGGTGGGCGGTTGAAACAGCCATTGGCTGTTTGGAGGAAACCATGCTAGAAAGCACTGTACCAAAGAAAAACAGTAGCAAGGACGCTTATAAAAAACAATTGAAGATTTTGCAGAACAAGCTTGTTGAATTGCAGCAAAAAGTGTGTCAAATGAATATTCCTGTCATCATTACCTTTGAAGGCTTTTCGGCATCAGGCAAGGGTTCTTTGATTGGCAAGCTGGTTTACCCCTTGGACCCTCGAACCTTTACGGTTTATACCATGGCAAAAGTGTATGAGGATGCTCAGTTGCGTCCATTTTTATGCGGCTTTTGGACCAAAACACCGGCTAAGGGTCGGATTGCCATTTTCGATAAAAGCTGGTACAGCATCGGACAATCCGGAGGGCTTTATAACTTGAGTAGCCGTGAAAAAGCAAATTTTTACTATGATGTGAACGCCTTTGAAAAAAATCTCCTGGATGACGGCAACCTGATTATTAAGTTCTTTCTACATATTAGTAAGGAGGAACAACGTGAGCGTTTCAAACAGTTGGAACGGAATGAGGAGACCCGCTGGCGTGTAAACGAAGGTGACTGGGAACAAAACAGAAACTATGAAAAGAAGCTGAAAGAGTATCAGCAAATGATTCGTAAAACCGATTCAAACTGTGAATGGACGCAAATCAATGCGAAGGACAAACGCTCAGCTACCATCACCATGTACAAAACCATCATCGAAAAAATAGAAGTCGAAATCAAAAATCGTCAAAGTCCCGCAGTACCTTCACCCACTGAACTACGTAGTTATAAACCCACTGGCTTTTTGAAAAAAATCAATCCCAACTGTGAAATTAGCAGCGAAAAATACGAAAAGGAACTAGAATATTACCAGGAAAAGGCCCGAAAGCTTTGTTACAAACTCTACGAAAAGCGGAGACCGGTAATCCTTGTTTATGAAGGCTGGGATGCTGCGGGCAAGGGCGGGAACATTAAACGCCTAACAGAACGCCTGGATCCCAGAGGCTATGAGGTCATCCCCGTTGCTGCCCCTTCCAAGGAGGAGCTGAGTCATCATTACCTTTGGCGCTTTTATAATAAGTTTCCAAAGGACGGGCACATTGCTATCTTTGACCGCTCCTGGTATGGACGGGTTATGGTGGAACGGATCGAAGGTTTCTGTACCACCGGCGAATGGCAAAGGGCCTACTCCGAAATTAATGACTGCGAGTCCCACTTGTTTCATCATGGTGTTATTATCTTGAAATTCTGGTTGCAAATTGACCAGGACGAGCAGTTAAAGCGATTTAACGCCCGTATGGAAAATCCCCTCAAGCAACATAAAATCAACGACGAGGACTGGAGAAACCGCGAAAAATGGGAGCAATATGAAGAGGCCGTGGAAGAAATGCTGACCATGACCAATACCAAGATTGCCCCCTGGGTGATTGTTGAGTCCAACAATAAGAAGTATGCAAGAATAAAAGTGTTAAAGCATGTTGTGGAAACCTTGGAAAATCAACTTCAATAGGCAGTTGAACATTTGAATCGGCAGCTGAACAATTGAATAGACAGCTCAGCAGGCAGAAGGCAACTGTCTGGTTGGTTCAAACTATGGTTGGTTCAGAAACCGAAACCGGTTTTGGAGGACGCATGAGTACAGCAAAGCTTTATCGAAAGAGATTCATTCCATTTGAAACTGTGGCTCTGAAAAACGATGAGATCCTTCGCCTAGGAACAGAACAGGGGGAGGAAATTCTTCTGACCCGCTGGAATACCCTCCGAAGTAAGGGGGAGTTCACCAGAGGTTATTCTTGCATCTATTTTAATCAAGGATTTCGTATCAGCCGTTTCTTCAAGGGCGATACCCCGCTTGGATATCTTTATTGTGATATAGGAGCGTGTATCTATGACCCGGAGAGCCATTCCTATACTTTTGTTGACTATTTAGCTGATGTCATCATTTTTAGTGACGGAAGCTACAAGGTCTTAGACCTTGACGAGCTTCTACAGGCTTATGAGGCAAATTTAATTGATCTTTCTATTTTTAAAAAAGCCATCAGTACCTTGGATTTGCTGTTAAAGCGAATCCATGAAGGCAAGCTGATGAATTTATTACCCTTAGAGTTGCAAGATACTGAGTAAGGGGCCTTTTTATCGTCACAGCCAAATCCTCAAGCCGTCACGTACTATGCGTGGCGGCATTCGAATATACAGCGGAGGAAGATATGCCCAAAAAAAAAGACCCAAATATACATTCGGGACACAGAGAACGGATTCGAAAACGCTATATTGACCATGGTCTGGATAATTTTGAAGATCATCAGGTTTTAGAACTATTATTGTTTTATTGCATTCCCATGCGGGATACCAACGAGCTTGCACACAGACTGATCAAAGAATATGGCAATATTTCTTTATTATTTGATGCACACCCACTGGATCTGGTCAAGCGATGTAACATCAGTGAAAGCACAGCAGTTTTAATCTCTATGATCCCCTCTCTTTCCAAGCTCTACAGCATCAAAAAATGGGGCGAAAAGGTGATGCTGGACTCCACAAACAAAGCGGGGGAGTACATTACAAAGCTTTTTCTGGACAAACTGGTAGAAACCCTCTACATCATCTGTCTGAACACACAGCACTGCGTCATTCACACAGAAGTTATGAGCGAGGGCAACTATGTGGAAACCCCTCTTTACCCTAGAAAGTTTATTGATGCCGCTTTGAAGGTTGGCGCTGTCAAAGTGATCATTGCTCACAACCATCCCAGCGGAGACATCAGCCCCTCAAAAGCCGACATTAACGCGACAACAGCCTTAAAGGAAGCCTTTAAGGCTGTTGAAATTGATCTGATTGATCACATTATTGTGGGCGGGCCAAAGTTTTACAGCTTTATGGTTCACAAGAAAATGTAGCGACCCTACTTCTTGGAAGAGGCAGCATACTGCTCCACCATATACTTTTCCTTATAATTCAGCACCTTCGGAACATAATTCTTTGTCTCCGCAAAAGGCGGGATGCCCTCGTACTTATCCACGTTACCTGGGCCAGCATTATAGGCCGCCAAGGCGAGAGAGATATTGCCATTATAGCGGTTCAGCATATCGCTGATATACCGGGTACCACCGTCAACATTTTCCTCAATATCAAAGCGATTTTCAACCGAAAGGGCCTTTGCCGTACCGGGCATCAGCTGCATCAGGCCGGAGGCCCCAGCACTGGAGACGGCATAGGGATTAAAATTACTTTCCTGCTTAATAATAGCTTTAATCAAGCTTTCTTCAACGCCATACTTATTCGAGGCCTTTTGAACGGCTTCTTCTATAGCGGCAGAGATTGTTTGGTTTGTTCCAAGGCTACTCGAGGCACTTTTTAGGGCAGAAAAGCCCATAGCACTGGAACCGGTGTAACTGGCGGGGTTACTGTTGGGTGTAATGAGGGCTGAGTTTCCTTGGTTCAGGTAGTCGTTTAGGGCCTTACCCAAAGTATCGTTAAAGCTTTTTGCAGCGGAAGAATTGGCAGTGCCTGCGGCACTTGCACTCGTATTCCTTGAAGCAGAGAACCCATTCAGAGGAACCGAAGTTCTGGACTGAATACTGGAAAGAACATCCGCCATGATTTCAGAATAAATACTACTGACCGTTAGCTGCATAGGAGCCTCCTTACAATAAAGATAAAAGCAGTCTACTCCAATTCACAAATAAATGCAAGATTTTTTTAAAACCTTAAGAGCTTGAGACCGTGGGGGAAGGGAGAGGAAAACTTTTTTCAAACGGCGAAAAAAGTTTTCCTCTCCCTTCCCCCCACACCCCCATCCCTCACCTTTCAAAAAAGCCGGGAATGGGGAGGTGATGAGAGCATGCTAGAATTTTGAGAGAACTATTTTTTATCATTTTATGATTAGTGAAGGATAAAATATGGACACAAATATAAACAACACCAACACAATTACAAACACCCCCAAGCCCACCATGAATCCCAAAGCGCTCAACACGCTGGAATACCATAAAATCCTCGAACGTCTTGCTGCCAAGGCGGCTTCTCCAGAAGGGAAGCGGCTTTGCAGCTTATTGGTTCCCATGAAGAGTTACAGGGACATTGAACGAGCCCAGAAGGAGACCACAGAAGCCTCAGGGTTGATCCTCCAGAGAGGGAGTTTGCCCTTGGGGGGGATACGGGATATCAAGGCCTCTTGTGAACGAGCAGAGGTAGGCGGTGTGTTATCCATTGACGAGCTGATTGCAGTGGGCGACTTTTTATATGTCGTCCGCAAAGTCTTGTCGTACAGCGCTAAGCAGCCCTTTCCTTTGTTAGAGGAGCGTTTTGAGCTGATTAAGGCTGTGGAGGAATTGGAACGGGCAATCAGTAGAACCTTTATCGGGCAGGAGGTTGCAGATGAGGCCTCCGCTGAGTTGACCTCCATCCGAAGAAACATTAAAATTTCCAACGACCGCATTCGCGAGCAATTGAACAGCATCATCCACTCCCAGAATTACAAGACCATGCTCCAAGACGCTGTGATCACCATTCGTAATGACCGCTACTGCGTTCCGGTCAAATACGATTCACGCTCCAGTTTTCCGGGCATGGTTCACGACCAAAGTTCTTCCGGTGCAACGCTCTTCATTGAGCCTATGGCAGTGGTACAGTTAAACAATCGGATTCGGGAGCTGCATTTGGAAGAAAAGCTAGAAATTGAGCGTATTCTCCAAAGACTCTCTGCTATGGTAGCCACGCATTGCGAAGCACTGAATCTGGACTATCAAGTCTTGTCGGAGCTTGACTTTATTTTTGCAAAAGGAGAGCTTTCCCTCTCCATGATGGCAAACGAACCGGACTTCAACACCAAGGGCTACATCAACCTCAAAAAAGCCCGACACCCTCTTCTGGACAAAGATAAAGTCGTACCAACAGACATATACTTGGGAGCGGACTTTGACACACTGCTGATCACTGGACCCAACACTGGTGGCAAGACTGTTTCCCTCAAAACCTTGGGCTTGTTCACCTTGATGGGGCAGTCCGGATTGCATATTTCGGCAGCGGAGCATTCAGAGTTGGCCGTCTTTGACGAAGTTTTTGCCGATATTGGAGACGAGCAGAGCATCGAACAGAGCCTAAGCACCTTCTCCTCCCACATGACCAACATTGTGCGTATACTCAGCCAGGTGACAGACAATTCCTTGGTACTGTTGGATGAGCTTGGAGCCGGAACCGACCCCACGGAAGGAGCAGCTTTAGCCATATCCATCCTGGAATACCTACATGGGCGGAGCATCCGAACAGCAGTCACCACCCACTACAGTGAGCTGAAAATCTTTGCTCTATCCACCCCAGGCGTGGAAAACGCCTCCTGTGAGTTTGACGTGGAGACGCTTCGACCCACCTATAAGCTACTGATCGGCATACCAGGCAAGAGCAACGCCTTTGCCATCTCCAGAAAGCTAGGCCTACCAGAAGCCATCATTGACGAGGCGAAAGAAATCATCAGCCGAGAAGACATCCGTTTGGAGGATGTTATTTCCGACCTGGAAATGAACAAGAAAACAGCCCAGCTGGAAAAAGAGCGGGCAGAGCAAGGGCGCAAGGAAATCGACAGGTTGAAAGCGGCTCTGGAAGCAGAGCGTGAAAAATTCAAGTTACAAAAAGAAAAAATCCTGACCGCCGCCAAGGAAGAAGCCCGTGAGCTTCTATACAACGCCAAAGAGACAGTGGACGAGATGATCAAGGATTTACAGAAAAAGGGTTTAGAAGCAGCCAACGATGTGCGGCAGAAGGCTCGAGAAAAGATCAGCACCCTAGAAACGGAGCTAAGCAAGCATAGCGAAGAAAAGAAGATTCTGCGCCCCATCCCCAAGGTCCTACGTCTAGGCACGGCAGTATACGTTCACTCCCTCAACCAAAGGGCCAATGTTATTACGCTACCGGACGCTAACGGCGAGTTGACTGTACAAGCCGGTATCATGAAGGTCAAGGTACACATATCCAACCTCAGCCTAGACGAGCAAAAAGACAATCCCACCCCCAAGGTTATCCGACAAGGAACAAGCGTCAAAGCCGGAAAGAGTGCAAGCATCAGCACAGAGCTTGACTTACGCGGGCAGCTGGTAGACGAAGCGTTACAAGCTACAGAAAAATATCTAGACGACGCCTACCTATCCGGCTTAGGAAAAGTGACTCTCATACACGGAAAAGGCACAGGCGCCTTACGTTCGGCCATCCACAGCAACCTCAAAAACCATCCCCACATCAAAAGCTACCGTTTGGGACAATTTGGAGAAGGCGAGAACGGCGTAACGATTGTGGAGTTTAAGGAGTAAAGGGAAAGACCTTGGGGAAAAGGGGAGGAAAAACCTTTTTTTCCTGCGTCAAAAAAAGGTTTTTCCTCCCCTTTTCCCAAGAACTTCATCTTTTAAGGAGGTTTTATGAAGGTTTTGATTGTGGACGATGACCCGCATATTGCGGAGCTTGTGTCCTTGTATTTGACGAAAGAGGGCTATGAAACGAGACAGGTCAATAATGGACGGAAGGCTGTCGAGGAGTTTGTGAATTATGCACCGCACTTGGTCATCTTGGATTTGATGCTTCCGGAAAAGGATGGATACCAGGTCTGCCAAGAGATTAGAAAAATGTGCGCTGTGCCCATCATTATGCTCACCGCCAAAGGCGAAACCTTTGACCTTGTCCTGGGCTTGGAGCTGGGGGCCGATGATTATATCGTGAAACCCTTTGAACCGAAGGAGCTGGTGGCTAGAGCGAAAGCCGTCCTGCGCCGCTATGAAAAGAAGGAAGATGCAAGTGCTAAACCCATCATCTTCCCCAACTTGACGATCTCCCAGTCCAGTTATACGGCTACCTACCATGGAAAGGAACTCGTCCTCCCCCCTAAGGAGTTTGAACTGCTGGCCTTCTTTGCTGCCCACCCGAACCAGGTCTTTACCCGTGAGCAACTACTCGAACGAATTTGGGGCTATGACTTTTTCGGCGATTCGCGTACCGTTGACGTTCATATTAAACGCTTGCGGGAGAAAATGTCCTTGGAGGATGTTTGGTCTATTAAAACCGTCTGGGGTGTTGGGTATAAATTTGAAATTTAAGGGTATGTTTGTGTTATGTTGAATTCGTTTTTTAATACCATTTTTAAAAAGCAGCTCATTGTCTACTTGACAGCCCTGTCCGTAAGCTTTCTTTTGCTGGGGCTGATCCTCTCCCAGGTCATGAGCGGGTATTTTACCACTCAGAAGGAAAATGTCCTGATCGGTCAGGGCGAAAAGATTGCACAGCTCTATATGCAGGCGGCTACGGCCAATGGGTGGTATTATGGTGCCATCAGCCTGAACCAGATTAACCGCGAAATTGAAATATTAAAAGAGTACTTAGATGCAAGTTTGTTGATTACAGATTTCGACCTGTCTGTGATGTATACCACCACAGATATTGATATAAAAATTGCTGAGAATTTAAACCTGAAAACCATCCTTTCTACAGAAGACATAGAAAAGTTAAAGGAAGGCGAAACTATTACTACCACTGGGAAGCTTGGTGGAGTCTTTGCCGAGCAGGTGCTGACAGTGGGCTACCCTATTATGATCCGTGACGAAGCCGTAGGCGCCATCTTTATGAATTCATCCATTCCTGAGCTGAAGAAGACCATTCGAGAGGCTGTCTCTATTATTTTGCTTTGCCTGTTGGTCTCTGCCATCATCAGTTTTGTTTTGATTTACATTTCTTCTAAAAGTATCAGTAAGCCTCTGCGTCAGATGAATGCGGCGGCCAAAATTATAGCCAACGGAAATTTCGAAAAAAGAATCGACTTGAAATCGGTGGATGAAATCGGTCAACTGGCTGAAAGCTTTAATAATATGGCTGAAAGCCTTCATAAGCAGGAGGAGCAGCGCCGTGAATTTATCGCTAATATCTCCCATGACCTCCGTTCCCCTCTGACCTCCATGAAGGGCTTCTTGCAGGCCATATCGGACGGCACTGTGCCCCCAGAAAAACAGGATTACTACATTAACATTGTTCTGGACGAAACCGACAGACTCTCCAAGCTCGCCAACGACTTGTTGGACTTAAACAAGCTGGAGGCCTTAAAGATAGATTTGAACATCACAAACTTTGACATCAACGCCCTGATCCGAGCAACCATGCCCAACTTTGAAAAACGCGTGAAGGACAAAGCCATTGAAACTGAGTTGCGACTGGCACAGGAAACTACCCATATCAAGGCGGATTATGATAAGATACAGAGGGTGCTCTATAATTTGATAGACAATGCGGTGAAGTTTACCCATAGCGGAGGCAAAATCGGCATTGAGACTTCTATCATCAACGGCATGGTTAAGATTGCTGTCAGCGACAACGGAGACGGTATTTCGCCAGAGGAACAGAAACGAATTTTCGAGCGCTTTTATAAGGTAGACAGTTCTCGAGGTAAAGACAAACGGGGCAGCGGTCTTGGCCTTTCCATCGTCAAGGAGTTTATCAAGGCACACGGTCAAAGCATTGACCTTGACAGTAAGCTTGGAGAAGGTGCCTGCTTTAGCTTCTCCTTGCCCTTGTCGGAATAATAATTTTAAGGTGAGTATATGAAGAATACTAAACAAAAAGAGGTAATTCTGGAAGCGGTCTTTACCCTCCAGAATCACCCGACTGCGGATGAAATATATGGTTCACTAAAAAAGTACTATGAGCGTCTGAGTCTTGGTACCGTGTACCGAAACTTAAACAGCTTTGCCGAAATGGGCAAGATTCGAAAGATCGCCGTTCCCGGCTACGGAGACCGCTTTGATTTTCGAACGGACGAGCACGAGCACATGTTTTGCGAAAAATGCGGGCGCGTCTACGACATCAACGCCTCAGTAAATATTCAGAGCCTTCTACCCGAAGGCTGCAAGGCCCAGATCTCGGGTTATAAGCTGATGCTCTATGGCGTTTGTGAGGGATGTGCTGAATAAGTGAGTTAAAGATAAGGAGCAGTCATTTATGCCAATAAAAATACCCGACAATCTTCCCATCACAGAAACTTTGAAGCAAGAAAGAATCTTTGTCATTGGTGAAAGCCGGGCTTTTCATCAGGACATTCGGCCTTTGCGGATCGTTATTTTCAATCTGATGCCGTTAAAGCAAGAGACGGAGCTACAGCTTTTGAGGCTTTTGGGCAATACGCCCTTGCAGATCGAAATCAAGCTGGCGCACATGGAGAGTCACGTGGCCAAAAACACCTCATCGGAGTACCTGGCACAGTTTTACAATGTCTTTTCTGACATCAGGGAAGAATTTTTCGACGGAATGATTATAACCGGCGCACCGGTAGAAAATTATAACTTTGAGGAAGTAGGCTACTGGAAGGAGCTATGCGAGGTTTTTGAGTGGAGCAAAACCAACGTAACCTCCACCTTTCATATTTGTTGGGCAGCTCAAGCAGGGCTGTACTACCACTACGGGATCCCCAAGCACCCCTTGCCGGAAAAAATGTTTGGCATCTTCCCCCACACAAAAAACGACAATGTGAACCTACTCCGAGGCTTTGACGATGTCTTCTACGCCCCGCATTCCCGTCACACGGAGATCCGGGCAGCGGACATAGCCGCCAATTCCTCTTTGGACCTCCTTTCCACCTCAGAGGAAGCAGGCGTTTACCTAGCAGCCTCAAAGGATGGGCATCAAATTTTTGTCACAGGCCACTCCGAATACGACCCCGACACTCTAAAGGGCGAATACCTTCGCGATCTGAGCAAAGGCCTCCCCATCCAAGTCCCCAAAAACTATTTTGCAAGCAACGATCCCAGCAAGGAGCCCGTCGTAAACTGGCGCTCTCACGCCAATCTTTTATACAGCAACTGGCTAAACTACTACGTATACCAAGAGACCCCTTATGAATTTAAAAAATAAAACCTTGGGAGAAGGGGCAGGGAACCCTTTTTTCGGGTCTTTCTAAAACCGTGGGGCGACAAGGAGTT
>CAZSXS010000079.1:0-17304 GCA_964611385.1 uncultured Defluviitaleaceae bacterium
GGTAAAGAGCGGAGTACTTCATAAAGAGGGCAATTCACGCACGGTAAATTATTTCGCCACAAAGTAATTGGAAAGCAGTTAGAAATGTAGTCGCAGTAACAGCTTATCTCAAAAAATTTAATAAGGTCGAGGTACTATGAACATAACAAAAGAATTGATCCTGTCGGTTGGGCAAAATGCCGCAGCCATTAAGAACGGAGCTGACTTGTATAAGAAGAAGAGCTTTTCCCATTTATCAGTGAACGAAGAGAAGAATCTGATTTATGGTGAATGCTTGGGTAGTGGTAGAACACCCTACTCCTGTTCCGCCGATTTTTTAGATGAAGCCGCTCCAGTTTATCGTTGTACCTGTCCCTCTCGGCAGATTCCTTGCAAGCATGTCCTTGGACTGCTGACAGCCTATGTCGAGGGAGCAACTTTTACCATCGGTGCTGTGCCGGAGGAGATCCTACAAAAGAGAGAGAATAAGGAAAAGCGTGCCAAAGTAAAGGAAGAGAAGGCATTAGAAAAAGCAGAAGCGCCCACGAAAGACAAAGAACAAAAGCCAAAAACCGCAGCTTGGAAAAAATCAGCGGTCAAGAAAATTGAATCCCAATTAAACGGCTTAGCCGAAGCCGAAAAATTGATCCTTAACATCGTTTTGACCGGAGCGGCCGGTGTGGACGCAAAGGCCGTTAAGGATTTTTCCCAGATTATCAAGCAGCTGGATAGTTATTTTATCTCTGGCATTCAAAATGAACTTTATGCCCTGCTGGAGCTTTTGCACTCAGAAGGCACAGAAGCTCACGCGATGATAGCTGACAAAATTTGCGAACTCAGCAGCCTCATCACTAAGAGCATTCAGTACTTGGAGGAAAAAAAGGAAAACCCAGAAAAGATGGACACCGAATCAGAAATAGAAGAACGGATCGGCTACCCCTGGAAGCTAGAGGAGTTGGGGCAGTACGGACTGTTGGAAGAAAATGTGCAGCTGGTTCAACTTGCCTTTCATGTATTGAAGGAGGAGGATAAGAAGCAGTTTGTGGATGAAGGCTTTTATATCAGTCTATCCTCCGGTAAAATCTACAAGACCAGAAATTACAGACCCTTCAAAGCTCTTAAGCACATCAAAGAGGAAGACTCCTGTAGTAGCTTGCTGGAGGTCAGGGAATTGTTTATATACCCCAGTCTCTCCTTAAACCCCCGTGTCCGTTGGAATACAGTCAGCTTCTCCCCTCTTGCTGACCAACAGCTTGAACAAATCCTTGCCTTCGCTCAAAGTAATTTTCCAGAAGTGATTAAGACGGTTAAGAATCAGCTCAAAAACCTTATCTTAGGTCGCAACCCTGTCGTCCTGCTTCGTTTTAAAGAACTTAAAAAGTGCAAGGATCAAGCCCTAGAGTTTGCTTTGCTGGACGAAAGCGGAAACAGCATCTTACTAAAGGATAGCGGCTATTTTTCAGAAAGCTTTCTCTACTTGATGAATAGTCTGACAGCAGAGGAGACTAGAGATCAGGCAATGCTCCTTTTGTTCCATATGGACATTGAAAGCGGTGTCCTGTCGGCACATCCCATGGCCTTTGTTACAAGGGACAGGATCATTAAATTTACATATTAAGTGCGGCAGTGCCGCTACTGGAGGTAAACATGGCAATACCGATTTTAAATGAACTAAACGACGAACTGACAAGACTCTTTGCTGCGGGAAGTCGCCTGGCTGCGGAGGACCCTCGAATCAAGAAGCATCTTCCCGCATTGAAGAAACTGGGGGAGAAGGCTCCGGTTTTCGCAAAAATAGGGGATCAGCTGGAACAACTGCTGACGGCCTCGCCTGAGGCTACGCCAAAGAAACTCATAGAGGCCAAAACGCTGCTTCTTTCCGTGCTGAATACCCAGGGAGAAACAAAGGCTGCTTGTGAACTCTCCGAGCTGGAAGAAAGGCAAGCAAAGCTGGGGTCTACAGCCAAAACCTACAAGCAGCTGTCTCCGATACTGGATGCCCTTCGAAAAAGTGGCTACAGCCGAATGGAAACCTTGAAGAACGCTCTGGCAGAGGGGCTTTTTGAAGACCCACGGCTGCTAAAAAGCGCAGCCCTGGCAATTACAGATGGCAACCATGAATTAGTCAATTATTTGATTGACTCCGTTTATCCAGCGGCGGATGTGGCCATTTATGAGTACATAGAACAGGATTTTGACCTGGAGGGTAAGTCAGCAGACGCTTTACGCCTGCGAGCCATGTACAGGCTTAAAGGAAAGGACCTACTGTCCTTTGTCGAGGATTGTCAGGAAAAGGGCGGGGTAGCCGTGCGGGTAGAGGCCATCAACCTTCTTTCTGCTCATAAGGAATATGAAGATCTACTGCTCAGCTTGCTAGAGGATAAGAAGGCCATCAAAGAAGCAGCCTTACACGCCTTGCTGAACATGCAGTCCGAAAAAGGAATTAACCGTGCAATTGCTATGTTGTCGGGCAAAGACGCAAAACTGGCAAGGGAAGTACTGCCCGCCCATTCCGGCTCCTATTTGGCTAATGAAGCTCTAGCGCTTGCAAAAAACAGCTACCAAAAGGCGAAGGACTACCGCCTTACGGCGCAAGACACAGAGGACAGCCCAGATAGGGCGCAAAAAGCAGCCTTGGTTCTTCAACTGCACCAAGATATGAACTTACTGGCAAACAAGGAAGATCAGAACATAGCCATCTTTTTAAGCTCTATGCTAGAGGATGGGGGTCTGGAGAAGCTGGACAAGGCTCTGAGCAAGGAAGAGCAGATGAAGACAGTGAGCCTTTACTCTAAGACGCTGAATCTTTTGTACCATACGGGATATGGCTTCGATGTGATTTGGAATCGCTTTGAGGAAGCCCAAAAGAGTGACCAACTGGGAAAACTGTTTAATAACAGACGCCAGGATGCCGAGCTTTTACTGCTTTACGCCTACCGAATCGGTATCACAAGGTTGGATCCGGAATGCTTTTTTGATACCTTTTTTGAAAGCGGCTTGTTTGAATCCATTCAAAAGGCTGACTCCTATTTGTTTGAAAGCTGCTTAAAAAAGGCAGAAGAAGCCGGTATCGCACCGAGTAAGCGCCTTGCCGAATACTTTGCCACCCATGGTCAATTTAGCCGTGCCCTCCAGGTGCTTTACCCGGATGATCAGAGCACGATCAAAAAGCTGATTGCTCGCTTTAATCAAAACATGACGAATAAGTCCTTCCGCTACAATTATATCAATTATGAAATCTTAGAGTTTGTGGGTAAACATCGTTTGCCTGAGTTTAAGGACCTATATGAACTCTACTCCCAGAAATACCCCGGATCGAATGAAGGAACAGAGCTAGCTCAATACTTGAATTGAAAGGAATAAAAACATGAGTGATACGATTTTAAGACTTCCCGCAGAAAAATTATACGCCCACGAAATCGAAGCGTTACTAAAGGAAGATAAAGATGAAAAACCCTTTGGCTGGCAATTGTCGCCCCGTTCAGTTTTTAAATTTATTGTTGGAGGAAAGGCCGGAAAGGTTGAAATCACGCCCAAATATGTAGGCCACGACCGCCTGGTGGAAATCGCCATCGCCACCTTGCTAACGGACAGATCCCTCTTGCTGATCGGAGAGCCCGGAACAGCAAAATCTTGGCTTTCAGAAAACCTGTCAGCGGCCGTTTGTGGCTGCTCCAATAAGGTCATTCAGGGCACAGCCGGAACCTCGGAGGAACACATTCGCTATTCCTGGAACTATGCCATGCTCATTGCAAACGGCCCTTCCAAGGAAGCCTTAATCAAAAGTCCGATTTTGGAGTGCATGGAAACGGGCAAAATCGCGCGCTTTGAAGAAATTTCTCGTTGTGCCTCGGAGGTGCAGGATGCACTGATCTCCATTCTTTCAGAAAAGTACACCGCCATCCCTGAGCTGGGTACAGAAACACAGGCTGTACGGGGCTTTTCCATTATCGCCACCGCCAACACCCGTGACCGAGGCGTAAATGATATGTCCGCCGCCCTTAAGCGCCGCTTCAATATCGTCATCCTGCCTACGCCCGCTGATTTGGAAACAGAAGTGGATATCGTAAGCCGACGTGTGAAGGAAATATCCAAGAGCTACAACATGAAAGCAAAGCTCCCCGACGGCGATGCGGTTCTGAAGATCGTTACCATTTTCAGGGAATTACGCATGGGTCAAACCTTGGACAAAACCCAAAAGGTCAAGCCACCTAATGGCGTAGTTTCCACCGCTGAGGCGATCTCTCTTTTGACCAACGGCATGGCTCTGGCCGCAAGCTTCGGAAACGGCGAGGTGTCAGAACAGGACTTAGCCGCAGGCTTACAAGGAGCTATCGTTAAAGAGGAGGAAAAGGACAAGATTATCTGGACCGAGTACCTTGAAAATGTGATGAAAAAGCGAGGTTCCGAATGGAGAAAACTGTACAACGCCTGCACGGATTTGAATCGTTAAAGATCTTCGGGGTAAGGCACCTCTCCCCCGCCTCTGCCTTTCACTTGCTTCGCTTTCTGGAGGAGCAGCACCCAAAATACCTTCTGATCGAGGGGCCTTCTGATGGAAATGACTTTCTTCCCCAGATCGCCGATGTCCGGATCAAGCCCCCCTTTGCGCTTTTGTCCTACACCACAGAGTCGCCGGTTCAAACGGTGCTTTATCCCTTTGCCGAATACGCCCCAGAATACTGTGCCATTTGTTGGGCCTATCAAAACAGAGTGCCCGTCCGCTTCATGGATCTGCCTACCTCTGCCTTTATCCGACTAGACACCAAAGACACCGGCAGTGAAAATGACTACCACTCTCAGCTTCGACAATTATCCGGAGAGCCGGACTTCGACAGCTTTTGGGAACGGAACTTTGAGCACTGCGGAGATATGCTTACTTTCATGGACAGAATGAAGGCCTTTGCCGGGACGCTTAGAGAATATGAAGCATTCTCCTCTTATAACCTTGTACGGGAAGCCTTCATGAAAAATCAAATTCAGCAAGTCATGAAGGATGGTTATGCCCCAGAGGAGATCGTTGTCGTAACGGGTGCTTACCATGTCAGCGGCCTTCAAAGTGAGCTTGTTCCTATGACAGAGAAGGAGATCAACAAGCTGCCCAAGGAAAGCGTCAAAATGACCCTGATGCCCTACTCAAACTACAGACTCAGTCAGCAGTCTGGATACGGAGCTGGGAACAAAGCGCCGGAGTATTTCCGGATGCTATGGCATAGTCTTAAGCGCGATACCTTGCACAAGCTGCCTTCCCTTTATCTGTCGTCCATAGGAGCCGGGTTGCGAGCCGAGGGCAATTACAGCTCTACTGCCAGTGTGATTGAAGCGGTACGCCTTTCGGAAGGCCTGGCCGGATTGCGGGACAGCCGCTTTCCTTCCTTAAAGGATTTACATGATGGGGCGGTCTGCCTATTTGGTGCAGGCGAGCTTGCGGCTGTGGCCAAGGCTTTTGCGCTGACGGATGTGGGCACCGCTATCGGCGAACTGCCCGAAGGTCTGAGTCAGACCCCAGTACAAGAAGACATGAAGCGGATGATCAAAAAGCTAAAGCTGGAAAAATACAAGTCCACTGTAGCTCAAGAATTAACCCTGGATCTACGAGAAAACAGGAAGGTCAAAAGTCAGGAAGCTGCCTTTATGGACTTGAATCGCTCTATCTTTTTCAACAGGTTGCTACTTTTGAACATCCATTTTGCCTCCTTGCAAGCGGTGTACAATGCTTCCTCCTGGAGCGAAAAGTGGATCGTCCGTTGGACACCGGAATCCGAAATTGAGCTGGTAGAAGCCACACTTAAGGGCGAAACCATTGAAAACGCTGCGGCCTTTGAAATCAAGGAGCGTCTGGAGCAAGCAAAAAACATTGTAGAAATCGCCAAGATCCTGGGCCTTGCCTTTGTCTGCAACCTGCTTTCGGAGGTGCCTAATGCCCTGGCGCGGCTACAAGCTCTCTGCACAGAGGCGGGAAGCTTTGTGGAAGTAGCCTCAGCCTGCCTGGAAATCGCCAACATCATCGAATACAGGGACGTTCGGAATGTAGACGCAAGCCGCCTGAATCCCGTTTTGGCGCAGCTATTTCTGAGGGGCTCGCTCATCCTCTATGACGGGGCGCTTTGCGACGACGCAGCAGCCGCCGAGTACATCAAAGCCATCGACAATATGCACAATGTTTCCCAGCGACTCTATGAGCAGATCAACGACGAGCTATGGGTAGAGGGCATACGAAAAACCGCTAGCTCGGACAATCGCAACTCAAAAATATCTGGGGCAGCTACAGCCTTGCTTCTGGAGCGCAATCTGATAGCAGATGCGGATTTCAAAGTGGAAATGTCCCGACGGCTATCAGCCGGTACGCCCAGTGACATAGCGGCCTTATGGTTCGAGGGTTTATCCTTACGGAACCGCTATGCCCTTTTATCCCGTTCTTCCGTATGGCAGCAGCTAGACGAATACCTAGATAGTCTCGACCAAGAGGCCTTTCGGCGTGCGCTTGTCTTCTTACGGCGCAGCTTTGGCTCCTTTACGCCCAATGAAAAGAACGCCATCGTCGAAATACTGGCCGACCTCTGGCAGGTACAGGAGACGGACGTATCAGAGTACTTACAGCAGGAACTGAGCGAAGACGAGCAAGAAAACATAGACGCGTTAAACGAGTTTGATTTTGATTTTTAAGTAGGTGTAAAATGGAAGAACGTATAAAGAAGTGGCGGTTGATCCTAGGGAAAGACGTGGAGAAGAATGTCGCCCAGATGACGACAGGAAACTTAGCTTTGTCGGAGGAAGAGGCGATCATGGATGAGGCCTTGGCGGCTATTTATGATGAAACCACAGAAGGCGGGGGAGGCTCTGCTGGCTCTGGTAAAATGGGAGGCAAGGGGAAATCCTCACCCCACTTGGCCAAATGGCTCACCGATGTGCGAAAGATGTTTCCGGACGACGTGATTTCGGTGATCCAGGGTGATGCTATTGAACGAAAAGGACTAAAGCAGCTCCTTTTTGAGCCAGAGACGCTGCAAAGCGTGAAGCCGGATGTTTCTATGGTCGCCACCCTGATCGCCCTGAATCGTCAGATTCCGGATAAAGCCAAAGAGTCCGCCCGAGAATTGATTCGAACCGTTGTAAACGAACTCATTCAAAAAATGGAGGAAGACTTGCGGCGGGCCATAACAGGAGCCTTAAATCGTAGAAACCATTCGCCCATCCCTTCTGTGACGGCAGTGGACTGGAAGAAAACCATCCGCGGTAACTTGAAAAATTACAATGCTGATAGAAGGAAAATTGTTCCCGAGCGCTTTTATTTTTTCGAACGTAGGCAAAAAATGAAAGAGTGGACGGTAATTTTGGATCTGGATCAGTCCGGTTCCATGGCAGAATCCATTATCTATGCCTCCGTCATGGGAGCCATTTTTGCCAGTATTCCGACCCTGGATACCAAGGTAGTGGCCTTTGATACACAGGTGGTGGATTTAACCGAGGCTTGCCGCAACGACCCAGTGGATGTACTCTTTGGAGTTCAGTTGGGCGGTGGTACGGACATTAATAAATCTGTGCACTATTGCAGTCAATTTATTGAGAATCCGAAAAAAACCATCTTTATCCTAATCTCTGACCTATACGAAGGAGGCGTTGAAGCCGGTCTTGTGAAACGTCTTGGCGAAATGCATGAAGCCGGAGTCAAGGTCATCACCCTCCTTGCACTTTCGGACAGCGGCAGACCCTCCTATGACGAGGCCCTGGGCAGAAAAATCAGTGCCCTTGGCATTCCTTGCTTCGCTTGCACCCCTAACCGGCTGCCAGAGTTGGTGGAAGCAGCGATCAAAGGGAAGGATTTGAAAAATTTTCAATGAGAAGTCTGAACATTGGAAATCGTAAAAGCAGAAAAGTGCTCTTATGAAAAAAAGTAAAGTAAATAAGCCTAATCCAAAAACAGCCGCCTTTTAAACTGAAAAGGCGGCTGTTTTTGTTGAAAGCCAGGTTCTTTTCATAGACACAATAGCTAGAGTGGAGGTACTGTTGTACAGGAGAAAACCAATAAGCACACATAATACAAATACAGCACAAATAAACCATTGAACGGAGAAATTATTTTGGTATCATTTACTGAGTAACTATAGTGAAACCGAATATGAAAAGGAGATGTGAATAAGTGAAAAAACGAATTTTGGCAAGTTTACTGATTTCGGCTAGTCTTGTGTTGAACCTGGCAGCATGCAACTCAGGTAGCAAGGCTACACCACAGCCAGAGGGCACTACAAATTCAGCTGCCGGTACGAAGACAGAGGGGAGCGCAAACGCAGGTACTACAGCTTCGGCTGGGGTGCCCAAGGAGCTAACGCTTTATAAGTACTATGCGGATTCGGCCATTGAACAGGTTGACAGGGCCCTGGAGTTCATGAAGGAACACTATCCCAATCTGAAAATTAACATCGAACACCGCACAGATTCGGACGGTTCTGTACTCAAAACCCGAGCCGCTGTGGGCGAGCTGCCAGATATATTTGAGTGTTCTGGCCAGCTGACGGACATCTTTGTGAAATCAGGGGATTTATACGATCTCACATCAGCCTTTAAGGAAGCCGATCTGGAAAACAAGTATATTGCAGGCGTGTTTGATGCCAAAAAAACAAATGACGGCAAATATTATGCTATACAGGCCGATACTCCCGGTACCTATAACCTTTTCTACAACAAAGAGGTATTCAAGGCGCTGAATCTGGAAGCACCCAAAAATTTTGAGGAAATGAAAAACGTGGTAAAGACACTCAAAGAGAACGGCAAGATTCCGCTGTCGTTGTTTGCACAGCAGAAATGGCCGGGCTTGCAGCTGTTTGATATGGCAGTCATTGGTCAGGGGCAGCTCTTAGGGATATCCGGTCTTGAAGACGGCAAGCATAAGATCACTGAGGAGCCCTATGTGAAAGCCGCAGAAAAGCTGTATGAGCTGGTGTCTCTGGGTATGATCGGCAAGGGTGCACTGAACACAAATGCAAGTCAGGCCTTTGAATTGTTGGCAACCGATCAGGCCGGTATGTTAGGCAATGGTGCATGGTACTTCAATGACGCAGCCATTGGCGGCTATGCAGACAAGATCGGATACTTAGAATATAATCCCTTTGTGGATCCAGGCGATGAAGAAAAGTATCATTATAATCGATCCGGTGGCCAGGGTGCTGTAGGGGGCTTTGCGGTCAGTGCCAAGGGCAAGTACGCAGACTATGCGGCCAAGGTGCTTATGACCTTTATTGAGGTTCATGACAAAGCCTGTGCTGAATTGGGTTCCCTGAACGTATTGAAGGCGGATATCAAGCTTGATGCCCCCAGATCGGAATCCTATCAGCATTTTACAGACAGCTTGACCAAGTTTGAGACAGTATCCAAGTATGAGTGGTCTCTGAACAACCAAGAATTGATTGTTGCCCTGGAGGATTACAGCGAACTGCTGCTCACAGGTACATACAAGGTAGATAAGTTTATATCCGATCTTGAAGGCAGTATCAAAGATGCATTGAAGTAAAAACAGTCAAGGACAAAAAAGGAGGGCAGATCGCAATGGATCCGCTTTTTAAAAAGAATAAGCTTGGGCTTCTAGTGTTTCTTGCACCGACATTGATATTGTATTCTTTGATCATGATTATTCCGCTAGTGCAATCCGGGTTTATGAGCTTTTTTGACTGGGACGGCGTAAATCAGGCTGCTTTTGCCGGGTTGGATAATTATAAAAGGCTGTTTTCATCCCGTGATTTAGGGGTTTCCATCCGAAACAGTATTATCTTTTCCATTATACTTACCGTATACCAAGTGGCACTTGGCACCATATTTGCCTTTTTATTGGTAAACTTTGAGCTTAAGCTTGGCCGGTTTTTTAAAGATGTCTATTTTTTCCCGGTATTGTTGTCCGTTTCTGTTGTAGCTCAACTGTGGATCTCAATATACCACGGAGATTTTGGCTTAATAAACCAGCTGGCGAAAAGCATGGGCTCCAATTGGCATCAAAACTGGCTGAATGAGCCTTTTAAAGGCATAGTAGCCATTGTCCTTGCAGATGCTTGGAAGGGCATGGGCTATCACATGCTTGTAATCTATGCCGCCATGAAAAGCGTACCTAATGTGTTCAGCGAAGCGGCCAAGATGGATGGCTGTGGAAAGATAAGACAGTTTTTTCAGATTACGCTGCCACTGGTTATGCCCACGATCCGGGTCTGCTTTGTTATGTGTATAACCTTCGGTTTCAGAGCCTTTGAAATGATCTTCCTTATGACAGGAGGTGGCCCGGGCAATTATACCTCTACCATGTCCATCATGATGTACAAGGCCTTGTTCAGCTTGCAGAAATACGGCTACGGCAGTGCCATAGCGGTTGTTATCGTTGTCATATGCGTAGGCTTGATGCTGCTGATCAATAAATCTACCGAACGCTTCGAAGTTCAGTATTAAGATAGCCAATGGCTCTTAGGAGGAACTGTGATGAAAAAGTTAAACCTATCAACTATCCTCATTTACGCCTTTATGTCCATTTATGCCCTTGTATGTCTGTATCCAGTGATCTGGATGGGCTTTTTCTCCTTGAAAAGCAATGAGGAAATCTTTGTAACCAATCCCTTCGGTCCCCCACTTTCCCCCAGATGGGATAACTATGTCAAGGCCGTTACCCAGTTTGATATTGCAGTATACTTTAAAAACAGCGTGTTGGTATCTGTGGCTGCGATCTTCCTCGGGATTTTATTTGCACTAATGTTTACCTATGTTATCTCCCGTGTGCGCACCCGCTTAACCAAAACCATGCAAACTATGGTTATGATGGGCATGTTTGTACCCATACAGGCAGTGATGACCCCCTTGGTGGTGATGGTAAGGCGCTTGGGTTTTACAAATACCCTTTGGGCCTTGATTATCCCCTATGTAGCTCTCAGCTTTCCTTTTGCGGTCATGGTGCTTTACGGCTTTTATGTGAATCTACCGATTGAGCTGGAGGAATCGGCGTACATGGAAGGGGCTGGCTTCTTCAAAACCTATTTCAGCATTATTCTGCCCCAAATGAAATCAGCCATATCGGTATTGTTAATCTACCAATTTATGTCTCACTGGAACGAATTCAGCCTTGCCTTAATCTTGATCACAAAGGATTCATTAAAAACCTTGCCATTAGGACTCGCTGGATTTTATGGTCAGTTCTCTACGGACTGGGGGCCTGTCGGCGCCTGTCTGGTGATTGCAAGCTTCCCCGTTATCCTCATTTATGTATTCTTTAGCAACAAAGTCAGTGAATCCGTTGCCTTCTCAGGCATGAAGAACTAAGGCAAGAAACCGTGGGGTGAACCAACTTGTTGGTTCACCCCACACCCCCCTTCATCCCTTTTCAAAAAGCCGGACATGAGGGGCGGAATTTTTCCATACATAAATTTTTGAAAGACCGAAAATTAGATAATTTCGCGCAGGGAGGATTTACATTCTCCCTTTTTTTTTGTATGCTACATAGGGGTGAGATATGAGCCTTTCAAATCTATTGAACAGCTTCTCCATCAAACAAAAGATCAGCTTTTCTTTTATCTTATTTTTTGCTGCATTGATCATAAGCATTACCTGGGTGTTCCGTGCTTTATACATCAGCAATAGCCAAAGTCAGCTGATGCAGGCCAGGCGCTATGAGGATTCCATGATCGCACAGCAGGTGAATAAAATGATTAGCAATACAAATAACTGCGCCAATTATTTGATCATCAACCTGAACGCGGCCTTTGGGGGCAGAAGCATAAGCGCCAGCTATCCTGATATGGAAAAAAGCAGCAGCATGCAAAAACTGCTTTCCATCTTTGAGGATGCACTGTTGATCTACCCCGAAGTCAATCAGGTAAATGTATTGTACAACAACGGGGATCTATATAAAAAGGTCAAGCACGGGAATTACATGCAATCTACCGGCAACAAGCTCATGCTTGAGGCCATAAGCCGCACGGGCGTGGACACTGTCGGACAGTGGCATTCTCCACTTACAGATGAAGGTTTTTCCCTTGATCAAGGGATTTATTATATAAAAGCACTTAGAGAGATTGATAACAATGCCCATATTGGCTATGTGATTGTAGGCATGGATGAGAGCAGCATGAAACAACCCTTTAACAAGAGCGGGGATATTGGGTTTTTAATAGATGGAGAGAACGGCATAGAGATACAAGAAGGAATGCCTGACCGTATGGAATCCGATCTGGGCTATGTTGTAAATACCATGTCCATTAACGAAAAATGGAGGCTCACATCCGTATACAATATCCGAACGGCGCTTTCTGTGGCCAATAAGATTACCTTGTATATGCTTGCAGTAGCCTTGCTGGTTGTGGTGCTATTCTATGGACTGTTCACGGTGGTGGCGCATAAGATCACAAGCGGGATTACGAAGCTTTCTGCGCATATGAAGCAGTTCAAGGGAACCTTACCCCAGGCCTTTTCAGGTGTGAACAGCAGTGACGAGGTCGGCGTACTGGTTGAAAGTTACAACGAAATGGTGACGATGAATACGGATTTATTTAAGGCTGTGGCGGAAGAAAAGCGGCAAAAGCGGCATTTTGAATTAGCTCTCTTGCAGGCACAGATCAAGCCGCATTTTTTGTATAACACCTTAGACATTATCTTTTGCCTAAACGCCATTGGGCGTTATGAGGAAGCCAATCGTGTGACAAAGCTCTTGGCGGGCTATTATCGGCTTGTGCTCAATAAGGGAGAGGAATGGATCCCCTTAAGCCAAGAGATGGATGCCATTACCAAGTATTTAGATATCCAATCGGTGCGCTACAGCGACATATTGGCCTATGAAATCGACATGGATGGGGACTTGGGTGGGTTTTACATCCCCAAGCTGACCCTGCAGCCCTTGGTTGAAAATGCCATATATCACGGCATCAAGCCAAAGGGAGAGAAGGGGTTTTTGAGGGTTTGGGCGAAAAAGCACCATAAGGGCATTCTAATCACCGTATCCGACGACGGCGTCGGTATGACCAGTGAGACCTTTGAGGCAGTGATCAGTGGTAACAAACGCCCAGGAGCTGGAGATACCCTTGCAACGGACAACTTAGGCTCGGAAAGCTTCGGGCTAAAAAACGTATATGAACGGATCAAACTGTTTTTTAACAAAGACAGCTATATTAGGCTTAAGGACAGTCGGCAAGGGACTAGCCTGGAGCTGTACCTGCAGATAAAAGATGGTGGCTGAAATGGCATATCAAGTAGTATTGGTGGATGATGAAAATATTTTTCTGGAGTATTTAATGAAGGCGATTGATTGGGCAAAGGAGGATTGCGAGATATGCGCTGTGGCGAAAAACGGAGAGGAGGCCATACGGATACTGGCCGATCAACAGCCTGACATCGTCTTTTTGGACATTGAGATGTCAAAGCTAAACGGCTTGAGGGTCTGTGAGCATATCCGGCTTTGGGAAAACAGACCACGGGTGATCATCATGACAGGCCATAATGAATTTTCGTTTGCCCAACAGGCGATTAAGCTGAATGTATTTGATTACTTGCTGAAACCTTTTGATGCTACGGAATTATTGAATGCACTGCATACATGCATCGTGGATATTGAGCGAGAGCAGAGGATGAAACAAATCGAGAGGGAACATTTTCTAAGGATGGTCTTGGACACAGGCATAGCGGAAAATGACCGTATTGCGGAAGACTTGGGCAAGGATCAGCGCTATCTAGCCGCAATGCTAAAGCTCCCCAAGGGCAGAGCCTTTGAACAGCAGGGGTTCATGCGTCTATTGCAGTGTTCCTTTATGCCTCTGCAAGTACAATGCTACTTTATTTCCAACGAAAATAGCTGTGTGCTGATGGTACAAAAGCTGCTAAACCCGGTTATAGACTTAAATGCCATAAAGGCGTGTTATCTGAAGCTAATTCGACAAGCTGTTCTGGAATTTGTGGCCTTAAGCAATCCGTCAGATGGACTGTGGGGTCTAAAAAAATGCAAGCATGAAGCGCGAGCAGCCTTTGAAAATAGCGTCCGATTCCACGATCGGGTGATTGTCTTTGACGAGCTGACCGCGTTTAATGCCGATTACAGGGCCTACAGCATCAAAGATCTTAATCACATGATTAAGTGCTTTAAAGATAAGGATTACAAGCAAGTAGACTTAATCATTGAACGGATTTTCGGCTTATCTAAGGGACAGATGTTGTCCTTTCAATACGCCATAACCGTTTATCATTCTTTGGCGATCAACGTCTTTACCCATTTCAATCTCTCAAAGAATGACAGTCGGCTAAACGACTACCTTGAAATGCAGAATAACATTATACAGGATTTGACGGACTGCACCCATGAGGAACAGCTGATCACAACAATTAAAAATTATGTATATGAGCTGTTCTGTGAATGTATGGATTTAGAAAAAAGCAATAAAAAGAATGCCCTTGTCAAAAGAGTTGATAAATACTTACAAAACAATTTTGCAAACCATCATTTGACTGTAGATGATGTGGCCGAGCATCTGTTTTTTGAAAACAGTTATATCCGGCGGGTTTATAAGACCATAACAGGGAAAACCATTATTCAACGCCTGGAGGAAATACGCATTGACAAAGCCAAGCAACTGCTGGCGTCCAGCGAGTATAAACATGCCGACATAGCCGAACTGACGGGCTTTGCCGACCAATCGTATTTCAGCAAGCGCTTTAAGCTTTTTTGCGGCTATACGCCTTCTGAGTATCAGGCCATGTCTAATGGAAAACGATGAACAAAAGAGCTTCTCTGTTTTGATTAACTAAGCATCAAAAAACGATGGCTAAGGATTTATTGCAAGATGTGAAAAAAGAATGGTTTTTGCTTTACATATCCCCAAATGCAGCCGCCTTTTAAACTAAAAAGGCGGCTACTTTTGTGGAAAGCGAGGTTCACCAAAAGTAGGATAGACAAAATTCAAAATTAAAACTAAAATTGACAAAGTAAATTACTGATTAAGCAGGTGCAGGTATGATTGTAAACAAGTTTCAAATGGAAAACATAGAGGAAAGCCGAGTTGATATCTACTATAAAGACTTTGACGCGGAAATAGCTGGATTGTTGGATTACTTGTCCGACGATAAAAAGATAATAGGGAAGAACGAAAGAGGCCAGGCCGTACTCAATGCCAGGGACATCTATTATTTTGAAATTGTTGACCGGAAATGTTTTGCGTACCTGTCGGCTTGTGTATATAGCATTGATTGTAGTCTGCGAGATATTTTAGATCGTTTTGGTTCGATGGGTTATGTCCGAATCAGTAAATCCATGGTTCTCAATGTTTACAGAATAAAGGAAATAAAATCAGATATCCAGATGCGGATGATTGTTGTTTTGGAAAACGAGGAGAGCGTTATTGTTAATAGAAAGTATAAAAAGGACTTCTATACCTGTATGAAAAATTTATTATGAAAACATGACAGCCATGGTCAGCCAACGCACGCCTTGATTTTCGTGCATGATGTAGGCGAAGGCAGATATGAGCTGTTAGAAGGAGGTTTTTGGAAATGAAAATATTTAAAACCGCTTATCTAAAGAGAATCTTTTGGTATACCTGCGCCGTATATACGGGTGTGTCGCTTTTTAAATTTATAGTAGAGGCTATATTCCTAGGCGAGTTTGGAAAGATACAATCGGACTTGGTAACAGGTCTTTTATTCTCATTGATTGGTGTTATTATTATATTGCAGTTTAAACGGCTTATTAATCGCTTTACTCCTTTGATTGCGATCCTCATTCAATACACTGTTTTGGTCGCGTGCATTTTTGCATATGTCTGGATAAGTGGATTGTTTATAGAACCTCACCCGGATGCTTACCAGGATATGTTTAGATCCGTGTCTATTCCCTACGCTGTGGTTGCCTTATCTTATTACATTTATCTTTATTTTGAAATTAAAAGGTATAACAGACTCATTCAAGAAGTGAAATCAAAGCAAACAGATACTGAGTCACGCTAAGCTTTGTACACTGCAATGATAATAGTAAAGTTGGCTTGGGTCGAATGGTAGCGAATGGGTAAATTAGTAACAAGTTAAGAGACTAAGCTTAGTAACTTAGACACCCTCATTTGCATCTTACCCATTTTTGCTTGATTCTTTGTTTTTGTCCATATATACTTTCTTCACAAATATTCATTCAAAAATACGATAGCCATGGAGTGGGTGTTCCCTTCAATTTTAATGATTGGTGGGCGGGTGAAACGCCATGGGTTGTTAGGAGGAAACTTAATGAAAAAAATGAGCTTTAAAAAGAAGCTTACAGTGATTGCGCTTACTGTAATCGTCCTTGGGGTTTTGGGTGTATTGGCTTATTTGCCAAGAACAATGTTAGGCTCACTAACAGGCCGCCATATGGAGGTAGAGGTGTATTCACCAACAGCCTATGGGATTACAGCTACAGAACTGGAGCTTAAAACAGATGATGATTTGAAATTAGTTTCTTGGCTTACAGATGTTGAAAGCCCGAAGGGGGTTGTTATTCTGTTGTCAGGCATTGAAAAACCCTCCGTTACAGCTTTTTTCAATTATGCAAAACTGTTGAAGGACAATGGATATGCTTCTTTGTTAATTGAAATGCGTGCGCATGGCAAAAGCGAAGGGGAGAGTGTTGCTTTAGGAATGCTCGAATGGATGGATGTAAAAGCTGGTGTGGATTATCTTAAGAGCAAGGATGAATTCTCCAGTTTGCCTATTATTGTATGGGGTACGTCCATGGGCGCTGCAACTGCAATCAATGCAACGGGACGCATCCCGGAGATAGATGGTCTAATCTCCTTTTCAGCCTATTCCTCAGTGGCAGATATATTTGCGGATCATATGATTGGCATGGGATTACCGAAACTACTGGCTACGGTTGAAAAACCCTTTATTAATTTAAACCTTGGTTTACTCTTTGGTTTCCGTCAAGTGTCTATATCGCCAATTAATGAGATTCAGAAACTAAAAGGCAGACCCGCTCTCATAATGCATTCAAAAGGGGATACACAAGTTCCTTTTGCAAGCTTCGAAAGGCTTATGGAAAAAGCTGATGATAGTGTACAAACCTATACAAGGGAAGGTGACTATCACTTTATTTACTCTGATCCTGATCTTCATGAAGGCGACACAGAGATTACTAACATAGTTCTTCAGTTTCTTAAAGATCATTTTGAATAATTGAAACAAAAAAAGCAGAGCAAGCCTAGATTAGTAGGCTTGCTCTGCTTTTTTTGTTAATGCAGTTGAGATTAAATTAATTTAGGCGAGTGTATTGGCAGGTTCATGGGGTTATGGTAGAATACGTAAGCGTAAACCCAAGGACACATTTAAGAATGCCCCCGAAAGCGATATAAT
>CAZSXS010000080.1:0-17087 GCA_964611385.1 uncultured Defluviitaleaceae bacterium
TTTTTCCCTTCCTCCCCCCACACCCCCCTCCATCCCTTTTCAAAAAGCCGGACATTGAGGCCGTATCGATCCACGGAAATTTTGAAAGACCCGTAATTATAAAGTATAAAAAAAACAGGGATACATTCAATCCCTGTTTTTTTACTTTAATGAAAGTGTCATCCTAACCGACATTTGCGCCTCTAGCGCACTCAGATCAGAAATGGAAAAAGCGGTCTTTGCTTTTTCCATACAATCACCCTTGTCATACGATCACATCGAAGTCATACTATCACATCAAAAATCCGCTTGCCTTCCCAGTCAACCCACTCGGCTCTTTGCACCTTCTCTCCGTTCTTTCGGAAGTCAAAGGTTAAAAGATAGCCGGAAGTGAGGTTCTTTGTCTTCAAGTAGCCAGCAAGTTGTTTGTAGGCTTCTTCATGTCTTCTTTCTCCATACCAAAGCTTGATCTCCAAGACGAACTGCTCCTTGTTGAAGTCCAGCACGATATCCATACGGCGTTGATCTAACAATGCACTTTCAATATGATAGAAGCCCTGCCCATTGATGAGGGGGCGTAGATAGGTTAGAACAATCTGACGCGCGTGTTGTTCCAAGAACCTACTATCCTTATCCCCGAAGGTTTCTTTGAAATGTTCAGCGAACTTTGTTAAGCACAGTTCCATATCGAACCTGCCGTCTATCACAATGTCGTTCTGGAGAACATTCTTGATCTTTTGAGACTTGCTCCCTTCATCTTTGGCAATAAAATAATTGTACAATTTTATTTCAAAGATCCTGTTTGAGACTACAACCTTACTGCTACCATTAAACCCGCTGCTTTTAAGCAAGCTATACACCACACCAAGATTGATTTCAGGTACATTGATTTCATAACTCCTCGGTATACCCATAACCAAAATATCATAAATTAATCGATACAAGCTTTCATTGCTTTCAAGATTCTTTGTCATATCGTCAAACAAGGTGTTGTTCTCTATCAATATGGCCTGTACTGCCTTTTGAATGCCCTCCACTGTCCAGTCGTTGTCCGTTTTCTCGTCAATATACTTGCAGATCCTTGATACCAGAAAAGGATAGCCGCTTGTGTATGTGTAGATTTCTTCGGAGAGCCTTGCTATATTCATACCCGTCTGATGTTCCGTTTCGTATTCCGCAAGCATAGTCGATATCTCTTCCGCATTGAAAGATAAATCTACTTCAAAATCGGCAGCGATGTTCCATGGTGAGTTGAATATCCGTTCCCCATCTTGAGGCTGATATACGCCTCTCTGTATCATAGATAACTTGATATTCTTAACGTCATGAACACCGGCTAAGATAACGGAATGGAAGCTGAAATCTAAGCCAGCCTCGCGATCAAGGTACTTATCTCTGAGCATACCAATGAAATGGAGGAAAATCAGATTATTGGAGGCTTTATCTACTTCATCAATCATAAGAAGTATTCTTTTGTCTTTACACATCTCACTTATATGCCGACTGAGCTTTTTAAAATCAGAGACATCACAAACACTCCATTTACTTATATATTCATCCCCGACATCAGTAAATCTAAGACTATGCCCGATTAGCTCTACAAAAGTCATACAGAAGCTTTCCTGTGAGGCAAAGCTTTCATCACCCAAGCCCTCAAAGCTAATCTTTATACAAGTGTACTCATCCTTAAGTGCAAGTCGGAGCAGATTTAGTGTTGTCGTCTTTCCATACTGCCGCCCGCGGTTGATGGTGAAGTACCTACCCTTATCAATTAATTCCTTTATTTCCAATAATTTCTTGCTGGTATCTACCATGTAGTGCTTGTTTGGCACACAAAGACCTGTAACAGTAAATTCACGCATACGAACCCCCTTTCCTTCTCTTAAGGATACCTATAAGCGATTATAACAAACATACTTACAACTGACTAGCCCATATGACTCAAGTCGTATACCATTTTTCCTGTGACCGATATAATCGCATATATTCCCCGCCTTGTTCCATAAGCGCATCATGACTGCCAATCTCAGCAATCTCTCCGTTTTTCATCACAACAATTCGGTCGCCCAGCCGAACGGAACCCAGGCGGTGGGTAACAATGATTGCAGTTTTATCTTTAGATATCTCGGCAAAGCGCTTATAGATTCTCGTTTCTTCGATGGGGTCGATGGCTGCGGTCGGCTCGTCCAGTACAATCAAACTGTGCGTTCGGAAAAACCCTCTTGCAATCGCCACCCGCTGCCACTGACCGCCGGATAAATCAACGCCGTCAAATTCACGGGACAACATGGTATCATAAGCCTCTTGTAAACTCCGATCCTTGATATCTATTCCCGCCTCGCTATATACCTTATCCAGTCTATCCTCCGAAGTTTCCGCAGATACATCGCTGATTCCGATATTGTCCCGAAGGATTATTTGGTAGCGCTGATACTTTTGGAACACCACTGATATACGCTTAAATAATGACTGAGGTGCTGTATTTTTTGTGTCTGCGTCTCCATGCAACACAAGACCCTCCGTCGGTAAACTATTTTCATTCACAACCTCTTTTCTTTATAATACCAGCCTTTCTCACCCCCGTTTCTTTTTTACAACTAAACAATCACATCGAATATCTGCTTGCCAAGGTATTTCACCCATTCAGACTTGAGGGTCTTGTTACAGTCCCGGCGAAAGTCAAAGGTCAGAAGGTAGCCAACAGAGGCAGAAATGGTATTCAAATATCCGGCCAGTTGCGCATAGGCCTCCTCATGGTGCTGCTCACCCCTCCAAATTTTAAGCTCTAGGATAAACTGCTCACGTCCAAAATCAACCACAATATCCATGCGTCGCTGATCCAGAAGCTGGCTTTCAATGTGATAAAAGCCTTGCCCATTAATAAGGGGCCTCAAATAGGTTAAAAACACCTGCCGGGCATTTTGCTCAAGAAACTGCATATCCTTGTGGGTAAAGGTCTGTGCATAGTGCTTTGCAAATTTTTCAAGGCACAGCTGCATGTCAAAGCGTCCGTTTGAAACAACATCGCTTTGCAGAACATTTTCGACTTTCTGCGAGTTACTTTCCTCATCCTTCACAATAAAGTAGTTGTAAATGCTGATTTCAAAAATCTTATTGCTCACCATAACTCTATCCTTGTTTTCGCTGAGGATTCCATATAGCAGTCCCAAGTTGATGCTTGGGTTCTGCAATTGAAAAGCTCGTGGCTTGCCTACAATCAAGACATCATAAATGAGCCGATATAAATCCTTGTTGCTTTCTAGGTTTTTAAACAAATCATCAAAGAGCGTACTGGGTTCCTTGAGTATGACTTTGATTGGCCGCTTGAACGCCTTCTCTGGTCCAATTTTTAGCTAAGCTTTCATCAATACATTTACAGATTTTTGAAACAAGAAACGGGTAACCATTTGTATATGTGTAGATTTCTTCTGAAATGCCTGGGATGCTCATTCCACTGTGATGATCCTGTTCATAGGCTGCAAGCATCGTGGCGATTTCTTCAGGCGAAAAGCTCATATCAACCTCAAAGGTGGCGGCTATATTCCATGGAGAATTAAAGCTTCTCTCCCCTTCCTGTGCTTGGTACAGGCCCTTTTGAATAAAAGACAGCTTGATATTCTTAACATCATAAATTCCTGCCAAAATAACAGAATGGAAGGTAGTATCCAAACCTGCCTCTCTTTTAAGGTACTTGTCCCGCAGCATACCAAGAAAATTTATAGATAGGTGATGATTGCTGATCTTATCCACTTCATCGATCATCAACACGATCTTTTTCCTTTGACACAGTTCGCCGATCCGTTCACTGAGCGCATAAAAGCTATGAATCATACTGTTTTCCCACTGCTCAATATATTCCACAGTTTCTTCAGTAAATTGTAGGGATTTTTTGATGAGCCGCAAAAACACCTGACAAAAGCTTTTGGGGGAATCAAAGCTCTCCTCGCCCAGGCCCTCAAAGCTGATCAGAACACAAGTGTATACGTCTTTAAGCCGAAGCCGAAGCAGATTTAAGGTCGTTGTTTTCCCATATTGCCGCCCCCCGGTTGATTGTGAAATACAGGCCCTCATCAATCATTTCTTTTATTTTAACAAGTTTGTAGCTTGTATCTACCATATAATGCTTATCCGGAACACAAAGCCCCACGACGTTGAATTTACGCATTACAGTCAGCTCCTTTAGATAAAAAAGCGATAATGATTAAATGCTATTTCTTTAGTTTTCTAGCATCAAGCTCCTGGTTAATTATTTGGATGTAGTAGCTTATATCATTCGGATTATAGTCTTTGAAATTGAAGGAAAAAAGATAACCGCATGTAATGATTAATCTTTCTTCAAATTCATATTTTCGTCTGGCGTTACAATTGTCTTTGCAAAAACGGCAATTGGATTCTATATTAAAAATCTGTTTAATGTGTTCTGGTAAGGTATAGATAAAATCAATGTACCTATCCAGAAAATTACATTTAATAAAAATATTTAATTTCCCGTATTCTGAAAAACAGCGTAAAAATATAATTGGTTCTTGGCTTTTACTTAATTTCTTTGCATATTCATATAAATATCGATACCCCTTATTTATTTCACCAAAAAGATCCATGTCACTAAGTGCCTTGTCAAGTGAAAGTAAAAATTCTTTTTCTTCTCTTTTAAAATACTTGGTGAAAGTTAAAAAGCGATTATTTATTGGTAGTGTATCTTGTTCAGCCGCAAGATAATAATGAAATGCAAAAAACGAGTCACGAATGTTTTCGTTTAAATCTGCAATGTTTTTCATATATCCATATAATGCATTTAAAAACAAATTCCTATCGGGATAATCAATAGTAAACAGATCACTCTTTCTTTCGTTATACCCATCAATAATCAAGCCGAATTGATTTAACTTGTTCATTATTTTTGAGGCATTCGAAAGTTTATGCACTTTACAAGCAGAGGAAAATAAAGATTTATTCACAGTTATAACACCGTTTTCGTATGTACCGCATTTAACGAATAAATAAAGTAATAGCATAAACCGATTTGAAGAATTTTTGGATTCTGCTGCTTTTGGATTAAACGGTTTATATTCAATATCTTCAATTAAAGAAAAGCCGAAACCACTGGGATCGCTGATCATATCGGTATATATGTTTTTAATAAATTCTGTTAGTTCTTGAAGCCCTTGTATGAATCCTTCTTTTTCAATTCCTATCAGGCAATCCTTATTAACCATAAAATCATTTGGCACTTCAATCATGTGATCAAGAAAATTTTGTGCTGTGTTTTGGCAACAATAAATATGTGGCTTCATATAAATTACTCCTTTTTAAAATGAAAACGAACATCCCTAACCAATAGTACTGTATCATAAAGCATAGACAATTGCAATTGGCGGTGTAGCCACTGATCTTAAAGACCCATTAAAAGTAAAGGCGGCGCTTTACCCACCATTATGGGTAAGCGCCGCCTTTATTTCATTGTCTTAAAATTAGCTTTTCTCTTCCTTCACTTTCGGTTAGTCTAAAAATAAACCCTGTGATTGTTCCTTCCCGAATCATAAATCGCGCATAACAAGCGCTGAACGTTCAGGGCCTCTGCACCAGTGATGTCAGGGGCAACGCCCTTTTCTATGGACTCATAGAAATTCTTGACCTGCTTGTAGTGGCTGACACCCCAGTAGGCCTTGATGCCGTTGCCGTAGTCTATGAACTCGTTGGGGTCTGTGTCCTCTTCCAATACGCTCCCGTCCTTGAAGTTGATGATTCCCTTGCTGCCGATCAGTCTTGCTGTACCATTTTCGCAGTGTAGCTCAATTTCTATGGGGGCATCGCAGGAGTAGTAGGTGGTGGCATAGAAGTTGACGTGAATGCCGTTCTTGTAAACAATGATTCCCTCAGCCATGTCCTCTACATTGATGGTGTCGTGCAGCCGGTTACAGCAGTTGGCACTTACATAGTCAAGCTTGCTGTTTACAAACCAGTGGGTTAGCTCCAGGGTGTGGATAGCCTGGTTGATCAGCACGCCGCCGCCTTCCAGGGCGATGGTTCCCCGCCATTCGCTTTCTTTGTAATACTCGTTGCTTCTGTGCCAGGTGACGATGAACTTTCCGGAGATGATTTTACCAAGAGCGCCGGACTCCAAGTTGCTTTTCAGCAGAATGGAGCCGGGGTTGTAGCGGTTTTGGTAGATAACGCCCAGCGTGACCTTGTTGGCTTTGGCAGCCTCTATCATTTCCAAGGCGTCGTGCAGATGGATGGACATGGGCTTTTCTGTCAGTACATGCTTGCCCTTTTTAGCGGCATAGATACTCATGGGCGCGTGAAGGTAATGGGGCGTACATACATGTACGACCTCAATGTCTGCCGTTTTGATCATTTCTTTATAGTCTGTATAATAGGCGCAATTGAGCTCCGCTGCTGTTTTTTTAGCCAAGTCTTCGTTCTTGTCACAGACAGCGCCAATGGGAATCCCCAGCTCTTGCAGGGAGCATTTGTGCATAGGGTAAATGGCACCCAATCCGATTATTCCAGCTTTTTTCATTAGGCCCACCACATCTCCGCTGCTTCTTCAAAGATCACAACTTCCTTCATGAACCGTATTGCCTTTTCGAGCCCTTCTTCAATGGACATTAAGGGGTCTTCATGCTCTATGCTGACCGGCCCGTCGTAGCCCACTACCCGTAAGGTTGAAATGGTTTCCTTCCATTCAGCCAAGTCGTGTCCGTAGCCAACGGTTCTAAAGGACCAGGCCCGATTCAAAATATCGGCATAGCTGGTGCTGTCCAGAACGCCGTTGACTTGTATGTTTGCAGTGTCCAGCTTGGTGTCCTTTGCGTGGAAGTGATGAATGGCTCCCTTTAAAGACTTGATGGCTTCAGAGGGTTTGATGCCTTGCCAATAGAGGTGGCTAGGGTCAAAGTTAGCACCGATAGCCGGGCCTACAGCCTCACGAAGCTTTAAAAGGGTTCCGGGATTGTAGACGCAGAAGCCTGGGTGCATTTCAAGGGCAATTTGCGTTACTCCGTACTTGGTAGCCTCTTCAGCCGCGCTTTTCCAGTAGGGAATCAAAACCTCTTCCCATTGATATTTTAACACATCCAGATATTCAGGAGGCCAGGCGCAGGTGACCCAGTTTGGATTCACGGACTTTTCGCTGTCGCCGGGGCAGCCAGAGAAGGTGATGACAGTTTTGACGCCGAATTTTTCGGCAATCTTACAGGTGTTGATAAACTCGGTATGTGCTTTGTTTGCGATCTCCTTGTTCGGATGAACTGGATTTCCGTGAACACTAAAGGCGCAAATGGAAAGCTGATATTTCTTAAGTAACTCCTTATAGGCATCAATTTTAGCAGGGTCTGCTAAAAACTCCTCCGGATTCAGATGGGCAGAACCGGGATAGCCGCCGGTTCCGATCTCAACAGCCTGTACCCCTAGGCTGCTCAAATAGCGAAAAGCCTCTTCTGGGGTACGTTGATTTAATGGGACAGTTAAAACACTCAGTTTCATTTGTTCTCCTCCTTATAAACTCATAATATGATCAAAGCCATTTTTAACGCTTACATAAGGCGAAACTGCAAACTCTTCTTGTTCCAGGATAAATTCCTCCACGCCGTAAGACAGAGCCTTTGTAATGATTTCTTTGAAATCCAAAACGCCTTCATTTAAGTCAACGCAATTTTTGGTTTCAAAGTCCTTGATTTGCTTTAGGTGCAGAAGCTTTGTGATCTCTTTATTCTTGAAAAGATAATCCAGAGCATCCACACCGGCATAGCTTACCCAGTACAGATCCAGTTCCATACAGAGATTTTTGGTATTCTTAAACAGAATGTCCAAGAGATATTCGTCGTCAGCCTTTACAAACTCAAATTCATGGTTGTGATATCCAACCACAAAACCTTCCTTGTTCAGCTTTTCAGTATAGAGGTTCATTTCCTCGGCGGCTTTTAAAGCATCGTCTCTGGTCTTCATAGGATAAGCAGGAACAACGATATACTTGGTGCCAATGGTCTTATTGTATTCTACTTCGAACTCAAAATTTTCTCTTAAGCGCTCAATGCCCACATGACTGCCCATGGACTGAATTTTATACTCGTCAAGGGCTTTTTTCATGGTCTTGGCATCAATGTTTCCGTAACCGGCAAACTCAACCTTTGTATAGCCGATTTCTGAGAGCTTTTTTAACACGCCTAAAAAATCCTGTGCGGTCTCATTCTTCAACGAGTAAAGCTGAATGGCAAATTCCTTTAATAATGACATAAATAACCTCCAAATTTTCTTAAGTTTGTTTAACTTAGACCACTACCTTAAAAGGTATAAAGTGTACCGGTCTTAGCAGATTCATAGATTCCTTCCAGGATTTGAGTAACCACAAAGGCTTGCTCTGGTTCTACTCTGATTTCTTCCTTGTCGGCAACGGCATTATAAAAATTCCTACACTCTATGTCTTCGGGCTTGTTGCTCTTACCCTCATAGAATGCAACACCCCCTGAGCCCAGTTCTGGCTTGGTTTGACTCAGGCGGCCGAGGTCGTCAAAGTTGAATCTTAAACCGTCCTTCATATCAGCGCCCGCCTTGGTTCCGCAAAGGGTAGTGATGGCTTCTCCCACTTCAAGGGTATTGAGCGCCCAGCTGGATTCCAGAATGATGGTTGCTCCATTTTCCATGGTGATAAAGCCGAAAGCAGAATCCTCTACCGTAAACTCATCTTTCTTCCATGGGCCCCAAGCATTGCCGCAGTCGGGGTTTTGTCCAAGTTTTTTATACACATTACCCATTACGCTCTTGGGCTTGTAGTTGTTCATGGTCCAAAGGGTCAGATCCAAGGCATGGGTTCCGATATCAATCAAGGGACCTCCGCCTTGTTCTTCCTCATTTAAGAATACGCCCCAAGTGGGAACGGCGCGACGTCTTACGGCATGAGCCTTTGCAAAATAAATATCGCCCAAATCCCCTCTGTCACAAGCGGCTTTCAAATAGAGGCTGCCGGGCGTGCATCTGTTTTGATAACCGATTGTGAGGATTTTTTTGTTTTTCTTGGCGGCTTCAATCATTTCCTTTGCTTCGGCAGAAGTTTTTGCCATTGGTTTTTCACACATAACATGCTTACCGGCATTTAAGGCGGCAATGGTAATGGGCGCGTGGGACTTATTGGGGGTCAACACGTGAATGACATCGATCGTATCGTCCTCTAAGAGCTGCTTGTAATCGATATAGACCTTTGCTTTTTCCGTGCCATATTCCTTTGCGGCCTTCGTCGCTTTTTCTTCGATAATGTCACAGAAAGCAACCATTTCCGCTTCTTCTATCTTAGCAATCGCTGGCAAATGCTTGCCATTAGCGATTCCACCGCAACCAATTATGCCAACCTTGAACTTTTTTGCCATCTTCCTTCCTCCTTGGGAAATTGATTTTATGAAAGTTTATCATACCAATTTCAGAAAAGCAATATATGTTTGAGGTTAATAAAGTATATACCGTCCACAAATTGTCCTATTTAAGCTGAAAATGCCGAGTTTACTCAATAATGAAGTAAACTCGGCATTCTTTGTTTCCATTACAGGATATCAGCTCCTGCAAATTCAGAAGAATTTAATTTAAACTGCTTGTAGATGCGTTCCTTAATCTTATGTAGAAAATGCTCAGGGCTCAGAACCTTTACCACGGGGCCGAAACTCAAAATGCGTATCAAAAGCTCTGTTTCGTCTTGAGAATTATAAAAGATTCGGCAGATGAAAACATCGTTCTCTTCATCGTACTCGGTTTGCTTTTCCCAAGACGCAAATTGCAGCATACATCGCTCAAGTGCGTTACGCTCCTTTGAGATTTGCAAAACAATAGGCTCAGATGAAGAGCTGTCAAAATACCGCTCTGGCTGAAAATCAGAGGGTACCTTTTTATCCGAGATAGAAAGATCACGAATTCGAGACACGTTCAGCGTTATGCTCTTATACCTTGAATCTTGAAGCAGAACACCGAGTAAGCGGAATTTGTCATCATGACTAGAGTAGCTGATCTTGTATGGAAACACCCTGTGCTTGGTAGCTGTGCGAGTGCTGGGCTCGTAGTTTATATCAAGAATCTTTCCGCTGTTGCAGGCTTGAAGTATGATTCTAAAATTGATTCTGTATTGCTCACTGTCATATGGGTCGCCGTCGGAGGCTGCGTCGAAAACATGAAAATCTTCTTGAAGAAAAAGCTGCTCGACATCAGACAGCTCCGTATTCAGCTTGTTCACATCGTTTTCGGAAAGAAAGAGCCGTATACGCTTATCCGTCAACAGTGATTTCATCCAAGACTTTTCCAAAAGCGTCATTGGCCTTGTGGTCTTCGAACTGAGCTTTGAATAGAACTTGCCATCCTCCTTCTTGTCCAGTAGCTGCCATTCATTCGAGAAAAGCTTGGGCAGCATATGAAAGGCACTGTCATAAAACCCATCGGTACAGACGAGTTTTTCGATCTCTTCCCTATGCATACCGACCTTGGATTGATTCAATATCCTTGCCACAACCGTATAATAACAGCCGTAAACCTCCGAAAATAATAAATCAGATATCATATAAATCCTTCATCCTTTTAATATCATTATAAAAACGGTTAATCACGGTGCTGTTTGTGCCTTCAAGCTGAATGATACGCCCCATAAAAGTCTTTATCCAGGGCGAAATATCATTGAGGTCAAACAGTTCCTTGGTGTAGAGGAAAATATTTTTATCCAAATGCAAAAGCTCTCCGCCATGCCCCTCTCTTCGTATTCTTTCCATTATATAGCCCTCTTTCTTCTCATCAATAAAAAGCTTCATGCATACAAGCTGATTTCTGTTTCTCCCTCCGAAACATACCCCCCAGACTTTATCGATGTTCTTTTCAAGCTTTGACTTGTAAAGGGATACTTCATCGCAAACCTCCAACAACTTTAAGGACATGATATGGTCTAAGCGGTAACTGAAATACCGCCTGGTTTCTGTCCTATACACACAGACGTAACGCCGCCCTGTTGCTGTGCTAACAAAAATTTTCAAAGGTATGCCAAAAATGATTCCTAAGCGCTGTGTCTTTTCGCAGTAGTTCTCAAATTCAACAGCCCTGTTTTCCCTTATCGCAGTAAGCAGTTGTAATAGAATGCCGCTTTCCAAGGTATGAGCCACATAATAATGCTTAAACACAAAGGTATCATTTGCAGTCTGCTCCTGATCCATCATATGACTCCCGATTTCTCCAAAGGCTGCGGCTCCCTGAAAAAACTTCACAGCTTCGATGAGGCCTGGAACCCTTTCCGACAAAGACTTGAAATATAAATCCGAAAGACGATAGAGAAGCATTTTGCCATCCTTCTTGGCCGTCAAAAGTCCTGCTTTCAGATACTCTGTACACTTCAAGCGCACAGTCTGCACATCAAACACCTGTTCACATTGCTCGGATACAGCGTTCGTGAGCTGCTCTACAGACAGGGCCAAACCTTCTCTGAGAACATCCAGGATATAGAAGTGCAGCATAATATCATTGGCTGTAAAAGCCTTAGACTTCCAAGCGGCGTAAAGGGGGTTCACGCAAACTTTAGCGCAATCCATAGAGATGAAGGCTGTCTTGCCGGACTTCGTATACGACCACTTCATATACTCGCCTAAGTAACTTTCGATTCGTCGTTTTTCATTGTCGTATGTACGTGGTGATTTATGCTTGAAATCATTGCGCGACTTAAAGCCATAAATATAAAAATCGCGCATATACACCCTTATCTTATCAAAATTTCTAATCAACTCATTAAATTCACTCAAACCATTCACCCACTTCGCAACTTTTTTTAAATGATAACTTTGCAAATCAATGCTAGTATCTTAGCATAGCAAACAAACATAAACAATTTAAAATAAATGAAAGGATGTGATTATATGTTTGTTATTGCTAACGAAAAGACAAAAGTGCCGATTAAGATTTGGCTTGCTGATGAAAAGAGTTTGGAAGAAAGCTGCATGGAACAAGCGTATAATCTATCCCAGCTGCCGTTTTTGCATAAGTGGGTTGCCTTGATGCCGGACACGCATACAGGCATGGGGATGCCCATCGGTGGTGTTATTGCCACAAACGGCGTGATCATTCCGAATGCGGTTGGCGTTGACATAGGCTGTGGTATGGCTTTTGTGAGCACAAACATCCCTGTTTCCGAAATCAAGGAGATTCAAACCGGAAATGGTCTGTTTATCACTGCGATGGTAGGCGACATCCTTCGTAACATTCCGCTTGGTTTCAAGCATCACAAAAATCCGCAAGTCTGTCATACGCTTGACACTGCATTTGAAGAACTCGACAAGTACGAGGAAAACGCTGAGCTTTTGGGACAGCTTGAGGCTGGATATTTCCAAGTCGGAACCTTAGGCGGAGGCAACCACTTTATAGAACTACAGCAAGATGATGGGGGTTATCTTGCAGTTATGATCCACTCAGGGAGCCGTAACTTTGGAAAACAGATTTGCGACGCGTTTCATTACATGGCCAGAACCTTAAACATCAAATGGCATAGTGCAATTCCACCCGAATACAGGCTTGCTTTTCTTCCTGTGGATTCAAAAGAAGGTATGCAGTACATAAATTGGATGAATCTTGCCTTAGACTTTGCGGCTGAAAACCGTCTTCGGATGATGCTGGTTGTAAAAGCCATTCTGGAGAAATGGATCGGCAAGTACACTGATTTAAGCATTGAATACGATATGGAAATCAACTGCCATCATAATTATGCGGCCTTAGAAAATCATTACAATGAAAACGTTTGGGTACACCGCAAGGGCGCAACAAGAGCAGAAGCCGGTGAGCTGGCTGTCATACCGGGTGCGATGGGATCTTACAGCTATGTTGTGGAAGGGCTCGGAAACGAAATGAGCTTTAAAACCTCTTCCCATGGTGCGGGACGCAGATATTCAAGAAAAGGCGCAATGGCCGCCTTCACCACAGAACAGGTTATGGTTGATTTAAACAAGCAGGGTGTCGTCTTAGGCAAGCATAATAAAAACGATGTTGCTGAGGAAAGCCGCTTTGCTTACAAGGACATTGATGAAGTTATGGAAAATCAAAAGGATTTGGTTAAGCCTATAAAGAGACTAAAGACCATAGGTGTAATAAAAGGATAAAAACAGGGCTAAAGCACGCAACCATCTATGGTTTTGTACTTTAGCCCTTAATGTTAAGTGATTAAGAAATAGTTATTCCTCTAGCCATGCTTCCTTATTATCTGAATTTCTTACATAAAGATGGTCATGAACGGCTTCCATGATTTCATAGAAAGCCCAAAAGTTTTTTGATAAGTCTGTGAAGCGATTGACTTCCGTTAAATGGTTGTTGATATACGCAACGTCCGCAAACCGCCTGAGCACAAAGTTTGTTAGCGATACAACCTCGGCTCGGGTTATATGCTTTTCGGGCTTAAAACTTCCGTCTGGATAGCCGTATATCCAGCCTTTTTTGACAGCAAGGGAAATCTCCTTTGCTGCCCAGTGGTCAGCTGGAACATCTATAAATGTGCTTTCAGCTGTGCCGCTTAAGCCTTGGAAATTTGCAGCAAACACGGCAAATTCGGCTCGGGTTATAAAGTCATTCGGACGGAAGAATTCAGTGTCCGCTTTTATTACTCCCGATTGCTGCAAATATCCTACGGAATTTGCATACCACGAGCCTTGCTCAACGTCTGTGAAGGTTGAGGGATACTCTGTAAGCAAATTCGTTTTTTCTTCAGAAAGCCTTGCAAACATTACAGCCGCCTCGGCTCTTGTCATGTTTGCCTGTGCCTTGAAGGTGATATCTGGATAGCCCACCATGTAGGCGTAATGTTGTTCTTCAAGCGGATTTGTAGGGTTTAATTTTTCTGGTGTTATAATTGGTGTAATTGGGTGAGCCGAATCTACATTGCCTGAGCCATTACCTGAACCTGTGTCGAAACCACTATCTGAACCATTGTCTGAACCATTGTCTGAACCATTGTCTGAACCATTACCCGAACCATTATCTGAACCGTTACCTGGACCAGTCCCAGAATCAGGGGTGTCTGTGTCCGGAGTTGATGTTGGTTCGGGAGTTACTGTTTCGTCAATTTTATTCCATTTCGCCATTAAAACGAGGTGCTGATGAACTGTATCGTTTTCAAAAGCCCACAGCCTTAGGCTTCCATTTATCCTTGCTTCCCAGCCTTCAAACCTGTGGTTTGGCTTCTGCGGGTCATTGGGTTTTATAACTTTAGCTCCTGCCCGAACGAACTGGTTTGCATATTGGCTTGGCGGTTCGCCTGTTCCTCCATTCAAAATAAAGCTGACGATATAATCGCTTAACTGCCACTTTGCAGTCAATATTATATCCCCTGTAACCTTGTCTGTTTCAAAATCCCACCACTTGCCTGCGTTATCCCAGCCCATAAAGGTAAAGCCTTCTTTGTATGGGTCAGCGGGTTTTGTTACCTTTCCGTTCAAAATAATATTTTGGTCTGAATATTGAATCAGCGGGCTGGCACCAGTTCCACCGTTTAAGTCAAATTTTACATTATAAGTTTGCTCCGAATACACTATTGCAAAGGGGCTGAACCTTTCAACCTCAAAAGCAAGCGCATAGTCCAATTTGATCGGAAGCAGTGTTTTTGGGTCATACTTTGCTACGGACTCGACTCCCCTGTTTATATCCTCAAAGTGAAGCACCGTAAATCTATAATTTTTGTTCGTACCTTTCGGATAAGGACAAACAACAGTAACGGGCCTGTCCGGATGGACGATAATGTTTCCGTCCTCTTGGTCAACTAGGTTTAAATATACCGTTTCAAATCTTGCTCCCTTGGCGGTTTCCATCTGTCGCACGGCATTTTCTATACCCTTTTCGTTTGCTGCCAGTACGATATCGGACATCAAAACGATTGTTGTGTGAGACTGGCTTGGGTCAAGCTTTATTCCAGCAGAATTTACAAAATTTGTACCCATCGGTACAAAAACCGTAGGATAACTTGGTTTGTGATTCTTGTCCAGATTTCCTTCGATAAATGGCATGAATGTCGTCGGGCTTTCTGTGTTTTGCTGCCTAATTTCAAGCTTTGCGTCTTGATAAAAACGAAAGTCGTAAACATCATTGTTTTCATCAACAGCGGTTATATAATAAACATGTCCGGACTTGTCCTTGGATGTAAGCTCTATCTTATATAGGCCTACGTCCTCCGAAAAATACTCCTCTGATGGGTCATAGTGAACCTCATCTGTTTCTTGATTTATATAATTTGCCCTGAACGGTAGCTCATAAATAAAATACTCATGATCACCCGGAACATGCCGTTCTCCGTCCATATAGAAGGTAAAGTTGCTAAGCTCCTCCTCAGTCAGTATGCTGCCGTCCTCACGCTTAATCGAAAAATACGGACGTGGGAAGCTGTTTCCAGAGGCTGAGTTTCCTCCCTGATATGCAACCATGTCAAGAGGGTATACGGTGAGATATTTTCTATTGTTGGAAGAACTTCTAATCATCGGAACCTTAAACTCAACTTGCTTTTTTATACCCGTATGAACCTGCTCACCGATAAAGTAATCTAACAGCGTTGTTTTATTCGTTGGATAGGCCTTGCCGTTTTCAACTCCGCTGTCGTTAGACTCAAAGGTTATATGATATGAAAGATGATACTTGTACCTGTTTTGTCCAAGGTATTCCGGCTGCATATCGGAGCTTAGCAGATTCCAAGTAATTGTTCGCTGCTTTGCATTATAAATCGCACCTGAGGATGTTACATCAGTCGAAAAGCCGTCAAAGCTTATATAGTCTGCCAAAGGGTCGTTGATCATCCATAGCTTCGTTTTATGCACGATGTCCTGCTCAAGCTTATAAAATAACTGTGCAAGCCCTGTTATATCATTAACCTCGTGGTACTGCCCGCTAGTTGCAACATTCAGCATTGTAAATACGCCTTCGTCATACTCAAGCTG
Source organism: uncultured Defluviitaleaceae bacterium (assembly GCA_964611385.1). Classification (GTDB taxonomy): domain Bacteria; phylum Bacillota; class Clostridia; order Lachnospirales; family CAYPQA01; genus CAZSXS01. Next base: position 15,897 of record CAZSXS010000080.1, read on the forward strand.
ATTTAAATTTGGATTTCTGAAAAAAACGGTGTAGACGTCTATATCATCAATCTCCTTGGCGATTATGCCTTCGGATATGGTTGGTATATAATGGTTACCCACATAATAATGATTTACACTATAATCTGGGCTTGCTGTTCCACCATAAGAAAACTGGCTAAGTTTAAAGATCATATCCAAAACCGAATTGTTAGAGGTTGTGTGTTTTGTAATTAAGGTATTTCCGATAGGCTCGGCATAGCTAGCCCGATAAGAATAATTTGCGGCACCGTCGCTGAACAAGACAATATGCTTGGGATTGACTCCGCCGGAATTATTTAGAAGTTTCCTTGCCAATTGAAGCCCGCCTTGAATGTTTGTTCCTTGGTTCAAGGTATACACCTGGTCTAATTTTGCTAAATAATAAGCAAGGTCGTTTGTTAGCATATATCCTGTACCGTCAATTTCAGTTAATGCGTTAAAGCCTTCAGTGTCATAACCCACAAGTCCAAGAAGATTTCCGGATGCGCCGTTTCCCAAAAATTCAATCGCAAACTTTTTAATCGCTTCCTTCGCATGGTACAGTATTGTATTTCCATCCGGAGCTAAATTCATCATACTTCCGGATACATCTAAAACTAACACAACAGACGCCGACAAGCCCTGAACTGCTTGTATTTTGTCCTTGGTTATTATGTCAAAGCTGGCTTCGAATCTGTTGTTATCTATTTGTTGAATGGATTTACGGTATTCTACAAGCTCATCCTCCGAAATCTGTGCTTGAGGATTTATAACAATCTGGTCTATGGGGCCAGACGCTGCCCTTTGGTTTGCCGAGATTGTTGAAATCAGGCCGACAAACAGCAATAAGGCAAGCGCAAGCCAAAAAGTATTTTTTCTTGGAAAGCTTTTCTTCATTTCAAAATTCCACCCTTTATAAATAACTAAAGAGTTAAAAGTTCTTGGCAACCTTATGCGATTTTAATACGAAAGCACAGCGGTCTTGGATAGCGGACGATGACTTGGGCCTTCATGCATGGTGAGGGGTGAAGGGCGCCATGGGCTGTTAAAGGTGGCTCGTGGGAAAATTTTAAAGTTTTCCCACGATAAGAATTTTTAACTTGCATTGTACGTTTATTTTTAAAGGAAAAATTGTAAATATACTAAATATCTACAAAGTTTTTTATGGCAATTATAGGAAAAGCTTAATCC
>CAZSXS010000081.1:0-16554 GCA_964611385.1 uncultured Defluviitaleaceae bacterium
AATGATGTTGTTACACTTGTTGCTTGATGCTATTTTCATTCCGAAAGGCGTATATTTAATAAATAAATTGTCAAACAAGATAACAACAATAATGCCAAAGAACAGCCTACAAATAAATCTGGAGGCTGTATTTGTCGAAAAATGTTTTAGTCTGTCGCTGAGGTGCTGTCAAGTTAGGACTAAGTTTTTTCAACAAAGAGTTGGAAAAGTCATTGTGTATTTGATTGAGTTGCAGTATACTTGTATACAATGAAGAAAATAATGATTATCCTATAACTATGAACAAGCGAACAAAAATAGAGATTATTTATATAGTGGGGAGGATATAGAGTATGAATATTAAACTTGTTTTGCCATCTACTAAATACAAAGAAAAAGTTTTAAGCTATAAAGCAGATTTTATTAAAAATGGTGATAGTATGGACGGAACGGCAGGTCTTCGTAATGCTCAGACGTTTGAGGAATGGTTTGATGCTTGGAAAGATAATTTGACAGAGGCAACAGTGCGTGATAATTTGGTTCCTGCAACAACCTTTTTAGCGGTTAATGAAAATGATGATGTGGTCGGAATGATAGATATAAGGCACAGATTAAACGATTGTTTAATGAATTTTGGCGGTCACATTGGTTATAGCGTCATTAAATCGCAAAGACAAAAAGGGATTGCAACAAAAATGCTGGCACTTGCACTTGACCAATGTACAAAACTTAATATATTTAAAGTGTTAATTACTTGTGATAAAAAAAATATTGCCTCTGCAAAAACTATTACGAATAATGGTGGTGTTCTTGAGAATGAAGTTCAAGAAGATAACAGGGTAACTCAACGTTATTGGATTGAGCTATAACTTCAAGTTATGAGTATAATCCTTAGCCATTCACCTTTAGCCCTTAGTCGATCTCCGACACAGCAGAGATTATAAGCACAATATTTGCTTTTAGAAAGATTTTCTCTGCATAAGAAAATCATTATAATCCTGAAATTATAAAAAAGCCGTCACTTCATTTTGACGGCTTTTTGTCGAAAATTGTTTTAGTTTGTCGCTGACACAGGCTGAAGATTGAAAAAACTATCCTCAATGATAAATTGATCCTCAATAAAAATAAAAGGAGTTTTGTATGATTGATTTCCAAAATTCAAGTTTTTTGAAACTGAAACGAGTTGCTGATTCTGATTTCAAATCCATGGTGAGTCCTATGTTTGTAGAGGGCGAGCACCTAATCTCTACCTATCGCGGAATCAGAGACGGAGTTGTATTTACAAACAAAAGAATTATATCCATTAATGTACAAGGAATGACTGGAAAGAAAAAAGATATTACATCCATGCCATACAGTAAAATTCAAGTGTTTTCTATTGAAAGTGCTGGTGTTTTTGATTTGGACAGTGAACTTGAACTATGGTTTTCTGGGATAGGGAAGGTTAAGTTTGAATTCACAGGTGATGCCAATGTATCCGAAATATGTAAAATGATTTCAGGATTTGTTTTGAAATAAGGCAGAATAAGACCTTGTTTCCATATGAAAAAGGGGTAGATCAAATGCTTGAGATAAAATTTTACAACTCAAATGAAATTGCAGATGCCTTACTGAACTTTGCCGTAATCGTGTCTAAACACAAGGATCAATGGGTATTCTGCAAGCACAAGGAACGCACAACCTATGAGTGCCCAGGAGGACGAAGGGATCCGGGCGAAACAATTGAAGAGACAGCCAGACGAGAGCTATATGAAGAGACAGGCGCTATTGAATTTACGTTAAGGGAGCTTTGCGTTTATTCTGTGGTTTCGGATGGTGTAGAGTCCTATGGGAAGCTCTACTACTCTGATATTAAATCATTTGCCGACTTACCAAACTTTGAAATCGAAAAGATTGAGCTATTTACTGAGCTCCCAACTCAATGGACTTATCCTCTTATTCAACCAAAGCTCATGGAAAAAGTAAATTCGCTTGTATTTGCTCAATAAACTATATATCCGATCGAAAAATATTATTTACTGAGGAGAATGTGCAATGATAAGGCATGTTGTTTCATGGAACTTTAAAGATGAAGTTTCGGAAGATGAGAATCGTAGAAATGCAGATACGATTAAACAAGAGCTGGAGAACTTAAAAGATCTCATTCCTGAAATTGTAGAAATCAAGGTTTATACTCAATTTACTTCGACAAGCAGCAGAAAAGTGATGCTGAGCAGTCTGTTTCAATCTGAGGAAGATTTGGCCAAGTATCAGATTCACCCTGAACATAAAAGAGTTAGCGAATTGGTCGGACGGCTTGTGACGGATCGGGTTTGCTTGGATTTTTATGAGTGATAAAACGTTATGAGTAATTTCGATTGCTTACTGGTAATTTCGAATAATTGAGCGTAATTCGATTAGAATCAAGGGTAGGTGGATAACAGTGCAAACCATATTTGCAACCAGTGGATTTCCCAATGGGTTCACGATTGAATTCATTGATGAGTTAAGGAAACATACGGAAAATGTTAAAAACGCTGTTTTTGTTGCTTCGGATTTTTCCGCTCATGAAAAAACCAAGCGTCACATTGTTCGCTTCGTGGACATGTTCCACGAAAAAGGAATTGATTTTCAGAAGGTAGACATCGTTGATAACCAAATTGATCCCCTGTCCGCTGTGACTTTAATCAAAAATGCTGACCTTGTATGGCTTTCAGGAGGTGCGACTTTACTTCAGATTCGGGATATCAAAAGGTATGCTTTGATTGAAGCACTGCAACAAAGAAATGGAGTTACCATCGGCATGAGTGCCGGATCTATGAATATGGCAAAGCGGGTTGTTCTTCCGAAGGATCCGCATAGTGATATTCCTGAACTATCGATTTATGATGGTATTGGACTGATAGACATAAACATTGAGCCGCACTTTAACACAGCAACGGCTGAACATATTGCGGAGATAGAAGAAGCCGCAAAGATCACGCCAATCTATGCATTGTGTGATGATGCTTTTATCAAGGTGCTTGATGACGAAATGAAGATATTCGGTGATTATCAAGTGTTTTCTACGCTTACATAGCAGAAAGGAAATGATTGAATGGAAATAATCCTTAGACCAGAGAAAGAATCGGAGTATCGTATCGTTGAAGAATTGACGCGGGAGGCTTTTTGGAACCATCACACGCCCGGCTGCAATGAACATTATCTTGTTCATATAATGAGAGATTCTGATTCCTTCATTAAAGAGCTTGATTATGTTGCGGTTGTTGACGACAAGATTGTAGGCAACATCATGTATACAAAGGCCATTATGCTTGGTGACGATCAAGTAAAGCACCCTGTGTTATGCTTTGGGCCGATTTCAGTCTTGCCCGCATACCAAGCGAAAGGTATCGGAAGAAAGCTAATAACACACACCAGAGAACTCGCAAAAGCATTAGGCTACACAGCGATTATCATCTATGGCGACCCTGCTTTTTATGAAAGAGTCGGGTTTATTCCAGCGGAATCTTTTTCGATTGGTACCGCTGAGAACAGTTATGCAGTAGCCTTGCTCGCCTGTGAATTAGTGCCAGGCGCATTAAAGAATTGTAAGGGCAGATTCTTTGAAGATGAGATATACACCATTGATTCAGAACGGGCAGAAGCCTTTGATAAAACCTTTCCGCCCAAGATCAAGGAATCCGGTCTTCCAAGCCAGGCTCGATTTTCCCAGCTTGTTTCCATGCATAAGGAAAGAGGAAGCTTATGATATCTCTGATGAATTTCACTTGTGCGTTCCTTATTCATGACGAGAAAATGTTATTGATGAAGCGAGGGGCTGACCGAGCAATCAATCCTAATTTTTGGAGCGGTGTCGGCGGCAAAATGGAAGCAAACGAGATCAACTCTCCTTATGAAGCCTGTTTGCGTGAGATGAATGAGGAAACCAGATTAAGTGCGGATGATCTGTATGATTTAAGCCTTAAGTACATAATAATACGCCGCCATAAAGATGCGATCCGACAAAGCTATATTTATTTCGGAACAGCCAAAACGAATAAGATAAGCTGCACAGACGAAGGGGAGTTGTTTTGGATACCGAATCATGATATACTCAATCGTACATTCACAGCTACTTACACGGAAATGCTGAAGCACTACCTTTCGGAGGGGCAGCAAACGCAGCAAGTAGTTGTCGGTGTTGCCGAAAACAGGAAAGGACAGCTACAGATGAGTTGGTCTTTGCTGGAAGATTTTGAATAAAGGTATGTGATTCTGACGCCAAAGGATTTCTGAGGCGGAAGGGCTGTAAATATTTTCACAATATTTTTGCGCCCTTTTTGGGCGCTTTTTTGTTTTCAATTTTTTGATTAGGAGGAATTTGTATGGAACGCGTTGCGTTAATCGGTATCATCATTCAAGACAAAAGATCAGTTGATAAGCTGAATGAGTTGCTTCATCAGTATGGAGAATACATCATAGGGCGAATGGGCTTGCCCTACGGAAAAAGAAAGGTCAGCATTATCAGCATTGCCATAGATGCACCCCAGGATGTGATTAGTAGCTTGTCAGGAAAACTGGGGGCGCTTCCGGGGGTAAGCTCAAAGGCTGTATATGCCAAGCTTGACCAGGAGGAAGGGCTATGAAGCAGTTGATTGATCAGCTGTGTGAAAAGCACTATCTGAGTAAAGAGGAGTATAGTACCTTGCTCGCAAAGAGAACAGAGGAATGCAAGGCCTATCTGTTTGCAAAATCCGCAGAGCTTGCCATTGAGCAGTACGGGAAGAAAGTTTTCTTCCGGGGGCTGATTGAAATTTCCAGCTACTGCAAAAATGACTGCTACTATTGCGGGATCAGGTGCAGCAACCGCCATGCTGGGCGTTACCGCTTGACAAAGGAACAGATTTTAAATTGCTGTGCGGTAGGCTATGACCTTGGCTTTCGGACTTTTGTTCTGCAAGGTGGGGAGGATCCTTATTTTACGGACGAGCGCTTAGTTGAAATCGTTGGAGGGATACGAACGACCTACCCGGACTGTGCCATCACCCTATCCCTGGGTGAAAGAAGCCGTGAAAGCTACCAAGCCCTTTTTGATGCTGGTGCCAACCGCTATCTGCTTCGGCATGAAAGCGCAAACCCTCAGCATTATCAAAGGCTGCACCCAGCGAACTTGAGCCTAGAAAACAGAATCCGCTGCCTACACGACCTAAAAGCCATCGGCTATCAGGTTGGCTGCGGCTTTATGGTGGGTTCTCCCTTTCAGACCCTTGAAAACCTTGTGGAGGATTTATTGTTTATCCAAAGCTTCAAGCCTCATATGGTCGGGATAGGGCCTTTCATTGCCCATCATGACACGCCCTTCAAGCAAGAGAAGGCCGGGAGTCTGGAACTCAGCCTGTTCATGCTGGCTTTGGTGCGGCTAATTCAGCCCGCCGTGCTGCTTCCCGCCACCACGGCGCTGGGCAGTATAGACGAAAGTGGCCGCGAAAAGGGCATTCTTGTCGGGGCTAATGTGGTGATGCCCAATCTTTCGCCACCAGAAGTGCGGGCAAGCTATAGCCTATACGACAACAAGCTGTCCCTAGGAGCGGAAGCCTCAGAGGGGATGAATCTACTGCGAAGCCGAGTGGAAGCAATTGGGTATAGCCTTGCAGCTGGACGAGGGGATCATAAAGAGCGATCAAACGTGGAATAGATACTCAGTCAGGTTCAGCTTTGCAAAGCCGCCGACCAAAACAATAGAATTTAAGCGTTTTGAATCATGGCGGCTTGGTAAATGTTTAGGAGACAGAGTATAAGTACAGTACAGCAGTAGAAGGAGATTCGTATGTACAATGTGAAATCAAAGAAGGCGCAGGAATTTATTTCCGACCAAGAAATTATGGAAAGCCTGCAATATGCCCAGGAAAATAAAAGGAACGTCAAACTGATCAATGAAATTCTATCCAAAGCAAGGCAGCGGAAGGGCTTATCCCATCGTGAGGCGCTTGTAATGCTAGATTGCGAGTTTGAGGAGAAAAATCAGGAGCTTTTTGAAATTACCCGACAGATCAAGGAGGAGCTTTACGGCAAGCGTATTGTGCTTTTTGCGCCGCTTTATCTCTCCAATTATTGTGTCAACGGCTGCGTGTATTGCCCTTACCACTTTCAGAATAAAAACATGACACGCAAAAAACTGACACAGCAGGAAATTGAAGCGGAGGTCATTGCCTTGCAGGATATGGGACACAAGCGTCTGGCCATTGAATGCGGAGAGCATCCTGAGATGAGCCCCATTGACTATGTTTTGGAGTCCATCCAGAGCATTTACAGAGTCAAGCACAAAAACGGTGCCATCCGCCGGGTTAATGTGAACATAGCAGCGACTACGGTGGAAAACTATCGTAAGCTTAAAGAGGCCGAAATCGGAACCTATATTTTGTTCCAAGAAACTTACCACAAGGAGAGCTACGAAAAGTTGCACCCCACAGGCCCAAAGCATGACTACGCCTATCACACCGAAGCCATGGATCGGGCGATGGAGGGAGGCATAGAGGATGTGGGTCTGGGCGTTCTTTTCGGGTTGGAGCGGTATCGCTATGAATTTACGGCTCTGCTTATGCATGGGGAGCATCTGGAAGCGACCTATGGAGTTGGGCCTCATACCATCAGTGTTCCTCGTATTAAAAAAGCCCTTGGGATAGACCCAAAGGCTTTTGAAAACGGAATCGGGGATGATATTTTTGAAAAGCTGGTGGCTTGTATTCGGGTGGCTGTGCCCTATACGGGTATCATTGTTTCAACACGAGAATCGGAGGCTTGCCGGGCGCGGCTGCTCCAAGTGGGTGTGTCCCAAATCAGCGGCGGCTCGAAAACCAGTGTAGGTGGGTATGCAAAGTCTGACGAAGAACACCGGGATTCTGAGCAATTTGACATCAGCGACGGAAGAAGCCTGGATGAAATTGTGAGCTGGCTGATGCGCTTAGGGTACATTCCAAGCTTTTGCACCGCCTGCTATAAGGAAGGCCGAACCGGGGACCGCTTTATGAGCCTATGTAAATCAGGGCAGATTCAAAACTGCTGCCATCCCAACGCAGTAATGACCTTAAAAGAATACCTGGAGGACTACGCCTCCCATCAAACAAAATCCATCGGAGAGGCGCTCATCGAACGAGAAAAGTGGAACATTCCCAACGACAAGGTAAGAAGCATAGCCTTTGAGCATCTGGAGGCCATCGAAAACGGCAAGAGATATTTTAGGTTTTAAAACCGTGGGTGGACAAGGAGTTGTCCCCCCACACCCCCTATCGTCATCTTTCAAAAAAGCCGAACATGGGGGGACATATAAATTTTGAAAGACCCATTTTAGATTTGGAGGATTGAGTGCATGAATCAAACACCCGCAGCGGAGCGTGTACATATCGCCTTTTTCGGAAGGCGAAACGCCGGAAAATCCAGCCTTGTAAACGCCATTAGCAATCAAAACTTGGCGATTGTTTCAGATACCCCAGGGACAACCACAGACCCTGTTTATAAATCCATGGAGCTTTTGCCCCTGGGGCCTGTGATGCTGATAGATACACCGGGTATAGATGACGAGGGGGAGCTTGGTGCTCTCCGGGTAAAGAAAGCCTATCAGGTACTAAACAAAACCGACCTGGCTGTGTTGGTGGTGGACGGTTGCCTGGGGCTTACGGAGGAAGACAAACAACTGATCCGTCGCTTTTGTGAGAAAGGGATACGATATCTTATTGCCTTTAACAAGGCAGATCAAACAGATGAATCTTATACAACGGTTTTTGGCAAAGATGACAAGCCTTCCATGGCAGCAGAGGATAACGAACTTTCCGTCAGTGCCCTTAGCGGTAAGAACATCCATGAACTCAAAGAAAAAATTGCCAAGCTTGCAGCTCAGGAAGAGCCAAAGCAACCCTTGGTGGGAGATTTGTTAAAAACAGGAGATATAGCGGTATTGGTAGTACCCATCGACAAAGCTGCACCCAAGGGAAGGCTCATTCTTCCGCAGCAGCAGACCATACGCGACGCTCTTGAAGCCGGGGCCATACCCATGGTCACGAAAGATTCCGAACTGCAAGCCGCTCTCCGAACCCTGGCAGTTAAACCGAAGCTAGTAATCACAGACAGTCAAGTATTCGGCAAGGTTTCCAAAGAGGTTCCAGAAGAAATCTCCTTGACTTCTTTTTCTATATTATTTGCACGCTACAAAGGCATTCTTCGTCAAACCGTAGAAGGACTCACAGCCCTTCAAAGGCTTGCAGAGGGAGACTCCGTATTAATCTCCGAGGGCTGCACTCACCACAGACAATGCGATGATATCGGCACGGTGAAAATCCCTAAGTGGCTGGGCGAATATACAAATAAATGCTTCAACTATGCGTTTAGCTCCGGAACAGAATTTCCCGATGATCTGACGAGCTACAAGCTGATCATTCACTGTGGCGGCTGTATGGTCAATGAAAGAGAGATGAAATACCGCCTGCAATGCGCCGCCGATCAGGGCGTGCCAATGACCAATTACGGCATTTTGATTGCTCATATCCACGGGGTGTTGCAGCGTAGCATTGCTTTGTTCCCTGACATTGCCTCTTTATATCAGTCTTAGGAACTATATATGGAAAGTAGACATAAAAAAAGCCTTGCAAACAATAGGTTTGCAAGGCTTTTTTTATCTGCACTCTACAGGAATTGAACCTGCGGCCTTTCGGTCCGGAGCCGAACGCTCTATCCGCTGAGCTAAGAGTGCATTTAACCCATGATTTTAGCAGAAATGAAGCACGAGTACCTCAACCATGGAATAGTTACATTATACATGAGATCCAATCAAATTGCAAGATAAAAATAAAAATAAGCCTTTGACGCTTTTAAGGCATTGACAATTACAAATATGCACCAAAGGCAACAGTCAACCGAGCTAGCGTTTCACAAATCTTTATGAACCTTTTAAACGCTATTTCTTACTAATAATAACGTTTATCCTTATTCTAAAATAAATAAAATCCCCCCCAATTAGGGTGTTTTTTGCAACAAAGAAACCCCCGGCTATGCCAGGGGTCAGAAGCTTAAAGCTATGGGAGTGTAAGCAAAGCTGTGTAAATCGCATTATTTTGGTTCTACCCGTATCCACGCTTCGCAATAGTATTTATCTATGTCCGAAACAAAGTACAACTCAAGTTCATAGCCATCAACTTTTTTGTAGCTGGCAGTTGGTAGCCAGTCTGTATAAATGCGTTTTATCAGGCTTTGTATAACACCGCTGGTTTGTTCTTCAGTATGTTTTTCCGACTTGAAGATTGCCCAAGTTGCAGCCGGAATCTCCACTTCTGTAAAGCCATCTGTATTGCAAGTCTTGGTTCGGTTTGCAAAAAGCATATAAGGAAATGTATTGCCGTCGGTATGACGATATTGGCAAATTGCGTGTATTCGACTCAAAGGCTCACCTGTTGATTGAACAAGTTTATCAAATCGACCATCTTCCATACACTGTTGCCAAAACAGAGGAATGTCTTTTAGATTTTTACCATCCTCCGTTGTAAATATCCCCTCAATTCCATAGACTGAAAAAGCTTCCTTGTTCTCAATTCTGTACTCCATCACAGCAGCTCCTTTAATTGATAGTAGAAAAGTGATACGAGGAAAGGCTTTAAGAGGCAACCCTTGTTTTCGTGCAATCAAAGGTGATACACCATGTATTTCTTTAAACGCACGGGTAAATGCTTCTGGTGATTCATAACCATATTTCATGGCAATGTCTATAACTTTATGGTTGCTGTTCTGCATGTCAAAAGCGGCTAAGGTCATTTTTCTTCTTCTGATATATTCGAATATAGAAATATCAGTTATGATAGAAAATGTCCGCTGAAAACTTACGGAGGGCTGACACATAATTCTTGACACAATATCAAAGTCTATGTCCCCACACAAATTTTTCTCAATATAATTAACGGCTTCATTCATACGCTCATACCAAGTCATCCTACCCCTTCTCTCTGAAAGAAGTATAGCAGATACTGATCTGCAAATCCTTGCATATGCAGTTTCACTGATGCTAAGCTTTACTATTTTGTTCGCTTAAGAGCTAGCATAGAGTTATACTTTCTTTTTATCAAATAATGGCAGGGCTAAGCAGATGGGAATTAGTACCGCTATTAGTAGAACGAGATTAAATATGGCGTTGAAGTAGACATGGAAATACAATGAAACAGGTTCATCAATGGCAAACCATGCGATGAGAGCAAAAAGCAAACAATACAATGACCATTTTTCCTTTTTGGCAAAAGCATTTTGAACGACAAAAAATATCAAAACACCAACCATTAGGCAGGTCGCACCAAGTAAGCCATAAATCCACTGCTGAAAATGCAGAACTTCTAATGGTAAATCAGCATTCCCAAAAAAACTTGGATTTATTTGATTGTTAAATGCAATTTGAAAGAGAGCGGTTTGATTCAATAATGCAATGACGATGCCAAAGAGCGAGAACAAAATACTGACTACCTTAAGCCATATAACACAAACTTTAAATCGATCCATTTTTTCACCCCCAGACATGCTTATACTAGCATACTATTTTATCTATAAAAACCCCTCTATGCATTATCACATAGAGGGGTTTTTACTATAACAAGAAACTAAAAATCTTTCCTTAAAGCTGAACTCAATCTCATTCAAAACCTAGGGTATTGTTTCTGAAAGCGCTATCAAAGGAACTCATTTATTCCCCGCATAAAACGCTTCCATTACGCCGTTTTGATGTTCTTTTGTGAAGCTGGAGTTTCCGTTATGAGTGGCGCTTCCTTTGAAATGGATACAGACTTGGCCGTCCATACCATTTGAACTGTTAATCCCGCCGCCATGAGGCATACCATTGATGGAAGCGGCCATAGTGTGGCCATTGATGGTTACCCAAACCGGGCGCACATCCCAGTCCCAACGATTGTTGAAGGTCTGCTTTAAGATGGCGGTGTCGTTTTTTGTGATGGGCTCCACGTCGGCATGTAAACCGTTTGAAAAGCTCTTCACATAATATGTAATGCCGCTGCGTACATCATAGACTTCTGCCGGTACCCCGACTGTAAAGATGGATTTCGCATCGGACCACTCAATCAATTCTACTTTCTTCGTGCTTTGCTGTTTGGCTTGCTGTTGATACTGTTCCATGGTTCCTAGGTATTCGCTTTTGATAAAGCCTTCTGTCTTGATGTTGTTTGCGTAGTAATGAACGGGTGTCCATCCGGGGGCTGCCATTTCAGAGCTGACTTGCACAATCTGGGTTCCGGCATTTAACACCACCAGAACTTGCCCTTGCGTGGAAGCTGTTGCCCTTAAATTCACTCTGTCTAAAGTTATTAAGAAAGTGTTAACCGGCTGCTGAACAGGTACTTGCATAGGCTCAGCCATGGCTGTTGCTGCTATAGGAGCTTGTTCTGGTGTCACAGGGGCTTGCTGAGCTGCTGATGGCTGTAAAGCCTGGTCATTTTGTGGCAGTTGAGGTGCCAATGCTTGTTGATCTTGCAGCTGCTCTGGTTGTTGCATTTGTTGCTGTTGCTCCTGTGTGGGAAGGTTTGGTTGTACCGGAGGGGCTACCTGTTCCGGAAGAACTGGCACTACCGGTTGCTGTACCTCTCCGTTCGAGGGTAAAGTGGCTTCTGGCATAAGCGGCTCTGTTTGAACAGAGCCTGCTGGCAGCTGATCAGTGTCTGCAGGTGCAGGCAAAACGGGCGCTAAGAGTTCAGATGGAGGTGCCTGTATTTGAGTTTGAGGCGAAACCTCGGGCACCGTCGGAAGCTGCGCATCCAAGGGGCTTAACTCAGAAGCTAAGGTGTAGGTCAGACAAAACCAAATAACAAAATACAGTGTAAATAACAGGAAAATAGAAAGCTTAATCAGCCTATTAGAAGTTTTGGCATTTGCAGTAATCAAAGAAAGATTCGATTGTTTTTTCATTTGTTTATCCCCCGTTTTTTCTTTTGTAATATAGTAAGAAATATTCATCTCCGAATATTCATTTAAACTTAATCTTTGTAATATCATCTTAACATTTTCGTAATCTAAAGTCAATATTGTTCTGAAAAAAACAAGTATATTTTTCTTTACAAACCTATACCCAGCATATATAATCCTGTAAAAACGAAAGTACCGGAGGTAACTATGTACAAAAAGGTTCAAACCGAGCTTCATTTTGTGGAAAGAGAGCTTGCGATTAAACAATTCTGGAATGAAAATAAAATATTTCAAAAAAGCATTGATAACCGAGACGGCAGTCCGGTTTTTACATTTTATGACGGGCCCCCCACAGCCAACGGGAAGCCTCATATAGGACACATTATCACAAGAGCCATCAAAGATATTATTCCTCGTTACAAGACCATGAAGGGTTTTAAGGTTTTGCGCAAAGCCGGCTGGGATACCCACGGCCTTCCAGTGGAGCTTGAAATCGAAAAAAGCCTGGGCTTAAGCGGGAAGCCCGATATTGAAAAATACGGGATCTTACCTTTTATTCAAAAATGTAAGGAAAGCGTTTGGAAGTATGAAACTGAATGGCGCGAAATGAGTGAGCGGGTTGGCTTTTGGGCTGACATGGATAACCCCTACGTCACTTATCACAATTCCTACATTGAATCCGTGTGGTGGGCGATCAAAAAGATTTGGGACAAGGACCTACTCTACAAGGGGCACAAGATTGTTCCCTACTGCCCACGCTGTGGTACTGCCCTGTCTAGTCACGAAGTAGCGCAAGGCTATAAGGATGTAAAAGAAAATTCAGTTTTCGTTAAATTTAAAAGGAAGGACGTAGAGGAATACTTCCTGGTTTGGACAACCACGCCCTGGACGCTGCCTTCCAACGTCGCTTTGGCGGTTAATGCCCATGAGGACTATGTCAAGGTTTCTTTTGCGGAATGCAAGGAGCATCCCCCTGTAACTCTGATCATGGCTGAGGCCTTATTAAATGAAGTTTTAGGTGACAATAACTATCAAGTGCTTGAACGCATGAAGGGTCAGGACTTGGAATATGTTGAGTACGAACCTTTATTCGACTTTGTCAATCCTGAGCAAAAGGCCTTCTACGTTACTTGCGACGATTATGTCACCTTGACCGACGGCTCCGGTATCGTTCACATTGCCCCCGCTTTCGGTGAGGACGACGCAAGGCTTGGGAACAACTACAAGCTGCCCTTTGTCCAACTGGTCAACGAGCAGGGCTGCTTTGTGGAAGAAGTCGCGACTTACAAGGGCCTGTTTGTGAAGGATGCCGATCCCATCATCATCAAGGATTTGCGCACCCAGTCCAAGCTCTTTAAGGTGAAGGCCTTTGAACACAGCTATCCCTTCTGCTGGCGCTGTGATACCCCCCTGCTGTATTATGCCCGTGACACCTGGTTCATTAAAATGTCTCAGCTGCGGAAAAATCTGGTTCAAAACAACAACACCGTCAACTGGCTGCCCGAGAATATTAAAGCTGGACGCTTCGGCAATTTCCTTGAAAACGTCATCGACTGGGGAATCAGCCGTGAACGGTACTGGGGTACTCCCTTGCCCATTTGGGAATGTGGCTGCGGACACAGGCTGGCTATCGGCAGCATTGAGGAACTTAAATCCCTGGCAAGCCATGAGTTAGGCGACATTGAGCTGCACAAGCCCTTCATTGATGAGGTTAAGGTAGCCTGCCCTGCCTGTAAGGGTGAGATGAAGCGGGTATCTGAGGTAATTGACTGCTGGTTTGATTCAGGTTCCATGCCCTTTGCCCAATGGCACTATCCCTTTGAAAACGAAGCCATCTTTAATGAAAACTTCCCAGCGGACTTTATTTCCGAGGCGGTTGACCAGACTCGGGGTTGGTTCTATACCCTTATGGCGATTTCTACCCTCTTATTTGACCGCTCCCCTTATAAAAATGTCATCGTTCTGGGACTGGTTCAGGATAAGGACGGTCAAAAAATGTCCAAGCATAAGGGAAACGTCATTGATCCCTGGACGGTGCTAAACAAGCAAGGTGCCGATGCCGTTCGCTGGTACTTCTACACCAACAGCGCACCCTGGCTTCCCAGCCGCTTCTACGAAGAAGCCGTCAACGAAGCACAGCGGAAATTCATGGGCACCCTTTGGAACACCTACGCCTTTTATGTGCTGTATGCCAACATTGACCAATTTGACCCTAAGAATTATACCTTGGATTACGAGAAGCTGTCACCCATGGACAAGTGGATTTTATCCCGCCTGAATACCTTGATCAGCTACGTAGACAGTTCCTTGGAAAATTACAAAATTACCGAGCCAGCTAGAGCTTTGAACGACTTTGTGGACGAGCTCAGCAACTGGTATGTACGCCGTAGTCGTGAGCGTTTCTGGGGGAAGGACATGCCCCAGGATAAGATCAACGCCTACATGACGCTCTATCATGTGCTGGTGACTTTGAGCAAGCTTTCTGCTCCCTTTGTTCCCTTTATGGCGGAGGAAATGTATCAGAATCTTATGATGGGCGAGAACGGCAGCATGAGTGCTGAGGGTGCCAGCAGTCAGGAAGTCCCCACCAGTGTTCATTTGTGCGACTTCCCTGTGGCAAATCCAAGCTGGGTAGACAAGCAGCTTGAGAAAAACATTGAGCGGGTACTGGACATTGTTGTACTGGGTCGAAGCAGCCGGAACAATGCTAACATTAAAAATCGTCAGCCTGTCCGCGTCTTGTATGTTTGCTCAGAAGAAACCTTGGAAGAACTGTACCTGGAGATCATCCGAGATGAATTAAACCTCAAGTCGGTTGAATTTATCAAGGACACCCAAGGCTTTATTGACTACAAGTTCAAGCCACAGCTGAAAACCCTAGGCAAAAAATACGGAAAGCTCCTACCACTGATTTCCCAAAAGTTAGCAGAATCCAACGGAACAGAACTGATGAACAGCCTGAAAGACAACAAAGAGATTCACTTCAGCGTTACGGGAGATGAGGGGCAAGAGACAACCATAGTATTGACCGAAGACGATGTGTTGATTGAAATTGTACAAAAAGAAGGCTTCGTGGTGGAGACCGACAAGGGATTATCTGTCGTTCTGGACACGAAGCTGAGCGAAGAGTTGATTGAAGAAGGTTTTGTCCGGGAGCTTGTCAGCAAGCTGCAAACCATGCGGAAGGAAGCGGGCTTTGAAGTGATGGACAAGATCAGCGTAAAGCATGAGGGCAACGAAAAAATCGCCGCTGTTATAGAAAGAAACAAAGAAAAAATCCAAGGAGAGGTCCTGGCCGTGGCCATCACGGAAGGTCGCTATGAAAGCGTTCCGGGCAAGAGTCTCTCCAAGGATTGGAACATTAACGGCTATGAGGCAAATCTTTCAGTGCTTTGCGAAAGCGTCCGGTAGAGTAGGCGAGGGCTGCTCCTAGGGCGGTAGCGTACTCAGAATTCTCCGGGATCATAAAGCGGATATTGAAAAGCTGGCCAAGGTTTTCAAAGATTGTATTACACTGAGGAATGGTAGTCAGATTTCCAGTAAGCACAACCTCTTTACAGTTGGTGCTTTTGACGGCAAAGACGGCAGACATTCCAATCGCTTGAAAGACCAAATTTAAAATACCCAGGGCAATATCGCCGGGTGCTGCAAGATCATTAATACGGCCAAAATTAGAAGCTGTCGTGGAAGGGGGCAGATTTGGGAGCGGGTCCTTGGTTAAATCAGAAACCATCAGATCCACCTGACTCAAATCGCCCTCTTCTGCTGTTTTTATAATAGAAGGAATATCCCGAATATTGAGCATACGCGAAGAAAGGCCCAAGATGGTACCGCCGCCTACGCCTGTACCACCGATATGCTCAATTCCTTCCTGAGAGGCCTGAACCAAGGCTGTACCGGTTCCCAGGCTGACAATCAGAGCCTGGCTGAGGCCGGAAAGCTGCAAGCCACCCAGGCCAATGGCCAAAAACTCCTCCACCTTACCAGTGGGCAAGCCATAAATATTCCGATCAATGAAAGACGAACCCACGCCGGTCGTCATAATCTTATCGATATCCGTGAGCTGCAAGTTATGCATATCCACGAACTTACCAAAGGCCCCAAACAAAGAAGCCACGGGGTCATTGGCTCTTACGATGAGCGGAGCCAAGTATTTAGCGCCCTGGATGCCAATGATTTTTGTGGTACTACCTCCAATATCTATTCCAACTGTTATTCCCATAACAACCTCCTGAAATTCTCTTTTAATGGGTCTTTCTAAGACCTTGGGGGGGGGGGAGGAGTTGGCCAAACAAGTTGGCCAACTCCTCCCCCCATCCCTTTTCAAAAAGCCGGACATGGGCGTGGCACCAATCCCACAGGTATTTTGAAAGAACCCTTTTTATCCGCAAGTATACCATTATTCTGTGCAAATGAAAATAGCATGTCTACGTAACGGATACGTACCAGCCATACATCCCCACAAATAGATGCTCTACTTTCTTTACGGCTTCGCCCTCAGCAACAACGTTGTTTTTCTTTAACCCCTTGAAAATAACAACAGTTTTTGATAAAATCATTCCTATACTTAATTTTAAAAGCTCTTTCAAAACTTTCCATGGGATTGATACATCCCTCCCTGTCCGGCTTTTTTGAAAGGTGGAGGAAGGGGGTGTGGGGGAAGGAGGAGGAAAA
>CAZSXS010000082.1:0-15844 GCA_964611385.1 uncultured Defluviitaleaceae bacterium
CCACTGTTTGGAGGTCTTATGGTTTTAATCCGGGCGCTCTTTGCCCGCTTTGTTCATGGCCGGACTTTAATTTTCATTAATCAGTTCTAAATCCACTAGTAATTGATTCGCCTCTTTCGGGTAGTCCGTAATGATACCATCAACCTGGATGTTGAGGAGCCATTTCAGGATATCCATATCATTGACTGTCCAAACATAAACCTCTCTGCCAATGTCCTTGCAAGTTTTCACCAGTTCTTCTCTGAGCATGGTGATCTCTATGCTAAAAAAATCCGCCGGGATTTCTGAGAGGGACTCGGTAGAGATATCTCCCATCGCACTAAAAAGGATATACCCAGAATAATAATGGGGGTGCTTGGTCTTCAATTCCCTCAGTACATCTTCGTCCAGGGTTTGCATAATGCTGTCCTGTACCATCCCGTATTTAACCAAGATATCGTTAACCTTGTCAACGATACTCTCTGTTTCATCCCCGTGTGTTTTCAATTCGATAAGCAGTTTGATCTGTCCATGAACGTTAGCACAAAGATCATCGAAGGTCTGGACGGGTGACGCATGATCGTTTTGCTTCATGATAACCTTTCCAAGTTCCTCGGCCGTTAAATCCTGAACGTTTAGATTTTTGAAGGCCAACCGCAGCAGATTGCTGTCATGTATTACAACCGGGATCCCATCCTTTGATAGAAAAACATCCACCTCAGCATAGGCCGCCTTTTGTTCTTTCGCTCCCAAAACCGCTTGAACTGTATTCTCAACACCAGCCAAGCTTCCTCTGTGCCCAATAACTACATAGGGTGTGTGGTAGGTATAATAGTCAAAGTTATTGACATAAATCGGAATGATCAGCAACGAAAACACGATCAAAGGCCGTTTTCTAACGGTACTGGGAACCACCTTGTGCCAAATAAAGCGGCTGATCCGCCGAATCAAAAGACTTAAAAAATCAATGATGAGTATGGGCAAGAAGATCAACGTCTTGAAGCATTTGCAATGAACCTCTCCCTTGTTAAAGTTGTAGGCTCGAATATTTTCATAGGCAGTCAAGTTGGCATTAGGCATGAGGCACACCAACAGAGCAGTCAGAAAAAACGGTGTAGCCACCAGCTGCATGGTATCAATCAGTAGACCGGAGACGGCGTAAGCCACCTTCCAAGTGTCATCGACCCGATACAACAAGGTATAGGGCAGGTAAAACAACCCAAGCATGATACAAAGCACAGCAAATACTCTTTTTGTGTTTCCTTTGAGAAGTTGCAAGCTTCGCTTGATGGCAGTAAAAAAATTAGACCCTTCCAACACCATACTGGGGATGACAAAAATAAACTTTGCAAAAATAAGCATGGGCAGCAATTTGATTAAATTATGTACAATCCACCCTCCAGGATATTTCAGCAATTCACCGATCACAAAATCAGGGATCCGAATCTTCGGTAAGAGAGAAGAACGGATGCCCACTTCCAACAGTGGCAATAGTAAAAGCGCATATACAATAAAGCCAAAGGTACTTTTGTGCCAGAGGGTAATCAAGGAGCATACACCGGCCTTTAAAGCTTGGGAAAGCTTTATTTTCTTCCTACAGTAACCGGCGTATAACAGCGCAAACAAGACAGCAAATTCGAAATAGATCATGATCACACTAGAAATAATTAAAATTGCCGCCAATAGAAAGCCCGTGAAGCCTAAAAGAAAATTAATAATATTAGTGTTGGTGATTACAGTGTACCCTTCCTTGCTGATAAAGCCCAAAATCACCTTGGCAAGCAAAGGCTTATACAAGCCAAATAAAATCAATTTAAAAGCCAATTCAAATAAGAAGACATTCCAAAGGGAATGTCCCATGGTCGTAAATACCCGCATACAAGCCTGTAGAACTGAAAATTGCTTAACTTTTGTTTCTTTTATTTCCATATATACTTAGCGCCTCCGTAAAGTGTCATCTGATCATTATAAAACTTAATTACGAAATTTTCAATGTTTTGTTCGTTGCACACAGAAAGTTACTCTCGCTTTTCAGCTTCCTTCTTGACTTCCAGATATATCTATGATATTATTTTAATATCATAATGATTGGAGGTATCCATTAATGGAGGAAAAGCTTCTGAAAGCAAAAAAAGGAGGCCTTGCCCTAGCCCTGATTCTTGGCTTCTTTTTGATGAGCATGGCCTGCATCGTTTTATCTATTATTTATCTTTCGCAGGCGGCCAGTGTGGTTCCCGTACCCGGCCTAGGGGGCATGGTTGGTTATCGGGTGAACACCCTGCCCAGAACCATAGCCGTGGTTCTCATCATCCTCAGCGGCTTGTACATATTCATCATCGGGCCCTTTCTTTCCCTGGGCTTAAAGGTGATTAACCCAAATGAGGCCCTTGTGCTTGTCCTGTTTGGGAAATACTGCGGTACTTTGAAGACAGAGGGCTTTTACTGGGTCAATCCCTTCTGTGTGGCTGTCAATCCCACCGCAAGAAGCATTACAAACTTTACACCCGTTCAGATGGGTGGAGCAGTCATGAGCGGCACCACTGTAAGCAGCTTTAACGGCAGCAAAAAGGTAAGCTTGAAGGCTATGACCCTAAACAACGACCGTCAGAAGGTCAATGACCAAGAAGGCAATCCCATTGAAATCTGTGTGGTCGTCATCTGGCGAATCGTAAACGCATCAAAAGCTGTTTTTAATGTGGAGAACTATAACACCTTTATTTCAACTCAGTGTGATTCTACAATCCGCCACGTAGCCCGGCTTTACCCCTATGACGTTTCCCAGGACGGGGATGAAAAGTCCTTGAGGGGAAGCTCTCAGGAAATTGCCTATGTACTCAAGTCTGAGCTGCAAAGACGGGTGGATATCGCTGGAATTGAAGTATTGGAGGCTCGGATTTCCCACCTAGCTTACGCCCCAGAAATCGCAGCTGCTATGCTGCAAAGACAGCAAGCAGCTGCCATCATTGCCGCCAGAGCCAAGATTGTGGAGGGGGCCGTGGGTATGGTCGAAATGGCCTTGAATAAGCTAAGCGAAAACAAAATCGTCGATCTGGATGATGAGAGAAAAGCTGCTATGGTATCAAACCTTTTAGTTGTGCTTTGTGCAAACAAGGAGGCGCAACCTATCGTAAACAGCGGCAGTATTTATTAGTATTGGTGCTTGCGATCCCTTGCTCCAAAATTTTTCTGGCCACCATTGAAAGCATTAATTATATTCTGCATCTGCTTGGCGGCTTGCAAAGACCAGCGTGACGAAGAGAAATCCCCGTCACGCAATAACCAAGAAATGCCAATGAAATCAGCTTGAAATTGGTGGATTGGAGGTTTTATGTCAAAAAAAAATAATGAAAGAGAGGATACAGATAAAAAACAATTGCTATTAAGAATGTCTTCCACTCTCTGGAATGAAATCAATCTCTGGGCTCAGGATGAATTTCGTTCCATCAACGGGCAAATTGAATATATTTTAACACAAGCGGTTCGGAAGCGAAAAGCTTCCCATGGAGCAAGCGGTAACGGAGAAAGGAATACCAGTGAACTGTACTATGATCAGGCACAAAGTGATTCGACGAAAGCCTCGGAAGGGATACCGCCCCCTACTCACTGATACGCCAAATTCGAGCCCCAAGGTTCTTTAATTTTTCTTCGAAGGCTACATAGCCTCTTTCGATATGGTAAATATCAAAGACCTCCGTGCGACCCTCCGCCCGCAAGCCAGCCAGCACCAGGGCAGCTCCCGCTCTCAAGTCTGTAGCCCTTACCTGAGAGCCACTCAAACGGGCAACGCCCTCTACGACAGCGCTGCGGCTGTCAATCTTAACATTGGCACCCATACGACCAAGCTCACCGACATGCATGAAGCGGTTTTCAAATACCGTTTCCGTAACGACGCCTGTTCCTTGGCAAAGACTTAATAGGCTCATAAACTGAGCCTGCATGTCGGTAGGAAATCCCGGATACGGAAGTGTTTTTACATCCACGGATACTAATTTATTTTCGGTAGCACTTATTTTTATTGAATTATTGCATACAGTAACAGTGGTTCCTGTTTCTTTCAGCTTTGCAATGATAGGCTTTAAATGGTCTACCAAAACATTATTTATGGTTACATCCCCGTTGGTAAGGGCGGCCGCAATCATAAAGGTTCCGGCTTCGATGCGATCGGGTATAATGGTGTGGTCGGTGCCGCAGAGTTCTTGTACACCATTTATTTTAATTGTATCCGTACCAGCGCCACGAATCTCAGCTCCGGCGGAATTTAAGAAATTAACCAGGTCAACGATCTCTGGCTCCACGGCGCTGTTTTCAATAATGGTTTGCCCTTCGGCCAGAACCGCTGCCATGATGATGTTTTCAGTTGCTCCCACGCTAGGAAAGTCAAGGTAAATCTTATTGCCCCGAAGACTTTGAGCCTTTGCCACTACAAAGCCACCTTCATTGGAGATTTCTGCTCCAAGGGACAGAAAACCCTTCAAATGCAGATCTACTGGTCTGGAGCCGATGGCACAGCCTCCTGGCAATGGGATCTTGGCCCTCTTGTTTCTGGCAAGCAAGGGCCCCATAACCAAAAACGAAGCTCTCATCTTCTGAGCCAACTCATAATTAACCTCTCTGTCCGTAATCTGAGAACCAGAGGTGGTAATGCTTCGTTTTTTCAAGTCCCAATCTATATTCATGCCAAGGCTTTTCAAGATATCCGACATTGCACATACGTCGCTTAAGGCCGGTACATCCCGTATGGTACAGCTAGCTTCGGTTAAAATGGTTGCAGCTAAAATGGGTAAGACGGAATTTTTTGAGCCGCTTACCTTCACATTCCCCCGTAAAGGTGGGCTTTGTTCTACAATATATCTCTCCATATGATTTGCCCCTTTAACGTTTTATATCCTTAGTATTTCCCTAAATTATGGATTAAATACTGCTTGCGGTAACTTACGCTCCAATCGTTTTTTAAGCCGCTTTGCTTAGGTGAGAAGCGAATACAAAATTGGACGACCTTCGACCAGCAAGCCGGGGAATACCCTCGTTTATACAGACCTTGCATGAATTTAGCCGTATCTCTATATAAGGAGGTGGCTTTATGAGAGCCTTATATTTCGTTTGCTTCGGCGTTGGCGCCGGATTTACCATTATTTCATTTTTGGTCGGTGAGCTCGGGAACTTAATTAACTTTGATGCCGACTTTGACCCGGGAATAGATGGCAATGCAAGCATTTCTCCCTTTAAGCCTACAGTGTTAGCAGCTTTTCTGACGGTTTTTGGGGGTGTCGGACTTTTGCTTAAAAATATGAGTCCGCTGAATGTACTTGTTATTTCAACCTTTATCGGGATACTCGTAGCATTTATCTTTTTAAAATGCATTATCGCACCGCTGTATCGTGCCCAGAACACCAGTAGCGTGGATAAGCAAAGTTTGATTGGGCTAGAAGCGACCGTATCGGAGCTCATCCCCCAAGGTCAGTATGGCAAGATTACTTATTATGTAAATGGCAACACCTATTCTGCCCCTGCTAAATCTGAAAACGGACAGCAGATCAGCCGAATGCAGAAGGTTGAGATCGTTTACATTGAGAAGAATACATTTTATGTGAAGCCTAAAATATAAGGGTATTTTAAATATATTTTAGGATAGACTTTTTGTATAAGGGTATTGATACCCTTTATTTAAGGAGGAAAAAAAACATGCCTTTCACGTTTAGCACGGAACTTGTTATTACAGTTGTCATTCTTGTAGTACTCTTTCTGTTAATTTTTGCTGTTTTATCCCTTTGGAAAAAGGTACCGCAAGATAAGGCTTTGGTGGTTACCGGTCTTAAAAAGCGTGTGATCTCCGGCGGCGGCGGACTTGTAATCCCTGTGTTGGAGCGTACCGATCGGATTTCTCTTGAAAACATGAAAATCGAAGTTAAGACAGACGGCGCTTTGACAGAGCAAGGCGTTGACATCATCGCAGACGGCGTAGCTGTTATCAAAGTCAAGAGTGACAAAGAAAGCATATTGGCCGCTGTAGAGCAATTTAATACCGGTTCTGAGGTCAAAACCATTAATGTGATCCAAAGCATTTCAAAGGATGTACTGGAAGGTAAGTTGAGAGAAATTATTTCAAAGCTTACTGTAGAAGAAATTTATAAAGATAGAGAAAAATTTGCGTCTCAGGTACAAGAGGTTGCTGCTCTTGACCTGGCTGAGATGGGTCTTGAAATCAAAGCTTTTGTAATCCGGGACATTTCGGATTCCAACGGATACTTGGAATCTTTAGGTAAGAAGAGGATTTCCGAAGTGAAGCGTGACGCCCTAATTGCAGAGTCTGACGCTCATAAGGAAACTAAAATTAAGACCTCTGAGGCCAATCGTTTGGGAGAAGAAGCACGCTTGATCTCCGTAGCACAGATCGCCCAAGCAGAAAAGGAAAAAGAATTGAAAATTCAATCCTATAGAAAAGAGCAGGAGACGGCTAAGGCTGTTGCCGACTTAGCCTATGAGATTGAAGCAAACAAGGTCAAAAAAGAAGTTATGGAAACACAGATGCAAGTTGAGATTGTCAAGAAGCAAAAGGAAGTTGAACTTGCTGATGCTCAGATGCAGGTTGAAATCACTAAAAAGCAAAAGGAAATTGAAATTGCAACGCAGGAAGCCCTTCGCAAGGAAAGAGAACTTGAGGCGACCGTTGTGAAGCAAGCCGATGCCGAAAAGTATAGACAAGAAAAGAATGCAGATGCCTTTAAGTACAATCAGATTCAAGAAGCCCAGGCGCGTGCCGAGGCGATCTCTCTGGAAGGTACAGCAAAGGCAAACGCCAAACGTGCGGAAGGTATGACAGAGGTAGAAATCATCCGTGAAAGAGGTAAGGCGGAAGCAGAAGCCATGTTAAAGAAGGCCGAGGCCTTCAAGCAGTACAATGACGCAGCCGTAACGCAAATGATCATTGAGCGTCTGCCTGAAATTGCCAAATCCGTTGCAGAGCCTCTTTCAAGAACTGAAAAGATTGTTATTCTGGATTCCGGCGGACAAAGAAGCGACGGGCAAAAGACTGGTGCCTCCAAGGTATCAGGATATGTAACCGACATCATTGCCAGCTTACCAGAGACGGTTGAAGCCTTGACCGGCATCAATCTTTTAGAGAAGTTTAAAGCAGCCGAAAGCAAAAAGAGCACTGATAAATAAATCAAAAGGGAAAAGGGATAAGCTTGACGAGGCTACAACGGCCAAGTCAGCTTATCCCTTTTCCCTTTTTAAAATGCATTCACTATGTGCTCAATGGTTTCTCCGTTTTGTCCGGATATTCCTATGGCGTCAAAGCGCAAATCTTGTTGGTAAATCTTATTCTTTTGCATATAATAAGCGGCTACCTGGTGTATCTTTTTTTGTTTGACGGGACTGATGGCTTCCAGAGGGGTTCCGAAACGCGCACCAACCCGAAGCTTCACTTCCACAAAAACCAGATAGTTCCCGTCTTCCATAATCAAGTCTATTTCGCCCTGCTTGCAGCGAAAATTTCGTTCTTTAAGGCAAAAACCCTTCTTTAACAAAAATTCCAAAGCTACATCCTCACCGAATGCGCCCTTGTCCTTTTTGTCTGCTCTGATTATAGGTGCATCACCCTTCATGATTGCTTTTTGATGGGCATTTTGGCCTTTGCGTCTTTTTGCCAATCGTGCAAGAGTTTAAGCAACTTATCCGTGACCTCCGGCTCGGTGTCGGAAATCTCCCAGCGCTCGCTGATATCACTGTCTAACTTATATAGGGAAACCGTATCATTTTCGTACTCCTCAATGAGCTTGTACGCTCCGTACCGTACCATAGCGGACGGTACACCGCCCTGATTCCCATAGTGGGGATAGTGCCAAAAGACCGGGCGCTCGGGCATGGGCTGCCCTTTTAGGGCCTTTGTAATATCAATGCCATCCAGGGTAATCCCTTCTGGCGGTTTGCTTCCGGCAAGGCTTAAGAGCGTGGGGTAGGCATCTGCCAAGGTTACGACCTGATCAGAAACAAGATTTTTGCTGAAGGCTTTTGGGTAACTGATGATAAAAGGAACACGAAGCCCGCCTTCATAAGCCCAGCCCTTGCCCTCGGACAAAGGCAGATTGCAAGTTGGAGAACCCTCTGCTGTTGCAAGACCCCCATTGTCGGACAGGAACAGTATAACAGTGTCCTCATACAGGCCCTTTTCTTTCAGCTTGTTGATCACCCTGCCGATGTTTTGATCGAGGTTTTCTATCATGGCGGCATAGCTGGGATCGGATTGGATCATACGCCGGACTACTTTGAGGTGCCTTTTTTGATCTGAGGGGAAGTTCTCCCCCTCTACGTAGGGGTTTACCTTATCTAGTTGCATTTTTTCTGCTTTTATTTTGTACTTGTCAACCAGTTTCTTTGGGGACTGGATGGGCGTATGTACGGCATAGTGCCAGAAATTTAAGAAAAACGGCTTTTGGCTGTCCTTGTTTTCTGCCTCTGCGTAACTGTCAATCAGCTTCATGGCTTCATCGGTCAGCCGGTCCGTCAGATATTCGCCATCCTCTCCATCTTTCAAGTTGGGCAGATGCCAGGGGCTGAAATACCCCTTATAGGGCATTCCGTGTGAGTTTCCTCCGATGTTTACATCAAAGCCCTGATGCTGGGGGTAAAATGCTTCTCCTCCAAGATGCCATTTTCCTACATGCCAGGTTTCGTAACCGGCATCTTTCAAGGCCTTGGCCAGGTTGTATTCTTCGTGGGGAAGCTCATGCAAATAAGGCGGCTCTATCAGTTTGCCGGAGGTTTTGGAGCCGATCCAGTCGGTAACGCCGATTCGGGCAGGGTAGCGGCCTGTCAGCAAAGAAGCCCTGGACGGAGAACAAACCGGACAGGTTGCGTACCCGTCCGTAAACCGTACTCCATCCTTTGCCAGCTTGTCAATGTTAGGTGTTTCATAAAACCCACTGTCATAGCAGGAAAGATCCTTCCAGCCCATATCATCAATCAAAAAGAGTAAGATGTTCGGTTTTTTCATATACCATTCCTTTCGTATAAGAGGTCCTTATCAGCCGATAAATCTTCTCATGTTTTCCAGACCGATACTCAAGCCCAGAATAGGATCTTCCATCCCTTCAAACTCAATGGCAATGTAGCCGTCGTATCCGGCCTGTTTTAAAATGGATATGCACTGCTTCACAGGCACATCGCCATGCCCTACGATTGCTCCCCGCAGGTAGTTGCCGCCTCTGGATTTGAAGAAGCCTTGACCTGGGTTCTCTGCCATGCCGCTCTTTACATAAAAGTCCTTCACATGAGCATAAAACGCATAGGGCGCTACCCGGCTCACAGCGTATATGGGGTTTTCATCCACGCAAAGGAAGTTCCCCATATCTACCAACAGCCCGAAGTTCTCATGCGCCACGGTATTCACCAATTTTTCAACTCGAAGGCTATCTTGACAGAAAAAGCCGTGATTTTCCACGGTAGTCTTGATATTTTTACTTGCAGCGTATTCCGTAACTTCACGGCAAGCCTTTGCCAGAATCGGAAGCACATCGTCAAATCCCTTATACCCTCTCTTACCGATAGGCAGGCCGCTGGTTGCATCGTGGCGAACACTCTTGGCCCCTAAAACCTCGGCAAAGTCTATCATCTTTTGAACCCGCTCAATCTCAGCTTGGGTATTCCCTTGGGAACCGTTCAAGAAATCCGCTCCAAAGGTAAAATTTGAAATTGGCAGATCTTGCTTGTCAAGCTCTGCTCTTAATTTTTTTGCATACTCCAGCGGTTCGGAGCCGTCGTGGGGGTTGATTTCAACCACTTCCACCGCGTCAAAACCCATCTCCTTTGCTTTTGCAATACAGTCGAGCTGACTCATCTTTCCGGCCCTCACCAGAGCACTATAACTATACGTACTAACAGAAACCTTCATGGAAAAACTCCCTCCAATTTTTCTTAGAATTATAGCACGCTTGGAAACTTCCAACAAGTACAAAAAAGGGCAAGGAGCAGCGCATTTAAAGGTAAACTTTAGGTTGAGCATATTCCTTGCCTCATAGGGCGATATAATCTTGGTTATTCAGATTCTTTATGTTCCATCAGACTTTAGAGTCTGCTATACTGTCAAAAATGCGAACACTCCATTTCCGGCTTTTTTGAAAGGTGGGAGATAGGGGGTTTTTAGTATGAATGGAGGTACCTATGTCAAACACAAACATTGTTTTAATTATGGCAGACCAGTTCCGGGGAGATTGCCTAGGAATTGCTGGGCACCCAGATGTAAAAACGCCTTACTTGGATACACTTGCCGCAAGGGGAACTCGGTTTAAAAATGCCTATTCGGCAGTCCCCACTTGTATTGCTACGCGGAGTTCACACTCATTTTGAGTATGGAAACAACTACATCGTTACCAAGTAGGATAAGTATTGTCACTTCACCCAAACTGGCCTGGAGCAGCACTTTGATTTAGAAAACGACTCTACTGAGCTTATGATGCTGTTCATGAGGAAAAGTATCCGCAGGGGGTAGAAGTTTTTGAAGGGATACTTGAAGCAAGTCAAACACATGAATGATTTGCCTTTGAACATGTATTAGCTAGAAGTTTGCTTCATCAAGTTTCATTCGCTATGGACAAAGAAGATTTATTAACTCTAAAACAGATTAAAAGAATAGCTTTTAAGTGTTTGACGCTGTATAATAGGGACATACTGTAGATGAGGTGTTTATATGATTAAAGAATTTAGCTGTACTAATTTTAGAAACATCAAAGTGAATAAATTGAACTTAGAAAAAATTAATTTATTGATAGGTCCTAATAATTCTGGAAAAACCAATTTTATTAAAGCACTATCCTTTTTTGCTAATATGATCATCACAGGCCATAATAACAGTTTGCAAAGTTCATTTTTAGCTGAAGTGAGTAAGAACAACTGGAATAAGCTAATAAATAAATATTCGATTGCCAATTCAGAAGTGAATTTTGAATGGGGAATAAAGCTCAATGATAAGGAAGTTGATTACAGGTTCTCATTTGTTGGGGGAAATGATCCAAAGGACTTCTTTATAACTAGAGAGGAACTTGATGATAAGCAAGTTCAACATGGTCGTAAGGTTCCTTTTAATTTTTTTAGATGTCATACAGAAAGAAATAATACTGGTATTTTTTCTACTGCATATTCGAAAGGCGAACTTAATAAAAGAGTTGAAATTGAAATGAGTAATCAAGATACTGTTTTAGCACAGTTTAAGGACAAGATATTTGAGAAGCCCAATCTTTACAATAATTCGACATTGCGTAAAGGAACCTTTCCGATTCTTGAAGAAATGCAAAAGTACTTTAAAGGGTTCTATTCCTATTCTAGCTCGCAATTTGATTTGAGTAAAATTCGAATGCTAAGTGATACAAAAGAGCAAGGGGTTGTACTAAACAAAGACGGTTCAAATTTTACGAATGTGTTAAATTACTATATCAGTAAAGATATTTATGTTGGACAATTATTTGACGAAAAGCTGAAAGAACTATTACCTACTCTCACAACCACAAGATTGTCAAATGAATTTGATAAATTTATTTTTAGAATGGGCTATAGCGGCAAACAATTTGATTTGTCAGATGTTTCAGATGGTACCATAAAGGCGATGCTGCTTACAATGCTGATCTTTATACCAATTAATGAAGGGTTTTCCTTATTGGCTATTGATGAGCCTGAAATGAACCTACATCCTGCATGGCAGAAAATTATCGGCAAGTGGGTACAACTCTCAACTAATTTCGGCCAATGCTTTATAAGTACCCATTCCCCAGATCTCTTAGATGCATTTACGGATGGTTTTATAAACAATTTAGTGGGACTATATGTTTTCAACGCGGACACAAACGATATAGTGAAGGTAAAATATGAGGATATAAAAAGTGAACTAGACGGATGGCAACTTGGTGATTTATATCGAAGTAACGAACCACTCTTAGGAGGATGGCCTTGGTGAAAAAAGTAGCCTGTTTTATCACATCTGGATTTACTGAATGCGGTGCCATGACAGCCTTCTTACACAAAATCAACCCTAACTGCCAATATGTTCAATGCTTTCCAAATAAACCGAAGTATAAAAGAGGTCTTGCGCCAGAATACAACGGCTTTACTGGAGAGTCTTTGCTTAGTGAAATGTATCGTAGGCTGAAAATAAGTAAAGAGAGAGGGGAAAACTTTGATGTCATTTTGATTGAAGATGACCTTGATGGTCGATTCAATAAATACTCGGATCAAGAGATTCTTGAGTATCAACAAAACGTCTATCACAAAGTGAAAGAGATCGGCTTTAGTGCGCCCATCATATTTCTTTTTGCCTCTCCTGAAATCGAAGCATGGTTTTTATCAGATTGGGATCATACATTTAAAGAGGTATATAAAAGTATTCCCAGTCATCCCTTAAAAAAGAATGATAATGAGTATTTCTGTAATCGATTGAAAAAGTACATAGATGCAGAAATTCTACAAGAACATAAAAATTATATCGAACAATATGGTTACGATGAATCCGGCAAATACACAAAGTTAAGTGATGAAATACAAAAGGCCGTATCTATTGGTGTTAAAGAAATAATAAAAAGTGATACCACTGTTAATGACAAACTAAAGGAATTGATTATTGAAAACAGAGAGCTGTTTTACTCAAAACAGCTCCATGGTGACACGATGCTAAGAAACGCTTCACCCAATACAATAGCCTCAAAATGTACAATCTATTTTTTGAAGGCACATAACCAACTAAAAGAAATAAAGTAAATGTGAAACCACGCAAAGTAGTCCAGCATTTTTACGGCTTTACACTCTTTCTAATCTCATACATCAACACTGTGGCCGCACAGGCCACATTCAACGAACTAGCGGAGGATCTGCTGCTCATAGGAATGGTGGTCAGAAGATCACAGCTCTCCTTATACGCTCGGCTTAAGCCGTCTGTTTCATTCCCTATCATCAGTACCAACGGCGAGCTAAGCTCGATTTCATAAAGCGGTTTTTCCTGATGGGCAGTTGTGCCTATGGTTTTAAAATGGGGAAAAGCCGCTTTGGTTTTGTCCAAAAATGCACTCAGCTTCTGATTGTCCGTAACCCGAACCGTCCGAAGCGCAAAAAAAGACCCCATAGATGCAGAAAGAACATCGGGATCGTATAGATCTACAGCGTGACCGGTAATCAGCAGTCCGTCAATGCCAAAGGCATCACAGGAACGAATCACCGTGCCCAGGTTTCCCTTGTTTGAGGGGCGATCAAATAGTAAAAAAATGGAGGAATCGTTCACTTCCAGCGCGTTTAAATCATCCTCTCTCATTTCTACGACGGCCAGCAGCTCAGAGGTATCCGTTTTACTGCTCAAATCTGACAGCAGTTCGGGCGTGAGGATATAGTTCGTTTCTGTTTCAACGCTGTTCAGAATACTGCTGGCCCAATCGGAAAGCGGCTCCTGCTCTGTATAAATAAAGGAAGAAATCTTCCAGTTGTTTTTAACGGCTTCATTGATGTTCCTTACGCCCTCAACAAAAAATTGATTGTACTTATAACGCTTGTTGCGGTTTAATTTCAGTACCTCGAATTTTTGATAGTTGGCGTTTTTGGCATAGAGCTTTAGGGTTTTGGGGCTGTGTGTATTTTTTTGAGACTTTTTTGTTTGTGTATTCATGATTATCCCTCCTTCAAATTAAGGATACTCTATACAGCTTGGAATGGCTCGGCTTTCTTTTTACTGAAGCCTGCCTAGCATTTTCCTGCCGTAGTTTCATCCGCCATAAGCGAATCAAAGATAGAAATCTGTTCTGCACCGGTGGAAAGAAAGTGGCGTAGGTCTTGGGAAAACAAGCTGTTTTTCCCCTTGTACTGTCCATTACAGGTGATGAAAAACTTGCTTCGTTTCAGACTGACCCGCATTTTTTCCAGAAGCTCAAAAGTGATACGCGTATGACGGCGGGCTTCCAGAATCCGTTTGGCAAAGGTCAGACCAATACCCGGAATGCGAATCAAGGTTTCAAAATCTGCCTGATTCAGCTCGACAGGGTACAGCTCCAAATGCCGCAAGGCCCAAGCAGCCTTGGGATCAAGATCTGCTTCCAGATTTGGAGAGTCGGTAGGCGTAATCTCCTCCGGGGCAAAGTGGTACAGCTGCAAGAGCCTGTCCGCCTGGTACAAGCGCGCCATTCGCCAATAGGGCGTACGGGTTTCTGAAAGGTTTTCCATTTCATAGCCCTTTGCTGCATGACGGTAACTGAAAGCCGTGTAGTACACTCGACTCAGGCGATACTTATGATAGAGGGCTTGGGAAAGATTCAAAATCGTTCGGTCGTCTTCCTCTGTGCTTCCAGCCATAATCTGGGTGGTCTGGGACGTGGCAAAGCGCCTTTTCTCTGCTTTCGCGTGCAGCACCTGCTCCGATATACTTCGCATAGGGTTTAAAATGTTGTTCCTGTTTTTCTGCTTAGCAATACGCTCATAACCACAGCTTTGGGCAACTTCAATGTTCACGCTTAAGCGGTCGGCGTAAAGCCCTGTTTTTTCAATCAGAAGGGGGTCGGCGCCAGGCATAACCTTGGCATGGATATACCCTTTATAACCCAGTTCCTTCCGCATGATGCGGACACTTTCGGCTAGCAGCTCCTGGGTATAGTCGGCGTTCATGTAGATAGCCGAGGTCACAAAAACGCCATGCCGCTCCCGCTTGGACACCTCCACTGAAACCTGTGCAAGCTCTCTGGGCGAAAGGCAATAGTTATTCCGTTCATCCCCCCGGCTGGAGCGACACCCGCAGTAAGCGCAATTGAATATGCATTTGCTGGCCATAAAGGTTTTGGGGACCTTTGGTGGCGCTTTTTGGCTCTTGATGTTTTCGGCGCAACGCAAAGCAGTGCCCTCTGCATCTAAGTCAGAGGCTACTTCAAACCTTGCGTCTTCCTGCATAAGAGAAAGCTTGTCATTCACATCATGTTGAAATCCTTGAGGGATGATAATCGCAGACATAGGGAGCCCTCCATCTCTGGCAGTATGATACAAACGGCTTAAGTATCTAGGGTCTGAACACCAACAACACAACAGCCAAGGCAAACACATAAAAAGCAAAAAATTTCAACTTAGCTTGTTTGATCAGCTTCATGGCAAAATTCACGGCTATGTATCCAGAAAGCATGGCAGCCACGAACCCAAAGATCATCGGCAGGGGTTCACCAGTAAAGACCGCCTCGCCGGTGACAAAATCCTTCAACTGCAGCACCGAAGCACCCAGGATGACAGGGATGGACATAAGGAAGGAAAACTTAGCAGCAGCTTCCCGGTTCAGGCCTCGGAAAAGAGAACCAACGATGGTGCTGCCGGAGCGCGAGACTGCGGGGGCAATGGCTACAGCCTGCATGGAGCCGATGAACAGGGCATCCCCAATGCTAAGATCCTCCATTTTTTTGGTTCCTTCCTTTTTACTGTCAGCATAAAGCAAGAACATACCCGTGAGCAAAAAGCCAGTTGCCAAATACTGGCCAGTAGCAAACAGCTCCTCAATAAAGTCGCCAAACAAAACAGTAGCGAGCACAGCCGGGATGGTTGCCAGCACAAGCAACAAGGTCAGTTTTTGGAAAGGCTTTTTTAAAAGCCCCAACACATCCTTATAGAAAACAATCACAACAGACACCAAGGTACCCAAATGCAGGAGGATATCAAAACTCATATCCGGTTTAGTACCCATCAATTTTTCAAAAAGCACCAGGTGGCCAGAGCTTGAAACAGGCAAAAACTCAGCCAGACCCTGAATGACACCGAGCAGCACAGCTTGAAGAACACTCATAACAAAATCCTTTCTTGAATATCATTAAGACCTTGGGGAAAGGAGGGAAAAAACTTTTTTCAAACGGCGAAAAAAGTTTTTTCC
>CAZSXS010000083.1:0-15798 GCA_964611385.1 uncultured Defluviitaleaceae bacterium
TTAGGCGCATTGAGCGAGAAGCCCCCGCCTCTTAGGCGGCGGGAGTATGTCACTATTTCATCTAGAAGCTATCTCTAAAAATTATCTTGGGTTTCAAGCCTCAACCCATGTCCGGCTTTTTTGAAAGGAGAGGGATGGGGGTAGTAGAGTGAACCAACTTGTTGGCCAATCCCTTGTCCCCCACGGTTTTAATCACTTAAAATTATGTATGCGAAGCTAAGTAAGTAAATGTAATAAAATATTTAAAGGAGGCCGGTTCAATGGAACTGAACGGAAGATTAAAGCGTTATTTCACAAAAGCCCTTGAAGGTACCGATAAAACCGTGTACGATTTGTTTGAGTGGAAGAGGGTGGATGTGTGCTTAACGAATTACGCAACCAATGAGGTCATTACAGAAATGAAGGATTTGGAGTTTCCTGCTGAGTATTCCCAAACAGCCTGTGACATCATTGCCGGAAATTACTTTCGCAAAAAAGGGATCAGAAATGATCGGGGCTACGAGTACTCTATGAAGGAACTTGCTCACCGCATGGTCAGTTTTTGGACGGAGGCTCTGCTTGACGAAGGCATCATCGAAAAAGAGCAGAAGAGTATTTTATACGACGAATTAGTCTTTGCCTTCCTTTCCCAAATGTGGGCCCCAAATAGCCCGCAATGGTTCAATACCGGTCTTTTTCAATCATATGGTATCAACGGCCCCGGTCAAGGGCATTTTTATTTTGACCAGGAAAAGGGAGAAACTGTCCTTTCCAAGGATGCTTATACAAGAACGCAGGGCTCTGCTTGCTTTATTTTGAGCGTAAAGGACTCACTGATGGGGGATCGCTCACTTACCGATCAGCTCACCACAGAAACCCTTTTGTTTAAATACGGCTCTGGCGTAGGTACAAACTGGTCGCCCATCCGCGCCAAAAATGAATATTTGTCCGGCGGTGGTAAAAGCTCTGGCCTTTTGAGCTTTTTAAAGGTCTTTGACCGGAATGCTGGTTCCATCAAGTCCGGAGGTACCACAAGACGGGCTGCAAAGATGAATATTTTAAATCTGGATCACCCAGAAATTATGGAGTATATCACCTGGAAGGCTCAGGAAGAGGATAAGGTCGAGGCTTTGGGCAAGATGGGCTATTCTACCTCCATTGACGGAGAAGCCTACGAAACCGTTTCCGGCCAAAACGCCAATAATTCTATTCGTATCCCGAATAAATTCATGAAGTACCTGGATGTGCCAAACGCAAAATGGCATGTAGGTGGACGGGCGGATTCCTCTGTTAATAAGGAGTATTTGGTCTCCGACATCTGGGACAAGGCTGCCCATGCTGCTTGGCGCTGTGGTGATCCTGGGGTTCAGTTTGACGATACCATCAATGCCTGGCATACCTGCCCCGCCGGTGAGGACGGGAATTTGAATGCCCCCCACAACCGGATTAATGCCTCAAACCCTTGCTCCGAGTACATGTTTTTAGATGATTCAGCCTGTAATCTTGCAAGCATTAACATTGTAAAATTCTATGATGCCAAAAGCGGCTTTCAAATAGATGGCTATCTGCACCTGATTATGATCATCCAGTTAGTTCTGGAAGCGACCATACACTGGGGGCAGTTTCCGACCAAGGAAATTGCACGGAACACTTACCTCTTCCGTACCACCGGCCTGGGTCTTGCAAACATGGGTGCTTTATTCATGAAAAGTGGGCTTGCCTATGACTCTGATGAAGCGCGCAATCTGGGCGCCGCTCTTATGTCCATCCTGACAGGCTACTCTTACTACACCTCTGCCCTTATGGCACAAAAGGTAGGTCCCTTTCAGTGCTATGAGACCAACAAGGGCCATATGAAGATGGTCATTCGAAATCATGCCCGGGCGGCTTCCTATAATGATAAGGACAGGGTCTTTGAAAACATGCCGATCAATCCTATGGTCATTAATCATAAGGTCTTGACCAAGCTTGGATTTACCAACCTTTCGCAATCTGTCAAGAGCATCTGGAAAGACACCATCATAACCGGAAACGAATACGGCTACCGGAATGCCCAGGTCAGTGTCCTGGCCCCAACGGGAACAATAGCCTTTGCTATGGACTGCGCCACTACATCGCTAGAGCCTTTTTTCAGCCATGTAACCTTCAAAAAACTGGTGAGCGGTGGCTTTATGCAAATCGTAAACCCAGTGATCCCCGAGGCTTTAAAGCGACTGGGTTATGCAGAAAATGAAATTGAAGAAATCATAAAATTTGTCCTTAGAAAAGATGAAAAAGGCAGTATAGCTGATGGGAAAATCGAAAATGCGCCTTATCTGAAGGAGGAACATTACAGCGTCTTTGACACCGCCGCCAAATGCGGAACAGGGCAACGCTATATCAGCCCGGAGGGTCACGTAAAGATGGTTGGGGCGTTGACTCCCCATGTTTCCGGCGCCATTAGCAAAACGGTAAATATGCCCAACGAGTCGAGCATTGACGATGTCAAGAAGATATATATCCTGGCCTGGGAGCTGGGAGTCAAGGCCATTGCTCTCTATCGAGACGGCTGCAAGGTATGCCAACCCCTAAGCTCCAACATCAGCACCACCAAGGAAAAGCCATTTACCGAATACAGCTATCAAGAGCTGCTGGATTTCATCAGCACGAAGAAGATCGTATACAAGCCCGTACGGGTAAAGCTATCGGGCATCCGAAAGGCGCATGTACACGAAGCAGCCATCAATGGGTTGAAACTATACATCACTACCTCTTTCTACGACGACGGGCGGCTAGGCGAAATCTACATTTCCTCGGGACGGGAGGGATCATTGACCAAGGGCTTACTGGACAGCGTATCCACCACCATATCCGAGATGCTACAATACGGCGTATCACCGGAGGACATAGCCCGGATGTACCGAGGCCACAAGTACGAGCCAAGCGGTTTTGTGACCGGTCACCCCTACATAAAGTCTGTAGAGTCCATTTCTGACTTAATCAGCAAGATCATCGACATTGAGATGGGGAACTACACCTTTTGTCAGGTCAAGCCGGACAACTACGTAGAGGCGAAGTCAGACGATTCAGCCCACATTGGTCAAGCACACAAGCCCCAATCAAAGACCGTATACACCACAGCAGACTACATCATTGGCGAGGTATGCCCCAACTGCAAGAGCCACAAGCTAGTCAAAAACGGGACCTGCAAAGTCTGCACGGAATGCGGAACGACAACGGGCTGTAGTTAAGAGAAAGAAACTAATAAAGAAATAAAGAAATAAAGAAAAGACCTTGGGAAGGGGGAGGAAACTTTTTCCAAAGCCAAAAAGTTTCCTCCCCCTTCCCAAACCCTTCCCCCTCTTTCAAAAGGCTTTAACATGGGTGAAGCTGTGGTATACAATTTATTAAGGAAACAATACCCTTCATTTCTGGTTTTTTTGAAAAGAGGTGGAGGGGGGTGTGGGGGGAGGAGGAAAACTTTTTTCGCCGTTTGAAAAAAGTTTTCCTCCTCCCTCCTACGGTTTTATCTTTTAAAAAAGGAGATTGATTATGGACTATAAAACTGCTTCAATGGAAAAACACCGCATATGGAAAGGTAAAATTGAGGTTAAGGTGCGGCCGGAACTCAAAACGAAGGAAGACCTGTCCTTGGCTTATACGCCGGGTGTGGCGGAGCCTTGCTTGGCGATTCAGGAGGATAAAAGGCTTTCCTTTGATTTGACCAGAAGATGGAATACGGTGGCTGTAGTAACAGACGGTACGGCTGTTCTGGGTCTGGGCGATATCGGGCCGGAGGCGGCTATGCCTGTCATGGAAGGGAAGTGCGCCCTGTTTAAAGCCTTTGCTGATGTGGATGCTTTTCCTCTTTGTGTGAATACCAAGGATACAGACGAAATCGTGAAGACCATTGCTTTGTTGGCGCCTAGCTTCGGCGGGGTCAATTTGGAAGATATTTCTGCGCCCCGTTGCTTTGAGATCGAAAAGAAGTTGCAAGAACTGGTGGAGATTCCGATTTTTCATGACGACCAGCATGGTACGGCTGTGGTGACTCTAGCGGGCTTGAAGAATGCTTTGAAGCTTGTCAAAAAGGGTGACGAGATTAAGATTGTTCTTTCTGGTGCCGGAGCTGCCGGAAAGGCCATTGCTCAAATGCTCATGCAAGCGGGCTTTGGCGATCCAAAGAAGAACGGCCAGATTATCCTTTGTAACCGGAAAGGCGCTCTGTCTTCTGCCGATATGGAGGGCAGTAATCCCTTTGATGTAAAAGGCAGCCTGGCCGATGTCCTCAAGGGTGCTGATGTATTTATCGGTGTGTCCGGGCCGGGGATCGTGACGGAGGACATGATCCGCTCCATGAATCCGGAGCCTATCGTGTTTGCTATGGCCAACCCTGTGCCGGAGATCATGCCAGACTTGGCCTTTAAAGCCGGTGCAAAAATCGTTGCTACTGGGCGTTCCGATTATCCGAATCAGATGAATAATGTGCTGGCCTTCCCGGGGATTTTCCGTGGTGCCCTGGATGCTAGAGCAGGACGGATTACCGACCAGATGAAGTTGGCTGCGGCTTATGCCTTGGCTGATTTGATTGAAGAATCAGAGTTGAACGAAAATTATATTATCCCTTCATGCTTTGACGAAAGAGTGGTCAAGGCTGTTGCGGAGGCGGTTTTTAAAGCCGCAGAAACAGATGGGCGCTAAGGCGCCTTTTTTGTTGCCCAGAAGAAGAGGAATGCACAGATGCGGTTATCAAAAATCCAGTCTTGGGTCATATACTCAGTCACGTTCAGTTTTGCAAAGCCGCCGTCTAATACAGTAGAATTTACCTGGGTTGATTGATGGCGGCTTGGTAAATGTTTAATAGACTGAGTAAGATCTCCAAGGGAATCTAAAGATCTGTTTTTACTTATCTTGATATATGGTTAGCTAATGTTGTATACTGAGTGTGGATTGGCAACTTATGCCAAAGGTAAGAGGGAGGTTTATGGAATGAAGGTTTCTCCTGTAATAGACGTTCGTTTGCAATACTTTATAAGGAAGAAATGTGGAGGTCCTATCTATGCTTGATATATTTAGTGATTTTACAATCTACTTGAAATGGGAAAACACGATAATTGGTGTTATTAACAAAGATTTCAGCATTTCTATACATGATTACGGCTTTAACCCCATTGCAGATACCTATTTTAAAGGCAAGAAAATGCTAAGCTCCGACGGGTTCCATCGATTTTTGTCTGACCGTGTTTTTAGTAAGGATAGAAAAGACGTTCACAGTTTGCTCGCTCGGTTGGGAATAAAGGAGTATGATGTATTCCACATAGCAAAAAGCACGCGAGCTTTCAATCTGGCAGATCGGTTTTGGATTTCATACAGTGAAAAAGAAGAATATGAGCCGACATTCATTGCAGTTTTCAGAGAACTTTACCATCACAAGCGGGGTGTTGCCGGAGATAGCATTGCCTCTCCTAGCGGAAACAATATTAAGCAATATGTTTTCTATGAAAATGAATTCGGGATTGCGAAGCAGCAAATGCATCCGTACAGCACGGATGCGGTTAGCGAGGTTATCGCTTATCGATTAGGTACGCTATTCGGCGTCCCTTGCTGTATGGCGAACATGATTTCGCAAAGCACTGTTTTTTCACGATATGAATATGATCTCAATAAAGAATTTTTAATTCATGCTCGAAATGTGGTAAACGGTGAAACGCTTAGTTTGGATACGTATTCAGACATTATTAACAAATACTTTCCGGAATCAAAGAAAGCTATATTGAGAATGATCCTATTTGACTTTATCATACAGCAAGACGACAGGCACATGAGCAACTGGGGTGTATTAATGGATATTGAGGGAAACAAGCGATTATACAAGTTATATGATAATGGCCGATCCTTGTTTTATGAATCGGACGAAGAAATGGCACAAGCAGCAATTAGCCATCCGATTGCTTACTCTAACGCCTTTGGCCTGGTGGGCTCCTATTATGACGTGGCACTTGACATATCTGCTAACAATAATGTCTCGGAGCTTATTAACTTAGATGTAACTGAGGCTGAGATCAGCAACTGTTTTGAGGGATTTGAAAAGTATCCGGAATGGAAGCGTATTGCCTGTATCTCATGGATAAAGTGGGCTGTGAACACACTCAAAGACCTTGCGCCTAAGGGCAGAATGATATCTGCTAACGCTTACAAATAAATTTAAGCAAATACATTGCCACACTCAGCCGCCTTGAAAACAAAATTCAAGGCGTTTTTTAGTTTCACTGAGCAGTGAGCTTGTTTTCGCATTTGGCTTCACAACCTAATCCCATACACGGCCGCTTCCTCTCGAAGGCTCAAAGCTTGCCTTTCGATGGCTGACTGTGCTGCATCAATGTTTGCATCATGATAATGCATCACTTCGGTAAACAATTCATAGACGGCTCGTTTGAGAGGAAAGTTTTCGCTCAAGTTGGCAGAGGTTTTATACCTGTCCAGAAAGCCAAACCACTTGCCATTTGCATTATCCAACTGGTATAAATCAAATTCCTGATCTGCCCAGCAGCAATTGAAGGGATCAATGATGGCAGCAACCTCAGTTAAGTTTGGATTCAAAAGAATATTCCATGCATTATAATCGCCATGAATTAAGGAGGATTTTTTGATAGGTAGATAAAAGAGTTGATCAAAGCGATCAAGGGTTTTATCCATTATACTGAAGGTGTCCTTGCTGATTTGGTTTTTATGATATAAGTTACTTCCTTTTCCAAGCTGCTCTTGCATCTTTTCTTTGTATAGCCTTCTCCAATCCTTACAAAACACTTCGTCGTTTAGCTCGCCAAAGCCCTTCTCGTTTGATACTGAATGAAGGACAATCAAATTCTCTACTGCCTGCTGGGTAATTCTTTCTCTATTCTCATGGGATAGGGGCATGGCTGGACCGGCTTTGCCTGCATTAATTCCTTCAATGTATTCCATTATCAAAAGGTCAAAGTTCAGCTCCTCATTATTTTTTTGAATGCAATTATCTTGAACGTAATTTTTTTCAACATAATTTTCTTGAACAAAATACACTTCTGGAACTTTAATCAGCGCATGTTTCTTGAGTGTCTCTAATTGAAGTGCCTCCCGCTTTGCTAAAGCAGGAAACAGGTAGAGCTTTACTACGGCCTTAAAAGGGGGCTTGTTGAACTGAGCCAGAAAGACTCGGCCATAAAAACCGCCGCCCAATGATTGAACTTGCACAGGCTCCACAGCGTAATAGTTGCTGATTGTCTTGCTTACGATTGATTCCATCTTTGATTTGCCTCCGATCTGTTTTTAATTCTGACTGTATCACCCTCTCCCTTGGCTGTCAATAAGGACAATTGCTTATTCATTCGATTTATTTGGACAAGGGCCTTGACAAGCAAAACATTATCTGCTATTTTATCACAAATCAATTTTTAAAACTCACCCTTGGAGGCATCATGACACACAGGTCCCTTTCTACAATCGCATGGCGTTGGTGGAGCTTTATTAACGAAGTTAATAGGGTCACTTTGTCGTGCAAAAGTTTCGGTCTTGTTTAATGCTCCTGTTAAATAAAGCCCTTTTGGTTTGCGCTTAGTGAACCAATAGGGCTTTTTTTATATTTTTTAACTAATTAACTTATCTTGAAAGGATTTGAGCTTATGAACCAAACAAAGATTCCGTACAAAATTTACTTATCAGAAAACGATATGCCCAAGCAATGGTATAATATGAGGGCTATCATGAAAGAGCAGCCCGACCCTATGCTGCACCCAGGTACCATGAAACCTTGTTCAAAGGAAGAACTGTCTCAGGTGTTCTGTGCCGATTTGGTTGAGCAAGAGTTAAACACCAAGGACGAGTTGATAGAGATCCCGCAAGAGATTGGGGATTTTTATAAGATGTACAGACCCTCTCCCTTGGTAAGAGCCTATTGCCTGGAAAAGCTCCTAGGCACTCCGGCAGAAATCTACTATAAATTTGAGGGAACCAACACCTCCGGCTCTCACAAGCTGAATTCGGCAGTGGCTCAGGTTCATTATGCTAAGAAACAGGGGCTGACTCATCTGACCACGGAAACCGGAGCAGGGCAATGGGGAACGGCCTTGTCTATGGCTTGTGCTTTTTATGGCATTGATCTGAGTGTGTATATGGTAAAGGTTTCCGCTGAGCAAAAGCCATACAGAAGGTCTGTAATGGAAACCTATGGCGCAAAGGTCATTCCTTCGCCCTCCGATACCACTAGAGTCGGACGTAAGATCTTGGAGGAAAACCCCACTACAGGAGGCTCCTTGGGCTGTGCCATTTCTGAAGCCATCGAAAAGTCCATGGAGACGGAAAACTGCAAATATGTGTTGGGTAGCGTCATGAACCATGTACTCCTTCATCAAAGCATTATTGGTATGGAAACGAAGGTTGCCTGCGAGATGTACGGGATTCAACCGGATATCATCATCGGCTGCGCCGGGGGCGGTTCTAATCTGGGCGGCATCATGGCACCTTTTATGGGAGACAAGATCAAGGGAAAGAATCAGATTGAGTTCATTGCTATTGAACCGGCTTCCTGTCCTTCCTTGACCAGAGGTAAATACGCCTACGACTTTGGCGATACGGGCAAAACCACCCCATTGGTTCGAATGTATACTCTGGGAAGTGGCTTTATTCCTTCGCCCAACCATGCCGGTGGACTTCGATATCACGGCATGAGCCCCATTTTGTCCAAGCTCTATCACGATGGGTACTTTACAGCCAAATCCTATGCTCAAAGCGAGGTTTTTGAAGCGGCAGTTCTGTTTGCGAAATGCGAAGGAACACTTCCGGCACCGGAATCCTCTCATGCCATTAAGGGCGCTCTGGATGAAGCGATCAAGTGCAGGGAGACGGGCGAAAAGAAAACCATTATTTTTGGCTTGACGGGAACGGGATACTTTGACTTGACGGCCTATGAGAGTTATAATAAGGGAAGGATGACAGATTATATCCCAACGGATGCGGATCTGGAAAAGGGGTTTGCCACATTGCCTAAGGCTTAATGCACCATATCAGGAATCAATATGGTAGCACGTGCCAAGCAACAACGGCACTCACGCTCAAGCAACGAAAGGGATACACCCCTGTCACAAGCCGTTTGGGGGGGATCCCTTTCGTTGCTTTCATCGGATCGCTTGATACAATGTGCTGGTATCGTGTAGTTACGGCTATGCAGTATTTGTGCTGGTACATAGTGTAGTTACCTTGTGAGCAGTGTAGGATCAAGAGGAGGAGAAGTGTTTATGAAGAAGCGTACTTTGGGTCGGACAGGATTGGGTGTTACGGAGATTGGACTTGGTTGTGAACATTTAGTTGATAAGAAGTTTGAAGAAGTGGACAGGGTGGTTAATAGCGCCTTAGATGCGGGTATAAATATTTTTGATGTGTTTATGCCCCAGGACGAAGTTCGAGACTTTATTGGAAGAGCCATTGGAAGCAGACGGTCGCAGGTTTATCTGCAAGGGCATTTGGGCGCTTGCCTGGATGAGAAGGGGCAATATCTGAAAAACACGGATCTGCAAGCAGTGGAAAATCATTTTACGCGCTTTTTGAAGCTGACCCGCAGTGAGGTTGTGGACATTGGTATGCTTCACTTTATTGACAGCGAGCAGGATTATAAGGATTACTTTGAAGGTGGCATCTTGGACTATGCGTTGCGCCTGAAGGAAAAGGGAATCATTCGCGCGATCGGAATGAGCAGTCATGTGCCTCAAGTCGCTCGGCGGGCTGTGGAAACTGGGGCCATAGATGTTTTGATGTTCAGCATCAACCCGATTTTCGACTTGTTTGCCCAAGATGTGGACTTAGATTCCCTCTTTGCGGGAAAA
The DNA here is from genome assembly GCA_964611385.1 of uncultured Defluviitaleaceae bacterium. GTDB lineage: Bacteria > Bacillota > Clostridia > Lachnospirales > CAYPQA01 > CAZSXS01. The sequence continues at coordinate 9,813 of CAZSXS010000083.1, forward strand.
GATCTGGAGAAGTTGAAAGGCATGGATCGTTCTCGGACGGAGTTGTATGAAACCTGCGAAAAGCATGGCACCGCCATCACGGTAATGAAGGCCCTGGGTGGGGGCTGGCTTTTGAAGCCGAATTCTCCCTTTGGCGCCCCCATGACCGTGACCCAATGCGCCGCTTATGCTTTGGATCGCCCAGCTGTCGCCTCGGTTTTAATCGGTTGCCGGACAGAAGAAGAGGTTTTGGCGGCTGTTGAAGCCGATGCTTCCCCGGATCGTGACTACAGTGCAATTATCGGTAATTCTCCAAAGTATGCCCTGACGGGCAAGTGCATGTACTGTAACCACTGTCTGCCCTGCCCCGTAAATCTGGACATTGCCTCCGTGACCAAGTATCTGCACCTTGCTGCCTCCAACGGACACAGTCCAACCCTACAGGCCCACTATGACAGCCTGCCAGTAAAAGCCTCCTCTTGTGCGGCCTGCGGAAGCTGTGAGGAAAAATGCCCCTTTGGTGTGGCCGTGATTGAAAATATGAAGGCGGCAAAGGAAATGTTTGAGTAAGCGCTTTTAAATTCTACTCCTTACTCTAATTTCAAACATGTGATAGCCTCCGCTTGAAAAAACATTGAAAAGAACGGTAGCTATGGAGCCTTGTGATGCACGAGCAAATTGGAGTGATCCCTAACCTATGCTCTCGCCCCGAAAAAGAAATTTTTCGGGTGGCGGGGGCTTTTTTATTAAAGCGATTTAGAGTATGATTGCGAAGGCAACTAAAACAGTCAGCGGGCAAATAAATGAAAAGTACCAGTTGCTGTTGTCACCTCTATTTTGTTTGCTCCTGTTCCGCTTTTGTAGCTCACCGTGTCAAATTCGCCGTTGTCTTTCCAAGTGCCCTTATAGTCCCACTGAGAAGGCAACTTAAATTCTGAAAGGGTTGCATTTGTAAGTTTAAAATCAATATCAGATGCCTCGTTAGGCAGGTAAAAATAAACATCTCCAATATTACTGCTAATATTGGTTAATTGTGGCGTGCTTGTTAGTTTTAAAGCAAGGTCACCCACATAGTTTTCAACAACCAAAGATTCGCAGGGTTTAAGGAGTGATAAGCTTAAATCTCCAACAGAATTTTTTAATTCTAATTCTTTAACAGAAAATGGCACTGTTACTTCTTTGCTTGACACAGACTTAAAAAGACTAATTTTATCATATTGACGTTGGGGAACGCGAATCGTCAGCAGTGCGTTTTCTTTATGCCCTGGAGTCTGATTCAATTCCCCATTGGGATAAATAACCTCTACACTAAAAGTTTGATTTGAAGTGTTCATCTTCAGCTTGGCGTCTGCATACCAGGTTGCATGGCTAGCAGGATAAGTAAGTGTAGCAGAAAATATGTTGTCAGAACTTTCTTCAAACACCAAATCAACGATTGACGCTTTAACATCAATTCCCTTAATGGTCGCTTTTTCGTCTATGTAGCTTTGATTTTGGAATCCATCCTGATATGACGAAGGTTGGGCATTCGATTTCGAATCGGATTTCAGGGCTTGACTATCCAATTTATCACTATAAATTTTATCGGCAGTGGTATTGATCACGTTTAACGCACCTGTTTCAGAATCAACAATAAGCGTTTTTGTTTTTGTTTTAGATATAGCGATATCTCCTCTTTTAGATTCTGCTTGAAGCACCGAACAATTTAATCCATCAATGCTGATATTGCCATTTTCCGATTCAAAGCTCAAAACCAAATTGCTTGCATTTTGAGGTATGGTCACATAAATAGTGGACGAATATGCGGCATTAGCACTCGATTCGGCTTTCCGTCCAAAATCAATTTCTCTTTTATTGGATGAAGTGTGAATGCCATCGCTGAATATATAGCTGCTTTTACTCGCCTCGTCTACCTCAATTTGAAAGCTGTTACCGCCTGTTTTTACAACAATATTTTCAGAAACAAGATTTTTGATAGCGCAACGGGGAACATCACCAAAGTCCCATGTTGTTTTTTTATTGTCTGTTCCAACACCCTCAATTATCTCACTTTCGTTGTTTGCCTTAATCAGCTTATTGTCATATACTTCGGAGTTATCTGACCATGCACAAATTGCACCAACAGTCTTTCCCATACCTCCGGCATTTTCAATGTCAGCATTCCGAAGTGTCACATTATAAATTTGAGCTTCTTTAGCGAAACCGAACAAGCCAATAAGCTTTGATTCTTTATTGGTCATTTTAAGGTCTATGATCTCAAAGCCATTACCATTAAAGGTACCTGTAAAAGGTTTTTCTTGAGTGCCAATGGGTATCCATTCTTTTGTCAGGGTAATGTTTTTATTCTGCATATAGTTTAGTTTAAGCATTGCTTCATCATTTACAATAGAACGGAATTGCTCTTCTGTGTCTATCAAATAAAAAACTTCATTTCCAAAAACTACGGTTTTCATCTTTGCCTCTATTACACTTTCTTGATTAACAACTATCTCTTTTATGCCATTGCTTGCACCATATACGCCCGTAACTGCAAACCCACATAGAAAAGCAAAGGTTAAGATTAGTGTGGAGCATTTTGCAAGTGTCGATTTTTTTTTAAACTTCATAATTGAATCCAACCTTTCTTTAATAAGCGCCTTACCTTCATTAAGGGCTAAAGAAGCAAGAGGCTGATGATAATTCCCCATAGCCAACGCGTTGAGCAAGGTATCGCCATAAGACTTCTGCTCCTTTGAATTAAGCTTTGAAATTACAGCTTCATCACAGGACAATTCGCAAGCACGGTTAATCTCACGCCCCATCAAGTAAACCAAAGGGTTAAACCAGTGCAGACATATGGTGAATTGAACAAGCCATTTGTAAAACAAATCCAAGCGTTTATAATGCGTTAGCTCATGAATGATGGTATTTCTAAAGTCCACTTCGGACAATTTAGTGCTTGGAAGTATGATACAAGGTCTAAAAAAGCCAATGATGAGCGGCGATGAAATTAAGCTGTTTGTATAAAGCCCTATCACTTGCTTTACTTTTTCCTGCTCTAAAAGTTTACCAAACTGCTCCAAATGTTCTATGCCCGAAACCGCTGCACGCCCGGCCTTTATGTAGTGAACAAAGCTTTGGTATATTGTAATTTTACGAACCAACAAGACAACTGCCATTACGAGCCATATGATCCATAGAGTTGGAAAGATCTGTGCCAAAGCTTTTTTAGGCTGTTGTATCAAAGTTGATTTTTGCGTTTTAGTTGGTATCCTGTTTGAGTGCTCATTGTCTGCTATCCTGTTTGACTGCTCATTGTTTGTATTTACAGACGAAGGAAACAGTACGTTAGAACTGTTGTCAAACTTTATAGTATTGTAAGTGTCATTAATCGGTACTTCCTGCTGCACAATGGGGGCATTCACTGCTATTTCCATTCCATCAAAAAATGTCTCAAAAATATTTGCGCCAAGAGAAAAAGGAAACAACAATCTGGCAATAACAACAAGCCAAATATAATACTGCCAGCTTTTCCCAAGCCTATACCTTATAATCGGTTTAAACAAATATAGCATGAGAATAAAAAGCGAGCCAGAAAGAGATAGCCGCAATGCAGTAATCAAAACTTCATTCATTCTTTATTTACCACCTTCCTATTAAGCGTACTGTCTGTAATCCAAATTAAGGATAACACGCTGTAAGCATATTGTCAATACCTGAAAATTAGCTTTCCAAGCCTGTCTTCATCAATATTTATACTCAGTCACATTTAGCTTTGCAAAGCCGCTGCCCAAAGCAATAAAATTTATCTGGGTTGAACGATGGCAGCTTAGCAAATGTTTAAGCGACTGAGAATAATTCCCCTTGCTTAAATCTCAAACATATGATATCCTACCCTTGAAAAAGGCATCGAAAAGAAGAGTAAGCGAGGAAAGCTTTTACAGAGAGCCCGGGTGCTGAGAACGGGTAAAGACGGAACTTGCCGAACATGATCTTGGAGCTGTGCACCGAAACCCTATTTACTGTGGCAGATAGGGCTAGGCTGCAACGGGTTCACCCGTTATCGTGAGAAGCTATCGGCTTTGGCCCGTAGCTATGGAGGCTCGTGCTGTGAAGTACGGGTAAATTGGGGTGGTATCACGAAGTATGCTCTCGTCCCCGAAAAAGAAATTTTTCGGGTGGCGGGGGCTTTTTTATTTCTCAAAATTATTGCACAAAATGGAGGTAACTATGAAGATTTTAATTGGAAGTGCTTGGCCGTATGCAAACGGCTCTTTGCATATTGGTCACTTGGCCGCCTTGCTGCCTGCTGATCTGCTGGCTCGGTATCATCGAGCCAAGGGGGATACGGTGTACTTTGTTTCCGGCAGTGACTGCCACGGGACACCCGTTGCAATCCGAGCTAAGCAAGAAAATAAAACTGCAGAGGAAATCAGCGACTGGTATCATGAGGAGTTTTGCCGCTGCTTTGAGCGCCTAGGTTTTAGCTATGATTTTTATGGTAAGACAGCCTCAGAGGCGCATAAGGCCTTTGTCCAGTCTTTTCACGAAAAGCTCTATGAAAGCAAGTACATCTATGAAAAATCCGGACTTGGGGTTTATTGTGAAGGCTGTAACACCTTTTTGGCAGATCGCTTTGTCCTAGGAAACTGCCCCTCCTGCGGCGAAAAAGCTAGGGGTGACCAGTGTGATGCCTGTGGAAGCCCTCTGGAACCAGAAAATTTATTGGAAGCAAAATGCCAGGCCTGCGGCCGTTCGACCGTTTTGAGAGAGACAAAGCACTTGTATATTGCCCTAACGGAGCTGATTCATCAACTACAGGCTTATGTGGAGGCGCACCCGGATTGGCGAAAAAATGCCATTGCATTTTCCAAGCGTTACATGGATGAAGGACTGCGGGACAGGGCGCTTACCCGAGATTTGGATTGGGGGATCGCCGTGCCCAAGGATGGCTACGAAAACAAGAAGATTTACATCTGGGCTGAAAATGTGCTGGGCTATCTATCGGCTTCCTTGGAAGCCTGCCGGAAGCAAAGCCAAAGCCCAGAGGAAGACTTTGCAGCCCTTTGGGGCAAGGAAGCCAAGCACTATTATGTTCATGGCAAGGACAACATTCCATTTCATACCATTATCCTGCCTTCCTTGCTGCTGGCGCACGGAGCTGCTTGGCATCTGCCGGATGAGATCGTGTCCAGTGAGCACTTGACCTTGGACGGCAAAAAAATATCCACCAGTCAAAATCATGCCATATGGGTTAAGGATTTACTGGACTACAACCCGGATTCTATCCGATATTTTTTGATCGCCAACGGCCCAGAGCGGCGGGATGGGGATTTTTCCTGGCCAGCCTTTAAAAACAGCAATAATGGCGAACTGATGGGAGCCTACGGAAACTTTGTGAACCGTAATCTATCCTTTATCGCCCGTTACTTTGGCGGAAGAGTGCCTACAGGAAAGGTGAATGCTGAGATTAAAACCCGCCTGGATGAATTGTTCTCCTCTGTGGGTACAGGTATTGAGCAGGGTGCTTTTAAGGATGCACTGAAGGAGCTATTTGAATTTGTCCGCTTTATGAACAAGTATTTTGACACAGAAAAGCCCTGGGAAACTAGAAATACGGACAGCAAGGCTTGTGAGGACACCTTGTTCAATTGCGTCTATGTCATTGCAAACCTTGCTGTTTTACTCTGCCCCTTTTTGCCCTTTTCCTCAGAAAAAGTTGCAGCCTGGCTTAATGAAGGGCAGACCCGCTGTACCCTACTGAAGTGGGAGCAGCAGCCCTTGGAGGGCGGGTTTTTGATACCAGAGCCGGAGAAGCTTTTTGAGAGAATGGAATAAAACGAATATAAAAAATAAAAAAGCAGAGCAGTCCAAGCCTTTCGCTTGAATGCTCTGCTTTTTCATACCAATGCTCTCATTGGTTGAGAGGATATGCTACACATAAAAATCATAAAAACCTGAAACCCTATCATATAGTGACGTACTCCCGCCGCTTAAAGAAGCGGGGGCTTCTCGTTCGAGCCGCCTA
>CAZSXS010000084.1:0-15651 GCA_964611385.1 uncultured Defluviitaleaceae bacterium
ATAGATTTTTTGCACCTATTATATCATATCTGTGAGATTTTGGACAGGCTCTAAGCAATATAAGAAAGAAACAGGCATGTTTTTGCCTAAATTATGGAGGTGATTTTAATGGCGCAGTTTAAACCAGCTACCATATCAAAAGGTGGCTTTGGGTTTTGTAGAATCGTTGTAGCAGGACTTTTGTGGGTAGCTGTAGTTTTTAGACTTGAATTACCTGTTTTGGCAGTCTTTTTAATTATGTTGCTCTCGGCTATATTTAAAGTAGAGAAAGCGCCTCTAATTCTGCTTTACAAGTATACAGTAGAGAAAATCAAACCTGGAAAAAGGGTAATCGTTGATGAAAAAGGAATTTATATTTCGCATTTGGTAGGAGCTCTGTTTTCGATCATTTGCCTACTGTTGCTGCACTTTGCAAACCCCATTATTGCATGGATTGTGACCGGGATATTTGCTATTCTTCAAACATCAGCCGCTTGCGGATTTTGTTCGGCACTTAAATTATATACTTGTATGACAAGCGGAAACTGTTGTCGTGTTGGTAAGTTTGTGAAAAGGGTGAAAGAAAATGCTGGACATTCATGAGCAGTTGTACGGATATCAAGCCCCTATAATCTTTGGAGTTCCGGCATACACCTTTTTTGTGACTCTGGGCATCCTAGTGGGATTAATCTATTATTTTGCTGACTTAAGACAGCGAAGGCAAGTGAGCGAAGGTGCAGTAAAAATTGTGTTTTCGGCATTGCTTTGTGGCGCAATCGGTGCAAAAATCCCGCTACTGTTTGAAGGACGTAAATGGGTTGAAATCTTATATGGCAAATCCATCGTTGGCGGGCTTATCGGTGGAATGATTGGTGTAATTTTAATTAAGAAGATATACAAAATTAAGTTAAAGCTGGGTAATGTGATTGCACCAGCAATTGCTCTTGGTATGGCTATAGGGCGCTTGGGCTGTTTCTTTAACGGATGCTGTTACGGAATAATTGCAAGCTGGGGCTTTGATTTTGGTGATTCATTTTTGAGATTGCCAACGCAGTTGTTTGAAGTAGCATTTCACTTAGGATCGTTTGTGGGTTTGGTTTATTACAAAAACAAAGTGAAAACTCCAGGAATACTTTTCAAATTATACATTTTAGCTTACTTTATATTCAGATTTTTCACTGAGCTTATTCGCGAAAACCCTATAATATGGCTCAATATGTCGGTTTACCAAGCTATATGTGGATTTGGTATCCTTTATTTCTCAATCGTTTTAGTAAAGGAGAAGAGCAATGGACGAGAACAGCAATAAGAACAACAATAAGGATAATGTGAATATGCAGCCAACAAAAACGAATCCTTTTAAAAATCGAGCATTTTATATCGCGTATTTTCTCACCATTGGGATTTCGTGTGCGATCGCATGGATTCTTATGGGAAGCGATAGCTATTGGTTTATCGGAGTAATGCTACTTTGTATACCCTATGCCATTGTTGGGGTAATTGCATGGGCAATAATCAAGAAAAGGAACAGAGCCGTTGCACTGGGTATATTGTTAGCAAGCTTAACACCGTTTATTTTTGTATTCTTAGGCACAGGTGGTTGTGGCTTATCAACAATTTTGTCTTGATAAAGTGCTAAGCCATGAACGTTTTCAATTTTAGGAAGAGTGGAGCAATAAACACCTTTTTATAAAAAACAGTGACTATTTTGTTAGCCACTGTTTTTTTATTTTGGTATTCATGTAAGTTGAATTTTGATTCATGTCGATTGTCATGTTTCTATACAAATCTACATAAATTTGAAAACTCTAAATAAAATTTGAAAACTCCAAATAAAAATCTGCATTTGTATCCACAAACACCAATTTGGAAATGTAAAATTTCACATGCCCATATTCGCAATATTTGATATTGATTACTTTTTTAAGCAAGTCAAGGCGAAAATTTTTCGCATTGGCTTGATTGCAATAGTAAAGCGTTTTGTCTGCATCAATCAGAAAAATTTGTTTGTCATTTCGAATGTCTCTGAGTTTGGCTATGAAAAATTTTTCAGTGTTTGATAAAATCTCATGTTGACTTTTGGTTCTCTTATTTATGGTTCTCTTATAAATAATTTTATAACACCTATGGCCATCAAGGGTTCTATTGATCGTCTCCCCCAAGTGACTTATGTAGTCTTCATTCTGAATTTCATTCAAATCCTTATCTGGAATTTTTGTATCTCCCCCATATAAGAGATGGGCTACGATTTTGTCCAGCTCATTTTCCGGATTGAAGTCTTCTGCCGTCACCAGCTTCATTTTATCAACGGCGATTGTATAAATGTCATCGAATTGCTGTATACCGCAGTTGAGTAAATTCAAATAATAAAGTGGCACAGGGTAGACAAACTCATTACAAGTATACACCCTAGTAGGCGTGATGTACGCAACATCCTCTTTAATGACCATCTGATTCCATAAATTTTTAACGTCACGTACCTTTTCTGGGTATTCCAAGATCGCCCACAGGAGCATATCCTTCTTTCGATCTGAATTGAGCGCATCCAATTCAAGAGCTTTTATAAAACTGCTGATATAAGAAAAATCCTCAGCCATTAAGTTGAAATATAAGGTGCCAATCCAGCGTGTCTCATCTTTTGCTGCGTTATAGTCTTCGACCTTTGCGATTAAGGTGCTACCGCCTTGGCCTGTCAGGTGCTTGGATTGTAGGGCCTTCTCTAGCTTATTCATTATGGAGATCATTCTTTTTATATCCTTCGCTTCAAGACAATCAATAAAGAGTCTGGCATCCTTCAGGTCTGAGCTGGTGAAGCTTTTAAGATGCAGCACTTTTTTCCCCAGGCTCCCCGTGCTGAGCGGATTGCATATCTCCTTTTCCCAACAGATCATACGAATGCAATATTCAATGAAACGCATTTCCATTAATTCTTCCTTGGCAGATTCATCGTCTAGCTGGACTTTTCTGAAGCTGCCAAACAAGTCAAGCCAATCATTATCCACTTTGGAAAACCACAGCTCAGCAGTTTCTTGCTCAATCAAATTTTCATTTCGAAATTGGTCTACCTTATCATTGAGCAGGCACTTAAAAAGCTCATAGGGAACAATAGGAACGCCACTATTGATGTCAATAAAGAATTGCTCGGCTGTTGACAGCTCTCCGCTGACCACCACCCGATCAAATACAACTCGCTTTAAAATATAGTGAAGAAATTCATTTTTATCAATATACCTGAGCGTTTGATGGAAGGCTGCTTCAAGAGCCTTCGCGGAATATACAGCGTAGGTTTGATTGGTGTTGTCCGTGGCCTTTTCATAAATAAAGTTATTGATAGTTGGTCGTTTTTCAAATTCAATCTTCCAGTTCAGGCTTTCGAATTGATTCCCTAACAACCATTTGCTAAGCAAGAAAAGGGTAACGACTCGCTGCTGCCCATCGTAGAGTATTTTTTTGTCTGCCTTTTCATAAATGGTTACTGCACTTAATACAAGTTCTTTGTTCTTATCCTCATAAAATTTTGAAACGATATGCTCAAGGAGTTTATTTTTATCTTTAATAAAACTGCCCATGCAATAGTCACGCTGGATGGTTGGTATAACCAAGGTACTGCTAAACAAATCTGCCAAGCTCATTTGATTTCTTTCGTTCATGTCTCTCAACCCCCTCTTACTCCTCTATGGCTTCCAACTCTATCTCCTGTGCAACCAGGTCTTTAAGCTCTTTCTCCCTTGCTTCTACATATCTTTGGGCTATGTATTTCCCTGAGCAGTGGATCAGGTCCGCTACGGCGTTGTACTGAACCGGGATGTACACGTTTTTCCAAAGCTTATCTTTTTTGTCCTGATTTTCCCAGTAGTAGAGCAATTCGGATTCTTGACCTTTATAGGACTCAAAATTAACCAATTGGGATTCAAAGTACTGGTTGATCATAAAAAGCTCTTTGCCTTTTAGGTTGTATGCGTCTTCGGACTCTTTTAGGTTCCGCTGAGTGATTTTCTTAAAGAGCATCCGATCCAAGCTAAACTTATGATCCAATATCCTTGCCAAAACTTCGGGCTCTTCCTTCAATTCTGTTTCGATTTCATTCTCATCCAGCAGGCTAAAGAATTTTGTTTTTTCCAATTGATGCAGACAAAGAAATGCATTGATGGTTTGATAATAGTTTTTGTCGATACCGCCCTTGATTTCAGTTAGCATACGCCGATAGAAAACCAATCTCCGTATGATGCTCAGTTCTTTTTCTTTCAACTTAGCCTCATCATAGTGCTCATAGCTCCCTTTTTCATACCCGTATTCGTTTGAACCAAACAGGATATTGAGGCGGTTTTCTTTAAAACTTTCTGGGTCGGTATATCCACGGCTGACGATATCATAAATCTCGTTTTCTTCACTTGGGCTCTGATACAGTAAAACGGCAATGTCTTCAAATAGGGCTGAAATCTTTTCTTTATACTGTTCCTCAAAAGGGATTTCCAAGGCATCCGAAATGCTGGTATACAGCGGTGTGAGGGACAAATGGATCATAAGCCGAGAACGAATCATATCACAAATCCGAAATTTAATTTTATGACTGTTGAGATTTAAAAACTCACTGACAGGTTCATCCGTTGTGACATGCAAGAGCAGACTTACTTTTTTATAGATGAAATCTATGAATTTATCCTGTTCACTGAGCTTAAGAATGCTCTCCAACTGTTCCTTGATGCCCAGGTAATTATACAAGAGCCGTCTTTTATCCGTCAGAGCGGGTGGCTTCAACAGCGCTGCATAAGAGGTCATTTTAGGGAGCTTATCAATGAAGCTGCTTCTAGACTCTGCCTCCTTCAACAGAAAATCCCGCTCAAACTGCAAGCGAACATATCGTTCCTGCCTTTCTAAAGCCGTGAACATCAAGAGGAGGCTGGTCATCCTTTGCTGTCCATCTACGATCTGGATATCATTCTTTTTCGGACTCACATATAGTGTAAAAATCGAAATGGATTTGGGCTTATCACTATGATAAGCCTGCACCAAATCCTTGACAAAATCCTCTGTATATTGGCGCGTCCAAACATAATTCCTTTGAAAAATAGGAACGTACACCTTCCCATCTTTACCCTTGTTGGTAATCTCATTCATTTCTCTAAGCAATTCCCCAACGCTTATTGTTTTGCCGTTCAAGTTGGTATATGCCATGTTTATGCCTCCCTATTCACTTTTGAGTGTTTGGAAAAGTTCTTCTTTGATCTGCCTGATTTCAGTTGTTGCAGAATAACTATTCCGGCTATCCGGCCAGTGCAGCTTTTCATTTGCCCAATCAAGGGCATCTAAAATCTCTGTAATCTTGGGGGAGACTTCGGTTCCAGCATTTGGCGTATCGGTTTTAAGACGGATGAAATAGGCCGTCATCAACTCTTTAAATTCCCCATCGGACAATTCATATTTTTGGACAGCACCCTCCTCCCATTGGCGCAAAAAGATAACCTCCCCATCATAAATGGAACCGGTACTGCCAGAGTAGCTGCTATTCCCCAAGGCCTCAATAAATAAAGCTGACAAACTGGCTTCCTCCTTGTCTCGACCGTTCAAGAAGCAACTAAAGTCCAGGGAAAAGTCTTGGATTGTAAAAGAGTCCTTGTCTAGGCAGCGGAGCTGAAATTGCTGCAATGTCAAGACTTCATCGTCAACCTTCACAAAGTTCAAGGGGGCATTTTTATAGATGTAAATGTGATTCCTTGAACCGCCATGGAAGTATTTCAGCAAGCAGCGTCCAAAATACTTGCTGGTGGAATATAGGTTGCTGTTGCCTTCGATCTGGGACTTACAGTTTTGCAAGATAGTTAAAAAGTTGCCTTTGAGTTCCTTTTCGCCATAACAACCATCATCGCAGCGGTATAAGTTTTGATTTCCCTTCCTCCAATAAATATTGTAGTAATAGGCCAACCCTTCGAAGCGCAACTCATGATATTGGTCATTAAAGATATAGTAATCCACGGTTTCTTTGGAGACTTCGGGATCTAGGCTTTTTTTCAAGTCCAAGACCAGCTGACAATAGCGCATATAATAAACGTAGGCTTGTAATTGCAAAGCATTCAGATTGTAACGCTGCTGCTCCTTTGAAAATGCAAACAGTTTTTTGGGCAAATGGGAGCGACGGCAGATATAGCTTCGTAATTCTCGTATCCTTTCCCCCAGGACTGAGGCATCGGCTGAGAGAAGATCTTTTGCAAAAATTTCATACAAGGCACAGAAAAATTGTTTATAGGTATCCTCAGAGACATAGTCCTTAAATTCGCTATGTAAGTAGTTCCAATTGAGCATGAGCTCAATAAATTTAGCAGAGCCTTTTTCGATGGACTCGCCATCTTCGACTTCTAATGTAATGGGAACGGTGTTAAAAAAGGAAACACACAAGCTTTTGATTTCCTGAAGCTGCCCGCTGCCTTTAAAGCTTGTCTTCCCATGATTGTACGCACTGTCATAACCGGCCAAGTGAATGAGCTTGACCCATTTTTGATTTTGTTCTGAAAAACTTTTTAAGTTAAACGCAGCACCTTGGGTTTCTGAAGTAATCAAAGCATGGCAGAAGTCCAAGACGGTACCAAAGCGCCCCTTGGTATTCTCAGCATCTAGCTTGCTACAGGCTTCCGCTAGGATGGTATTTTCAAATCCGTAGCCACTATTTCGGTTGATTCCATTCTGATTTCTATAGGGCGTAATATTTTCAAAGGCAATATCAATGTTTTTATATTTCTTCATGAGTTCTACAATCTTTGAAGCTTTATCTGCCAAGAGATTCACTGCATTGGGGGACTGGAAGGGACAGCTGGCTGCATCTGTACACTGAAAGGGACATGTGAAGCCCTGTACATTCCCATTGCAACCCAACACGCAGCCTGTATGAAGGATAACGATCAGCTGATTCCCCTGAACCTCTGCACATTCGTTTGCAAACTGACAAATCTTTTTAAACAGCAAAAATTCAGACTCGTTTTGGAGCAGCTCACAAAAGGAGAGGAAATTCGTAGAGCTTACCTGGTCGCAATCTGTTAGATAAATAGAGCTTGGGCAATGAATGGCTTCAATGACACTCTCATTGCGCTGCAATACCGGTATAAAATCCGTACTCAATTGTTTAAGATCATCCCTGCTTAGAAACAATTCAAACTGCTTATAATACTTCACCAAGCCGGGGAGTTGCTTACTGCTAGCCTTTTTTAAAAACCTCATACCTACCTCCATTGGCGCCTACGGCGCACTCAATTAAAACCTCATCCCCAATATAGCATTTATAGTAGGACTTATCAATCTTTCCACATTTGCGTTCAATGTCAAAAGGGGACAAAGCAAACAAACTGATCATTGAATGTGCTTCAAATTACTATATAATAAAATTTGTAATCCGATCAAGATGCAATTCATGGAGGGAATATCCCTGCTCGACGCCATCGAAAAGGACAGCACTCCAAGACTTGTTTCAGGGTAGCACAACTAAAAATCACAGTAAAAGGGGAGAAGACGAATGAAAACAACAGCACAGGAAAAAATAAAAGCCGTAACGTGGGCGTTTTCACTTGCATGGCGCTTCAACAAAATAATGCTGCTCACATGGTGCCTTTTGGTGTCTGCCGTATCAATTCTTCCGGCGATTGCGTTGGCTTATCATAAAGCCATTATCACAGCGCTTAACGATTTCATTTCCACCGGGAACGGAAGTTTTGATGCCGTACTACCAACTATTATGATGTTTGGCCTTATCACAGCACTGATTGGGCTTTCCAATCGGCTTAATGTGGAATTGATCTACTCTGTTCTGTACAACAGCTATTACTTCGGTATGGCTGAGTTGCTCATGGACAGTGTGCAGAACTTTACAATGGAGGAGCTGTTGAAAAAAGACACAAACGACGAATATTATGCCTGCGTGATGCGCGAGGGATCGCTGACAGACGTAATCAGCGGCTGCTGCACCTTGCTGGGGAAGCTGGTTGGGCTTGTGTCTCTGCTTGCTGTGGCCTTTACGCTTTCCAAGCTGATCTTTATCATCTCCCTTGTGTATATCATAGGCATCATAGGGCTCAATCTAGTCTTTGTGGAAAAGCTGCGCTACAACTGGCACAAGATCCGTGATCAAGAGCGTCTCGCCGGACACTACGAGGCAATGCCCTATTCGCCGGAATATGCAAAGGAGCTACGTATCTTCGAGTCAAAGGAAAGGCTGATCCAAAACTGGAAGGAGGCCTACGCCGCCATATATGAGTATGAGGTGAAAAACAACTTTGCCATTGAACTTCGAACCTTTATCAGCGGGCTTGGGTTTTATATTTTCCTTTCGGTCATGACGGTCTATTCCATATTTGCGGTGGCAAACGGAAGGATTACTGCGGCCGTGCTTTTGGTGATTTTCACTTTGTGCCTGAACATCTTTACTTCTGTTTCTGGCATCGCAAAAACGCTGATGCTTACTGACCATGGAATCTATGCAATGGAGCGTCAATACCGAATATTTGGACAGAGAGAGGATAAACATCCCTCTACCAAGGCTCAAAAACCATCAGGCGAAAGTGATCTTGTTTTTGAAACGAAAAATTTGTCTTATTCCTACAAAGACGACAAACTTGCCCTTGACAATGTCTCTATCGCTGTGAAGAAGGGGGAAACAGTCGCTCTTGTGGGTCTGAACGGCAGCGGCAAATCAACGCTTGTCAATCTCCTGTTACAGCTTTACAAGCCCCTGTCTGGCAGCTTGTATTTCTATGGAAACGAGTATAGCACGCTGGAACAAGGCTTTCTTAAAAATAAAATTGGTGCGTTCTTTCAGGATTATTATCTGTTTCATTTGCCTATTGGTGAGAACATTGGCTTCGGCGACATTGATCATGTGGACGACCAGGAGAAAATCAATACGGCTCTGCAAAAAGGTGGTGCGGCTGGCTTTGTATCGAAGCTCAAACAGGGGAAAGAAACATATATCGGTAAATCAATTGAGGAAACAGGTATGAACTTTTCTGGCGGCGAACGTCAAAAGCTGGCTGTTTCCCGCGCGCATATGAGCGACAAGGAGATTCTGATTTTTGATGAACCTGCTTCTATGCTTGACCCCATCTCGGAGCTTGAGCAGTTTATGAACATAAAGGAAAAAACACGAGGTCGCACTTCCATTTTAATCAGTCACCGCGTTGGTTTTGCCCGTCTTGCCGACAGGATTATTCTGCTTGATAAGGGCCGTGTCGCCGAAACAGGCACGCATGAAGAATTGATGAGCAAGAATGGTCTGTATGCACAGTTCTTTAACGAACAAGCGCAGTGGTATCAAAAAGACTCGGAGGTGCGTGTTGATGCGTAAAGTAAATTATTTTCTTCGTGCTGTGATGCTCAGTATCAGGATCAAAAGCCCGGTTTCGTTGGTTATCAGTATCCTGGGATTTGTGGCCGCATTTTTTCCTATGCTGATATCACTGCAATTGGCCACATTCACCAATGGCGTGCAAAATCTATTTGAAAATCCAAAGACAGTCAATACTGTCTTGCTTTCCTTCGGCATAGTAGCTGCTCTTTACATTGTGCAAACCCTTTTCAGTCTTGCTCAAAACTATTATGCAAAAGAAGATTCTGCACGGATCAAGCGGTACTTGAAAGAACAAATGCTAAATCTCTTATCCTCGGTGCAGTACAAATACATTGAAAATCATGGCGATTTTCGCGAGAAGGTGGATTTTGTAAAGAGTTATGCCGGGGAAATGACTGTTGGAAGTGTAGCGCTTATCTTTGGTTGGATAGCGGGATTGATTTCATTTTTGAGTATAACCTTTATCTTGTCTAAGGTCAGCCTGTGGATCGTGCTGATATTGGTAGTCACCTGTATTCCAGCTGTGATCCTGTCCCTGCTTCAAAAAGATGAATCCTATCGTTATCGAACAAAGTATATGAAAGAAGGCCGATTCACCCTCAGTATTTCCGACACCAGTCGTTCCAATGGGGCAATGAAGGAAATTCGTTTTTTCGGCTTGTATCCATACATAAAAGCAAGATGGCTTGCTTTAGGCAAAGTTTTTATTGCAGCAAAAAATAAATTGACCCGCAAGCATGTGATTTTCAACGGGATTGCAGACTTGCTCAGAAACGGAGTTTATCTTGTTGTCATTCTTATAACGGCCTGGGAGATTTATCAAAACCCCGAAAAAGGACTCGGGACCTTTATGCTGGTCATCACAGCGGCCACTCAGCTTCAGTCGATTACAAGCACTTTGTTGATTAACGCAGTGAGCATTTTTTCTGATGTCAAGTACATGGAGGATTTTTTCTCCTTGTTGGAAACAGAAAAGGAAGCGCTTGATGACACACAAATAGGCTATGACCATACGGAGATTCAATTTCAAGATGTTAGCTTTACCTATCCAAACAGCGAACGCAAGGCGCTTGATGGATTAAATGTCACAATCAAGCAGGGTGAAAAAATCGCCGTGGTTGGTGCCAATGGCAGTGGCAAATCCACCTTTGTCAATCTACTCTGTGGCCTGTATGCCCCCCAGAGCGGAAATGTAACTGTGAACGGCACAGAAGTAACAAAAAATCTATCAAAAGTTCGGGACTCACTCTCCGTCATCTTCCAAAACTTCTGCCAATACCAGGACAGCTTACGCAATAACATAACCCTATCCGATCCTTCCCGAAAAACTGAGGATGCTGAGATCCTAGCATTGGCCCGATGTACAGGTGCGGACGAGATCATTGCGAAACAAGAAAACACTCTTGATGAAATGATAGGGCTTTTTTCCCAGCAAGGTAACAATTTATCTGGTGGGCAGTGGCAAAAGGTGGCGATCACACGGGCATTATACCGCAAGAACGCTCGTATCTTTATTCTTGACGAACCCACCGCCGCCCTTGACCCCATTGCAGAAGCAAACATATACCGCAACTTCACCGAACTGACGGGAGATAAAACAACCATACTGATCTCCCATCGTCTGGGAATCACCAGTGTGGTTGACCGTATCCTGGTCTTTGCTGACGGCAAAATCATAGAGGATGGCAGTCATGCGGAACTGATTGCGCACAATGGCGTTTACGCAAAAATGTATCAAGCGCAAGCGAAGTGGTATGTTGAATGAAATGCATTCAAAGTCGCTTAAGTGCTCTTATCAGCAACTTAGGTTCGCTTTTCGGCAACTTAGGTAATTTCGCTTGATGAAAAAGGATCGAATCAATATAATGGCTACATAAGGCGGTGATGACCATTGAAAATAAACATTCATGTTGACGCAAGTTATTCGGAGACGGAGATCTCAATCAACTGCGGCCAAATGAGCGAGGAGCTGGAAAAAGTCATAGCAGCGCTTCGGGTGTTGGATTATAAGCTGATGGGAACCAAGAACAATCAGACCTATATTTTAGATGCTTCCAAAGTCCTGTACATTGATACGACAGACAAAAAAACCTTCATCTATACAAAAACAGAAGTGTACGAAACGGACCTCAAGCTCTATGAGTTGGAAAACTTGTTGTCGGCCAACGATTTTTTTCGGGCTGGAAAATCTTGCATAGTCAATTTTAATCGAATTCAATCCTTGAAGTCGGATATCGACGGTCGATTGATCGTTACCATGGAGAACAATGAGAAGGTCATCGTCTCAAGGCAATATGCCTCATTTGTAAAAAAGAAGCTGGGGGTATGAGTATGAATGAGAATAACAGTTTAATTGTTTCCTTTTTTAAAAATCTGCTGCTGACCTTTGGCGCTGCTGTCATAGCGATTTCTGTGGTGGGATGGTTTTCTGGGGGCAGTACGATGGAAGGCAGCGGCTTGCTGAGTCTTGGGCGACTTGGCTTATCCTATCCGGCACTGCTGCAAGTCTTCTTGTTTTCTGCACTACAAGCGGGGTTAAGTATCCTCTTTTTATCCAATCTTGTCTTTAAAGAAATGATGCTACTTTGGAGGATCGTACTACTCTTTACACTGTCATTTTTGTTTACGATCCTGCTATCCATCCTGTTTCAATGGTTCCCTATCGAAAGTTGGGAAGCCTGGCTCAGTTTTATCCTCTCGGTGAGTCTCTGCTTTGGCCTAGGTATACTGGCTATGCTATTGAAAACAAAATTGGAAGATCGGAAATATCAGAAACTCTTGTCCAACTACAAAATCAATCATAAAAAAGAGAAAGGTGAGGAAGAATGAATCCTGTTATTTTAATGGAAGAGGTAAAAAAATCCTTCAATGGAAGGACGGTTTTAAACGAAATCAGCTGTACAGTGGGAGAAGCCGAGATTTTTGGTCTCTTGGGCCCCAGCGGTGCGGGTAAGACCACAATTATTAACATACTGTTGGGCCAGCTAAAAGCGGACAGTGGACAGTCTGCGATTTTTGGTACGCCTAGCCATAAGCTAAACGATGCCATTCTTGGTAAGATCGGTATGGTGCTGGACAACAGTGGGCTGTATCCCAGACTAAGCTGTTACGATAATTTGGCGCTGTTTGCCGAGCTGTTCCGTGTTCCAAAAAGCAAAATCAAGGAAGTACTGCAAAAGGTTAAGCTTGAAGAAGCCATCAAAACACCCGTTTCGAAGCTTTCAAAGGGTATGACGCAAAGACTGGTGCTGGCACGGGCCATTTTACATCAACCCAAACTCCTGTTTCTTGACGAGCCTACCAGTGGATTGGACCCCGGTACGGTTCAAGAAATGCATCGTTTATTTTTCGCACTTCAAAAAAACGGAACCAGCATCTTTTTAACCACACATAACATGGAGGAGGCAACCAAGCTTTGCAACCGAGTCTCCCTTTTGAATCAGGGCAAAATCGTGGAGCAAGGCGCTCCGGAAGCCCTCTGCCGGAAACATAATACGCAAAAGACCATAAACATACTACTTAAGAATGGCAAAAGTGTAGAACTGCCCTGCGATCAAAGCTCGGCAAAGACGATTTCGGACTATTTTTCAAGTGAACTGGTGGAATCCATTCACTCATCCGAACCCAATTTGGAAACCGTTTTTATCAAGTTAACTGGGAGGAATTTAAATGAATAGAGTAGCAGCGATCTTTAAAAAACAACTGAAGGACACCTTGAAGAACAAAATGATTTTAATACAGTATGTTCTGTTTCCCCTGATGGCTTTATTGTTCACCGAATTTATCGCTAAGAGTAGTGAGGGTATTCCAGAAAATTATTTTGTAACCCTTTTTGCCACCATGTATGCCGGAATGGTTCCTGTTATAAACATGGCAAACATTCTATCCGAAGAGCGGGAGAAAAAGAGTTTGCAGATGTTGATGATGTCCAATGTAAAGCCTCTTGAGTACCTGATTGGTGTGGGAAGCTCTGTGCTGATCCTTTGCACTCTAGGTGGTGTTGCTTTCGGTCTGATCGCTGGTCTTGCCGGAGCAGAACTGTTCCGCTTTGTATTGGCCATGTTTTCGGGAGCTTTAGTCTCTCTCTTACTGGGTAGTACTGTCGGTATCTTTTCAAAGAATCAAGGTTCTGCCACAGCCTTGGCTATGCCCTTGGCTTTAATCAGTGCTTTCGTACCTATGATTACGATTTTTAATGAAAGTTTTTCTTCCTTTGCCAAGGTTTTATATACCCAGCAGATCAATTACCTTATCAATGATCTGTCAGCGACCAATTTCACCTTCAATCGCTTTTTGATCATCGCTGTGAACCTGTTGCTGTTCTTGATCGTGTTTTTCTTGGCTTATACCAAAGCGGATTTGAAGGAGTAAACTGGTTTCAAAACCGTGGGGGGCGATATAAATCCCACGTAAATATAAAGCAAAAGGCTTTTGGGCGTATCATGCCCAAAAGCCTTTTGTATTTTTGCGAACTGGACGGTTTTAGATAATCACTTCCTCAAGTTAATCTCTCGTATCTTATCGGCGTCCACCTTAATCGCTCTTGGCTCATCCATCAAGCCGTTGATCTCTTGCTGAACATCGCTGACTTGGGTGTAGCAGTAGCCGCAGATGTAGCCCAAGGACTTGATGGCACCCGTAATGCGCTCAAAGCGGCGGATAAAGTCTTCCTCATCCTTCACCTTGTTCCCATAGCCCCAGCCGGATTCGGACTGGAAGGCAATCCCGCCGAACTCACTGATGATGATGGGCTGATTTTTGTACTGGAAGCCGTCGGCAAAGGCGTACTTGCAGCCAGCTACGGGCATACGGTTGTTGATGATGGCCTCCTTGTCCTTGAAGATACGGATGAAGTCCTCTCCACTTTCCACATAATCGTGTAGGGTCAGAATGTCGGATATCGTGTGCTCCCAGCCATCATTGGTGATGACGGGCCGCATCTTGTCAAAGGCCTTCGTCAGGTAATAGATACTCATGGTAAAGCTCTGCTCCTGGGAGCAGGTTTTAATGTTGGGCACGCCCCAAGACTCGTTAAAGGGAGTCCAAACCACAATAGAAGGGTGGTTGTAGTTCTGTGCCACGACTTCCATCCATTCCTTCGTAAAGTTAGTAACAGCCTTATCCGAAAAAGCATAGGTGCCCGCCATTTCGCTCCAGACCAAAAGCCCCTTAACATCCGCCCAGTATAAAAAGCGCTCGTCCTCTAGCTTCATATGCTTACGGACTCCGTTGTAGCCCAGTTGCTTAATTTTATCAATGTCTTCTATTAAGGCATCCTCCGAGGGCGGGGTCAGGTGACTATCCGGCCAGTAGCCCTGGTCTAAGATCAAACGCTGATAATAAGGCTGCTCGTTTAATAAAAATTGGGCGTTTTCAGTGGAAACCTTTCTTAACCCAAAGTAGGACAGAAGCTCATCTATCACTTCCCCGTTTTTCAGCAGGCGGATTTCCAAATCATAGAGCTGAGGGTTTCCCGGCCACCAGAGGAAAAGGCCGGAGGCAGGAGCAAGGCTGGACTTAAGATTCAAGGAAAGGCTCTTATGAACAGAAACGCTCTGAACAAGCCTTACAATTTCTATCCCTTTGAAGCTGGCAACGACTTCAAGGCTCAGATCTCCAGTGTTACTTGCACTGTCATATGTAG
The DNA here is from genome assembly GCA_964611385.1 of uncultured Defluviitaleaceae bacterium. Classification (GTDB taxonomy): domain Bacteria; phylum Bacillota; class Clostridia; order Lachnospirales; family CAYPQA01; genus CAZSXS01. The sequence continues at coordinate 14,952 of CAZSXS010000084.1, forward strand.
CGTTATATGCAGGCTCTTCATTCAATTCATATTCAAGCTCCAAAAAACCTCGGTTGATATCCGGGGTCAGTTTTAGCCTTTGGACGTAAAATGAAGAAACCTCCTCCAACCAAACACTTTTCCAAATACCCGTAGTCTGCACATACCAACAGCCATAATTATTCTTTAAAGTACGCTGCTTTCCTCTCGGCTGCTCTGGGCTGAGGCTATCTTGAACCATGACAGAGATCAAGTTTTCCCCATCAACCAGAGCCTCCGTAATATCAAAGCTAAATCGGGCATAGGCGCCCTGATGTTCACCGATTTTCAGCCCATTCACCCACACATGGCAGTGATAATCCACGCCTTCAAAATGAAGGAGCGTGCGTTTACCGCTACACTGGTGGGTGATCTTTTTTTGGTACCAAACGCAGTCATGAGGGCTTTCGTCCTGAATGCCACTCAGCTTTGTTTCGTAAGTAAAGGGGACCTCAATGGTATGGCTTTTTTGGAAGCCCTTAAACCAGGCTTCAGCGAGGCCCTTTCTGGAATCATCAAAACAAAAATCCCAGGCTCCGTCCAGGCTCGTCCAAGTTTTTCTGACCAACTGCGGTCTGGGGTAATTCTTACAATAACACTTCATATTCATCCTCCTATTTTAAAACCGCTAAAACCGTGGGGGGAAGGAGAAGAAAACTTTTTTCAAACGGCGAAAAAAGTT
>CAZSXS010000085.1:0-15285 GCA_964611385.1 uncultured Defluviitaleaceae bacterium
GCAAGCCGGGTTTGTTCCAGCTTTTTCTCTTTATCTATATCATTTTGCAATTTTACATTTGCGTCTTGCAACTCAAATAGAGCGTTTGATAGCTTTCTTGAAAGGTTATTAAGACTCAGTGCCAAAACGCCTAATTCATCAGTTCTGCTTTCATCGCAATGCCAATCTAAATCAAGCGTCGACATTTTTTTTGAAATTCCGCTTAGTTTGACAACAGGCCGGGTTACAATATAAGCATAAATTAGCGAACCTATAATTGACATTGAAAATATTACCAAAGCTAACCAAGGTAGAATGTTTCCCAGTGTTTCTGTTACTTGATTAACAGCTTGAGCACCACCTAAAACCGTCAATTTATATTGTTTCTCCGAATCAGAAAAAGTAAAATAATAATTTTGTGCTGCGCTCATAGTTGAGATATCATATTGACTAGATGGAGACGCTATATTAGTTGAAGTAGAGCCTACCTCGGTACTGCTCTCTACAGCATTAGAATCATCAATAGCGACGGCATTCGTCTCTTCTATATTAGTTTGAACTGCATTTCCTGTGTTTTCAGAACTGAATGAAACAGCAGTATTCATGTTGGTAGGAATAGGAACATTTCGCCCTGACGAATCGTAAAGCTGAATAATAACATCATTGCTCAAAACAAACAGGTCAAATAAATCATCACTATCATTTATTGTACTCTTTTCAAGGTCAGCAATTAAGTTATGTACCTTTTGGTTTAATACAGTATCTAAGTCCGCTGAATAGGTTTTAGGCATAAGCCACGCTATAAAGCCGTAAGTCACGGCGCAGCAAAAAAACAGCATAAAGCTTGTCAATATAAAAATTTTAATCGTCAAGCTGCCTTTAATTCTGTTTATCAATTCTGTATCCTACCCCTCTTATCGTTTCAATGAAATCTACGTTGAGCTTTTTTCTGAGATTTTTTATATGGGTATCGACTACACGTTCGTCGCCATAAAAATCATATTTCCAAAGTGTATTTAAAAGTGCTTGTCTGGTGAGAACTTTTCCCTGGTGTGTTAGTAATTCTCTAAGCATCTCAAACTCTCTTTGCGTCAGGTCAATAGCACGGTTACCTATATAGGCTTTATATCCGTCCAAATCCAATGTCAGCTCTTGATAATGAATATAGTCGCTTTTTTCATCGGTTTTTTCAAAACGGCGCAATACAGCCGCTATTTTCCGTAAAAGAATTGGCATAGAAAAAGGTTTAGTTATATAATCATCAACTTGTAAATCTAATCCCTTTATCTGATCTTCCTCGCTGTCTAACGCAGTAAGCATAATAATAGGAACCTTTGATTCTTTTCTTATTAGTTCACAAACCCCAAACCCGTCCACTTTAGGCAAGAGAATATCCAAAAGCACAAGGTCGTAATGTTTGTTTGAGAACATGGCATATCCTTCGATGCCATCGCCGGCTAAAGAAACCTCATAACCTGCTTCTCCCAGAAAGTTCTGTAATAATTCTTGAATATCAAAATCATCTTCAACGACTAAAATTTTTCTCATATTCATGCCTCCCAAAAGAGTATAACATAGTAATTTGTAGTTCATGTGAAGTTATGCGACTTCTTGGGATCGCTCCATAATTTAGGTTGCACTCAATATTAAAAGGCTATCGACAATATACTGCCAACAGCATCCGCCCCTCCAAAAATGTTGTTACCAGCACCCCTTCCCACACATCTGAATAAAATAGCGATAAAAGAGTTTGGAGGGATTCCAATGAATGTAAACATGGAACCTAAACTAACCGGACGGATTGTTTTACCTGGTGATCCTGAATACAACATTGATCGTCAGGAGTTCAATACCTTCTTTAATAAGTTCCCCTTAGTTATCGTCTTTGCACAAGAAACGCAAGACGTTGTAAACGCAGTGCGTTGGGCACGCTATCAGGATGTACCGATCCGAATGCGTTCCGGTCGTCACAGCTACGAAGGTTTGTCAGTCGTGGATGCCGGTATCGTCATTGACGTAAGTGATATGAAGGATGTGCGATCAATCATGAGTGCAACACCGCCACTGTGCAAACGGGCTTGCGGGATTTTGAATTGATCCAAGAGCTAGGGGCTCAAGGGTTGGTTGTGCCTCCTGGCCTGTGCCCCACCACAGGCATTGCTGGATTTACGTCGGGTGGCGGGCAGAGCAGTTTATCTAGACCTTTGGGCTTGGCTATTGATAGTCTTCTTGAGGCTGAGATTGTCGATGCAAATGGCTATATTCTTCGGGCGAGTGCGGATCAGAACGCAGATTTATTTTGGGCCTTACGTGGGGGAGGCGGCGGAAATTTTGGTGTTTGTACCTCCTTTTGCTTCCGTACACACCCCATTGATACGGTAGCGTATGCGGCAATCAACTGGAACCTGAAGGACTTAAAACCAGTATTAAAAGCCTGGCAGGAATACACGCTGCCCGATGCTGATGAACGTTTCACGCCGCTGTTGAGCATCGTCTCGGGTAAGGAATCATTGTTGCTGATGCAAGGAGTCTTTCTTGGGCCAGCAGAAGAATTACGACAACTTCTTAGTCCCATGCTGGAAATCGGAACGATTGAAAGCGCAAGTATTGAGGAAATACCGTGGACAGAGGCAGCCGCACGGATTGCTGCAACGCAACCGGACGCCCCGGAACCTTTTAAAAGCGTCGGACCTTTTCTGTATAGCTTGCTACCAGACGAAGGAATTGAGATCATCGAAGCTTTTATCAACCGTGCAGCGACTTCATCAGTTTCCGTATTTTTGCATGGCTTGGGTGGAGCAGTGGCGAAAGTATCGCCTAGGGCTACAGCTTATTTTTATCGTAAGGTCTTATCCAATATATCCTACTTTGCTACCTGGGATAAGCCAGAGGACGCCGCCCTTGGCATTCGCTGGGTAGAGGACTTACGTAAGGACATGGCACCGTTTACAAGGGGCATCTATGTTAACACCCCGGACTTGTCGGTCGAGCATTGGCAAATGGCCTATTACGGCAAGAACTTTGAGTGCCTGACCCATGTAAAGGCTAAGTACGACCCTGATGCTGTTTTCCGCTTTCCCCAGAGCATACCGCCTGCCTGCACCTACAGATAATTTGCAGGCACAAAAGCTACGGCTCTGCGTTTCTTAAAACCGGTTTCTTTCTCAACAGCCAAAAGGGCTACAGCAGACAAATTCTGCTGTAGCCCTTTGCACGTCTGGTTCTTTCAAAGTTTCGTAGGATAATATCTCCACCCGGATGAGCAACTTTTTTTAATACGAAAACAGGGGTTGTAGCCATAAGCGTGGTATGAGCTATGTAAATTCTGCGATATCAAAATTCGACAGAAGATTCTGCAAATTTGAAACACAAACAAAAGGATATGATCAGCTGACAAAATTTGAAGACCAAGCACATTTGCAGAGCAAGCCTTTTATATAGGTATTGCCAAAAGTGATTCTTGTACTTTTTTACCAGAACTTTCGTTCTAGAAATGCCTTCACACAACTTTTTCTAAAGCCTTCAACAAAGAATCTTGCTGAAAAGGCTTTGCCACGAAGCCACTGACTCCAAGGTGAATACAGTCCAGTACAAGCTTGTGCTGGGACATGGCCGAAACCATGATAATGCAGGCGTCTTTGTCCAAGTCAAAGATCTGCCGGGAGGCGGCAACGCCGTCTTGAAGCGGCATACAAATGTCCATGAGTACAATGTCGGGTTTAAGAGACTGGTATGCTTCCACGCCTTCAATGCCGTTGGTAGCCTCTCCAATCACCTCGAATCCCCCTTCTCGGATCAGGATGTTCCATAAGGTCATTCGCATGAAGTTGGCATCGTCCACGATCAGTACCCGTTTTCCCTTTGCTTTCTTTACCTGTACTCCCTTTAGCAGAGCGTCGACTTCTAGCTGATTGAGAGGGCCGCCCAGTTGATTTTGAGAATTTTGATCTGTAGTTTTATTCTCCTGAGAGCCCATAGTACCTGCCTTTGTTTCCTCGCTTGTTTGGCCTTCCTTTCTTGTTTCCTTTGGTAACGCCTCCTCAGATGTTTGTAGCATAAAGCGCTTTAATGCTTCCAGAATTTCATTTTCAATGGTCTGGTTCATCGTATTTTTGAGGGCCGGTATGGCATACTTGAAAATTTTGTGAAACAGTGCCTTGTCATTTTTAGCGCACATGGCAAGGACGAGTTCTTTTGCAATCCTATAGTCATTAGGGTATTTAAAGTACATATCCTCCCATAAGGCTATGATTGAGTCCATGTCATCTGCCACCTGTAGTTTTTTCTGCACCTCAAGGCTGCTCTTGTATTCGATACTACTGTCAATGTTCTCCCAAGCAAAAAGGGTTTCTACGGATACCTTAAAAAACTTTGCTATGAGGGGAATGTAAACAATGTCTGGATTGGCTAGGTTGTTTTCCCACTTGGACACCGATTGAGCAGACAAGTTCAAGGCTGCTGCCAGTTCATCCTGTGTAATGCCCTGCTCTTTTCGCAGGTTTTTAATGATTATTCCTAGATTCATCTTCATGGCTCCTTTTCTATTTTCTCTACATCATGTAGCTATTGCTGAAAGAACTATTGATAATATTGCGCTTGTGCCTTCCACATTTCAGTATATAATCCGTTTCTTGACACCAAATCTAAATGGCTACCATACTCAATTACTTTACCCTCATCAAACACAGCTATCTTATCACAAAAACAACAACTTGATAGGCGGTGTGAAATATATACCGTGGTTTTGCCGGCAGCCATCTCGTTCAACCGTAAATAGAGTTCGTGCTCGGCCAGTGGATCAAGAGCCGCTGTTGGTTCGTCTAGGATCACAATGGGGGCATTCTTATACAATGCACGAGCAATTGCGATTTTCTGCATTTCTCCCCCTGAAAGTTCCACGCCGTTTGCATCAAAATTTTTGTACAGAAGCGTGTCGAGATTGAGTGGCAAGTCCTTTACTTTATTGTACACGCCTACTTTATCCAGTGCAGCAATCACGTTTTCCCTGTTAGCCCTATCCTCACCCAAAACAACATTTTCCTTAACTGAAAATGAGAATATTTTATAGTCTTGAAAGACAACGGCAAAAAGTTTATTGTACTCTTTAGAATCATAATCGTTTATATCAATGCCATTTACCATAATGCGTCCTTTATCGGGAATGTAAAGGCCACATAGCAGCTTAATGAAGGTCGTTTTGCCGGCTCCGTTCTTGCCCACTACAGACAACTTTTCACCTTTATTGATAAGGATGGACACATCTTTTAAGGTATACGTTTCAGCTCCGGGATATTTAAACCACACATTTTCAAATTCAATTTTTATGTCTTTTATATCTGCAATAGACTTTGAACCATTCAGGTATCGATTTGGCAGCGCCTCAAAATCAAGATAAGACTGTAAGATCTTGCTTAACTGCCGTAGCTCAATGACATGAATCATCAATTGAGACAGTATGCTTGAAAAGTGGTTCACAGTAGTTATGTACATCGTAAAATCGCCAATCGTAATTGAACCTGTGAAAACACGCCAAGTCACATAAGCATACGCAGCAAGTGTCTGCATTTGTACATTGATTGCAGATAAGCCATCATGTCTCCTTTGCTTGAGGAACATTTTAAAGAATACAGTATTTGCTTTGTCTTGATATAAGTTCATACGACCTATTATATAGTCGGCCATGTTGAAAATGCGTATATCCTTCGCATTGGCAAAATCCTGTGAAAGACTTTTGTGATACTGAAATTGGCGGTTGAACACGGCAATATCTTTATAAAACTGAAATTTCGTTGATTGTACACGATTGTATATCATGGCATTAAATGCATTTAAAGCAATGATCAAAACAACAAGCAACGGACTCAGAATGAAAATAATTGAAACAACGCCGATTAAAGTGAACAGTATTTGGCCTACTCCGATTAGGATCTCAGGTGTTCTGCGTAGTGCATTGTGTAATTTAATATTAAAGAGCGCTTTTTCCTTCAAGTCTAATATCGCAGCATCTTCAAGATTTTCAAAATCCATGCTCATGATATGCTTGCCAACATGAAGTTCGAAGTCGTTTATAAGCCTTTCCTCTGACTTTTTTAGTTTCGCAGAAAGTAAACTGTGAAGTAGGCTTATACAGGCATTACCAATGATTAAAACAGCCACAAACAGCATCAGCTGATTCATTCGTTGTTCCGCCATAAGTTCATTTATGATCGCTCTTGGCATGAGAATGTTTAAAAACGGCGCAATGGAACCTAAAGCCGCTGAAACCACAGCCACAAGAATATAGCTTGGGCTTATGCGCTGAATCAGCTTGATAAAGTGCCAAACAACTGACAAGTCCTTTTTTAATTCGTCAAGACTTCTTGTTTTCAAAAGCTAGCGCCTCCTTTGTCGGCATAATACTCTGCCTGTTTATTAAACATGTTGGCATAGTTTCCGTTCAAGGAGAGTAATTCCTCATGTGTACCATATTCTATAATCTTTCCATATTCAAACAAAGTAATCGCATCACAAAAACGTGTAGAAGCAAGGCGATGTGATATGTACACGGTTGTTTTATTTTGAGTAATCTTATTAAAACTTTCATAAATCTGGCGTTCAGCAAGGGCATCTAAGGCAGCGGTTGGTTCATCCAGCACCATGACTTCAGCATTTTTATATAAAGCACGAGCAATGAGCAGTTTTTGCGCTTCACCGCCAGAAAATTCTATGCCTTCACCATCAATGAATTTTTGCACGCAGGTATTTACGCCGTATTTTAGTGAATTTACCTTATCGGCCAAGCCACTTTGCTCAATACACTGGTTAACGCGTTGTAAATCAATACTGTTATAGTTACTAACGCCAATATTGTCTGCGAGCGAGAATGCCAAGGGCAGCACTTCTTGAAATACAGCAGAAAAAAGCCTGTAATATTCATCTCGATCAAAAAGTTTTATATTGACACCATTACAGAAGATTGCACCATCATTCACATCATATAAGCGTAACAACAACTTAATAAAAGTTGATTTCCCTGAACCGTTATTCCCGACGACAGCCAACTTCTGTCCGGCTGCAATGGTGAGATTCAAGTTTTCAAATATATAGTTTTGGCTTCGTGGGTACTTGAACGACACATTCTGAAATACAAAGCCGTATGGCGGAGCTGGTAATGGTTCAGTATACTCGGCTTGTGTCATTGGGTTCGCTTGAGATATAAATCGGCGGTAATCCGTAATCTGCATACTCAAACCACCAATGTCAGCAAAATTTGAAACAACTAAATTGAATGCTCCTGTAAAACTTGCAATCGTTGTTGCATACATCGTAAAGTCTGCAATGGACATCCCTTTATTCACAACCATATTAATAAGGTATGTATACACCAACCCTTCACGTAGTATGCTCAGTACGATACTTAAGCAGCCTGTAAGCAAATTATAATTCTGTATGCGAGCTTTAATCGCACTGCTTTTTCCACGGAACAGCGCAAACAGTTCAGCTAGCCAGTCCCCTATCCCGTACAAACGTATTTCTTTACCATATTTGAAATCATACATGATATTGTAAAGGTATTCAGAACGGCGTTCGTTTTGAGATAATTCATGTTTTTTGCTGTTTTCATATTTTTTTTGTGCAAACGCAATTCCATAATTCAATAGGATATTCAACACCAAGCAGAACAGTATAAGAACGTTAAGTCTTGATACGATGGAGATGTAAGCAGCAAGTGCTATAAGGAAGCCTGGTAAGGTAAATAATTTATGCAATATTCCTTTCATTCCAGCATAAGAGCCACCGAAGCAGCATGCCGCTGTTTGCATTTCATTTAAAAAACTAGGATCCTCAGTACATTGAAAATCGGATTCCAAACATTTTTTATACAACAAAGCTGCATAGGGAGCGGCAACCTTTTCGGGGCGAGGCATAAATGCACCTCGAAGATAATTGCCAATGTATCCTGCTAATGATGCTAGGATAAAAAAACTTACCAGAAGCAGGAGTATTACCTCCATTTGTTTTGCATTGAGCAACTCGCTGATAAGTAGGCGAGGAAAGACAATGCCAATAAACGGAGAAACAGCTAAAACCAAGGTGTTAACTGCAATAAGTCCAAGCGTCAACTTGTCGTATTGCCATACTCCGTGCAAAACATATAGGATGTTTTGTATAATGCTATACTCCTTTTTAATTCTAATCACCTCTCACAATAGGCTTCAATAAAGAAAGTATAAACAGCTTTCCGCCTTTTGTCACTGACCGCAATTTTCATCTCTCAACCGCTGGTTGGATCTGGGAGGATAAAATTTATTTAGAGATATCTACAACGTTAATGATGACAGTTGAAGATTTCTTAGAGGGTGTTTAATATCTTCTTAGTAATAACGAAATAAAGGCCAACTTGACAGCTTGTAGGGAGTTTGGAATTTTTCGTTCACAATTTTTCCACAACAAACGGTAATCCTCTAACCAGCCAAAAGTGCGTTCGACAATCCAACGCTTGGGAAGAACATCAAAACCTCGGAAGTTCGTACCTATGTAGCAACCGGTGAAGAGGAACATTACACCAATTACTGGAACGAAGTAAATAATTTAAAAACCAGGGAAACTGCTGTATCCCAAATGGAAGAGGCTGGCATAACGCTAGAAGAAAAGCAGAAAATTACAGCGATGTCGGACCTGTCCAATTTCTTGGTTCCCTTGGAGAATCAAGCCATGCAGGCAGTCAAAAACAACGATAAGAACACAGCCATGAATTTGGTTTTTGGCCCAGAATATCAACGCAATATTAAACAAATCAAACAACTTCAAACAGATTTTCTGAACATCATGGAAAAAAGAACCTTAGAAAACATAGAATCAATTGAATCCGATACATATATTCTCTGGATTATTTCATTCTCCTTTGTCATCCTTTTGATTTTGGTGCAGATTCTGTCAGCCTTTTTCACTCGAAAGTTGATCATTGCTCCTATTATACAATTGAAGGATGAAATGAATGAATTGTCGGAGGGACGTTTTGCCACCAACTCCGCGTTAGTGCCTGATACCTCTGAAATCGGAAGCCTTGTTTATCTGTGGGGAAGGTAAAGGGAATCATTCTCTTGCTCATCTAAAGCCTTCAAAAGGTAAGCAGCGAATTAAAGGAAGGTGACATTGAAGCACGCGTATCAGAAAGCGCCTTTACGGGTGAGTACCAAAATGCAGTGAAAGCGATTAATGCCTTGATTGACGACTATATTACGGAAGTCATCACAATCCTGAATGCTTATGGGCAATTTGGGCAGGGCAACTTTGAAGTAAACTTGAAACAGTATTCAGGCAAAAAAAGCCTCGCCAACGAAAAATTTGATCAGCTTAAATCCAACATTCAATCTGTCAACATAGAGCTTTCAAGTTTAATCGCTTCTGTGCTTGAAGGAAAGATGGATTCAAGAGTAGATACCTCACACTATAGCGGCGACTGGAAAAGCCTTATGGAAAGGCTTAATATGCTCTTGCAAGTAATCAGTGAACCTATTAATGAAGCCAATGAAGTGCTTGCTATGCTTTCAACGGGGAATTTCAATATAACTGTAAGCAAAAAATATAAAGGTAACTTTGCAGAAATGATGAATTCCTTTGACAGAATGATTACATCTATTGCTTCGTATATCACGGAAATTACAGAAGTACTTGATTCAATCTCCAAGGGAGATCTGGCTGTAAGTATCAATCGAAAGTATGACGTGCAATTTGATCTGATTAAAAATTCCATCAATCATATCGCCCTCACTTTGAAAACCACTATGCTTGAAATCAAAACATCAGCTGATAGCATGCTGATGAGTGCCAATAAGGTATCGGAAACAGCCTCAGACTTGGCCAGTGGCGCAAGTATACAAGCCGGCACTGTTGAGGAACTCAGTTCTTCCGTAACAGAGATCAACGAGCATATGTTCAGAACAGCCGAACAGGCTCAGGCAGCCAGCCAAATCTCCCAACAATCCATCCAAAGTGCTAAAGAAGGAAGCCAAGAAATGCTTAATATGCTTACCGCCATGGATGACATCAAGAACGCTTCCCTAAAAATCTCAAACGTCATTAAACTCATTGATGATATTGCTTTCCAAACCAACCTTCTAGCCCTGAATGCAGCTGTGGAAGCCGCACGAGCCGGTGAGCATGGAAAGGGCTTTGCTGTTGTAGCTTCCGAGGTTCACTCCCTAGCTGCAAGATGCTCCCATTCTGCCAAAGATACTACTGCATTAATCGAAGATGCCATTGGTAAGATACAGGTGGGTACGAATAAAGCCAATGCTTCCTCCGAATCATTCAAAAAAATTGTTTCAAGTATTGATTCCGTTTGTGAAACGATCAATCAAATTCAAGTTGACACCAAGAAACAAAGCAATCGAGTATCAATGATCTCTATAGGAATCAATCAGATATCACAAGTGACACAGTCTAATTCGGCGACCTCAGAGGAGTCTGCGGCTACCTCTCAGGAGCTGATGAGTATGGCCAGTGTGTTGAATAAGCTGGTGTCGCAATTTAGTTTGCAGTAATGAGTGGCTAAAATGATGTGAGTCGTTTCGACTACGCTGACGAATTATTATTTTCAACGCAAATAAACCTATAGAATTGGGTAAAAAAACCCCCAGTGAAATGGATTGAAACAACTCCAGTTCACTGGGGGTTTTTAATGTTGAAAAACCTTTTTTAGCAAAACCTTCTATTTTTGAAGCGCTAAACTTCTAAACAAAGTCCAGTTTTGCCATTGATCCTCTTTGGGTAGCATCAAAAGTTGGTCGAAGCCCGAATGCTTTGCATTTACATTTGTGGCTTCCTCCTTTCGATATATTTTATAATCCAAACAGACATATTTTTCCTCATCCAAAAGGGGCTTGATGGCGTAAAGATCCTCTGGGGAGCCGTAAGAGACGGAAATCTGCCGAAGCTTTCCGGCCATAAACAGGTCTACATTCAACTTGGAAACTAAAAATGTACTGCCTGTTATATTCACCACCAGGTAAGAAACCAAGCCTGTCAGTACAAAGAGTTTTAAGAACCGTACCCTGTCCACGAATAGCTTTAAGACGGTAATGAACAGCAGAACAACTTCCATAGCTAAAAATGTAAGTACCCAAAGTCGCAGGCTCGTATAGCCATAAACATCAATGTATAAAAGCATGCGATACACAGAAGAGGCGATCAGAATACATGTAAAGAAGCAAAGGGATAATAGCAGCAGTTTTAAAAGCTTATGCGTTCTTGCCTCCTCAAAAACACTGATAAAGATGATAAGAACCGAAAAATTGATCACTGTAACAAAAAGCAGTTGGAAAAAGCCCTCTCTTGCATATTGCGAATAGACCATGCCCTCGGGTAATGTCATAAAGCCTCCGTTAAAGAGATAGGCGACCTGTACAAAGGAGAACAGGAGGAATACAAGGTTAATCAGGATCAAAAAGGTAGCACTGATGACCACATCCGTCTTAATGATAGCAAGTTCGATACCTCTGCCTTGGGTGCAAACCTTGTGGCCGTGGTAGATATAGCCGGTAAAAAAGATCCATGATATAACAAGAGAAGCAAGAAAAGAAAAGTGAATCAAGCTTCCCTGTGTCAAGCGGATAAAGGTATCCTCAATCAACTTCCCGAAAACCATGTCCGCAGAAATAAGCAACGCAAGAATAAAAAGGAGTACAGGAGCGGAAATCAACATCCCAATAATCACTTTGCTTAAGGTAGAAGCGTCTTTGCGTTCTTCCTTGTTTTCCTTCTTTCGGGCAGTAAAGCTTTGAATGGCTGGAACAAAGATAAGCCAATTACTGAATATGTTGAATAAGAATGCCGTTGAATCCAAAGCTCTGCGTTGCTCCTGCATGGCTGAGAAGGTATAGGCAGCAAACAACATATGCATGATGACGACATTTCCGTAGGTAAAAAGATTAAGGGAAAAAATACCGTTATATAGGGAAATAATACAAATAGGTATAAGCCAATACACAGACCTTTTATTCTTATACAAGCCCTGATGCTTAAGCGTAAAAGTTAAGGTCAGGAAGGCAATTGGGCAAAAGAAGGTGAAGGACAGCTGAGGTAGCACCTCTACTCCGCTAAAGCAAATGGCATATACGAACGCTAAAAGTACAGCCGACAGCATATAAGCGCCCGCTTCTCTTCGGTTTAAGGTAACTTTGGACTTTGTTTCAACCCGCTGCGTATAAACTGGATTGGGGCAGATACTTGCATTAGGGAGGTTGTTTTTGTTGGTGATCTGGCTTTCGTCGGGTAATTGGCTTTCGTTAGGTAATTTGCTTTCATCTGAAAGCTGGCTATCGTTGAGTAATCTGTTTTCGTCAGGTAGTTTTATATCCATTGATGAGTTTTCATTTTCATTCATTATCTTCATCCTCCTGTCTGATTTCTCCATTCCATTCCAATAAATCCCCAGGTTGGCAGTTCAAAACCCGGCAAATCTGTTCCAGTGTAGAAAAGCGTATGGCCTTGGCCTTACCGGTTTTTAAGATTGAAAGATTAGTAGTTGAGATACCAGCCCTTTCCGAAAGCTCGTTTAGGCTCATCTTTCGCTTGGCCATCATTACGTCAAGGTTTACAACAATCATTGCGCACCTCCTAAATGGTCAAGTCATTTTCATCTTTATATTCCACCGCTTTTTTAAAAATGCCCGCCACCACCACAAATAAAAACCCGGCGATTAAGAAAATGTAGCCAATAGCAAAGGTCAACATGGTGGCTTGAAAAACAAGCAATGTAAAAAACATAAATGAGATAATGAAAGAACTTACAGCAATACGCTTGAGGCCCATTACGTTTTTTAAAACAAAAGGGTTTTTATTGTGGATGGTTTCCAAGAGTCCGATCAGTTGCCACAAAATACTGAGCGAACAAAGCCCACAGGGGGTCAGTAGCACCACGCAGGCCCAGTAGTAACGGGTATTATTCCAAAAGTACCATCCAAAATACTGCTTCAATATGAAGCCGAGGAATATCGTTACCAGCAAGCCAATAACAAACGTGAGCTGCAAGCAAAGCCGTAAGGCCTTCGATAAGCTCTCAAGCTTTAATAGATTCATTGTGCTCCTCCCAAGATCATTTTGTCCATTATATTCCAAGATAGAAACGAATGTCAACATAATTTTTATGATTATCATAAAATATATTATGCTATAATTGTCGGAGGACGTATTTAAAAATATTTTTCGGGTCTTCAAAAACCGTGGGGGTGAAGGAGAAGAAAACTTTTTTCAAACGGCGAAAAAAGTTTTCTTCTCCTTCACCCCACACCCCCTATCCTCATCTTTCAAAAAAGCCGGATATTAAGGGTGGTGTCAATCCCATGGAAATTTTGAAAGCCGCCTTTTTTCTTTATTTTACCATATTCATTGATTTTCCCCTCTATCATTGACTGATTACAGATCGGAATCACTCAAAGACCAAAGCATTCCGAACATAGTCTGCCAGTTCAGAAGCATGAAGGCTGATTTGCTCCATGCTGTCCCTATCCCGAACTGTAAGCAGATCGCTTTCCAAAGTGTTGTCGTCAATGGTCACCGCAAAGGGCGTTCCAATGGCATCTCCTCGACGATATCTCCTTCCAATATTTCCGGAGTCATCATAGGAAGTCATAAACTGCTGTTTTAAGCCACTATAGACTTCGAGGGCTTTCTCTCGGTGGCGCTTTTTGACCAAGGGCAGTACATTAACTTTTATGGGAGCCAAATAGGGTTTGAGTTTTAAAACCTGGCGGGTTTCCTGATCTTCCAACGGCTCTTCCACTAGAGCTTCAAACAAGACAGCAAGAAAAGCACGGCCGACTCCGCAAGTGGATTCAATAATATAAGGGATATATCTTTCATTGCTGTTTTCATCAAAGTAGCTCATACTCTTGCCTGAATAGGCTTGATGTCGGCTTAAGTCGAAGTCAGTGCGGTTATGGGTTCCGTTGATTTCCCCCCAACCAAAGGGAAACAAATATTCAATATCGCAAGCTGCCTTTGCATAGTGGGCTAACTTGTCATGATCATGAAAGCGCAAATGCTCCTTTTGCAGGCCCAAGAACTCAAAAAAGTCCATTCCATACTGCTTGAAAAATCCATAAAACGCTTCGTCCTCACCCTTCTTGCAAAAGGTTTGATGCTCCATTTGTTCAAATTCTATGGTTCTGAAAATAAAGTTACCAGGTGTAATTTCGTTTCTAAAACCCTTGCCGATTTGACCAATACTAAAGGGGAGCTTGACCCGCATGGAGCGCAACACATTCAAAAAATTTACATACTCACCCTGTGCATTTTCCGGCCTCAGATATATAGTATTGGAACTGCTCTGGGTCACTCCCCGCTGGGTTGAAAACATCAGGTTAAATTGCCGAATATCCGTAAAGTTAGACTTTCCGCAGACAGGGCAGGGGAGCGCTCTTTGGATAATAAAGTTATACAATTCCTCTTGCGTCATTAGATCAGCGTTGATTGTTTGATCATAGGCCTGAACCAAGTTATCAGCTCGATGCCTGGTTTTACATTCCTTACAGTCCAACAAAGGATCTGTGAAGCTATCCAAATGCCCGCTGGCTTCCCAGACCTTGTGATTCATAAAAATGTCAGAGTCCAATTCAAAGCTGTTATCCATTTTTTGAATAAAGAAGTACCTCCACGCATCCTTGATGTTGTTTTTCAAGCGACTGCCCAAGGGCCCGTAATCCCAGGTGTTGGCTAAGCCGCCATAAATCTCGCTACCCTGAAATACAAATCCATATTGATTACAATAGTTCACCATTTCTTCCATAGAGCATTTTTTCATCTTTCTTTCTCCCTTCTAAAATAAAAAACGCCCTAAGCAAAAATGCTTAGGGCGAACATAGACTGTCCGTGGTTCCACCTAAATTCAGAAGATTTTATCTCAGTCACGTTCAATGTTACAAAGCCGACATGCAAGTATCTGGAAATTCACCTGATAATAACTGCATAGGGTAGTTTTAAAGACTGAGTATATCCACACTCAATAGCACAGGTGCAGGGTTAAAATTCTACACGGTATGCCTTTTCCTTCTAACGGTGGAAGCTCCGGTGGTCTCTACTTAGAAATTTTCCTTTCAATCCACAGCTCAAAGGCGCCTTCTATATTGTCCTCATGAAGATTCGCACCCACCATCTTCTCTCTGAAATCAGAGCAATATATACTATTCCTTGTCTTTGCCATTAACTATATGAAGTTTGAAGTATCATAAGATAAAAATGTAAGAATGTCAAGGCCAAATAAATTAGCAGACAGGGCAAACGCATACGAAATATTTTTGATGACAGAGCTTGTTTTTTGACTGT
>CAZSXS010000086.1:0-14549 GCA_964611385.1 uncultured Defluviitaleaceae bacterium
ATGATAAAGTAAATTACACCGGCTATCAAAAGCGGGGTGTAAGAAAGGGTTCGGCTGATCACAAAGTCTGCTGCCTTGGTCAAGTCAACCAGAGCAATATATCCGATGATCGCAGTTTCTTTAATCAACACGATAAATTCGTTTACAAGAGCTGGCAGAACATTTTTGATGGCCTGGGGAAGTACGATGATACGCATGGTTTGAAAGGAGGAGAGACCTAGGGAGCGCCCAGCCTCTGTCTGCCCTTTATCTACTGCCAGGATGCCCGCACGGATAATCTCAGACACATATGCGCCAGAGTTGATACCGAAGGCCATACAGCCCACAAACACCTTGGAGACCGTCACGGAGGCAAAGATGATATTATAAATAATCAGCACTTGCAAAACGATGGGCGTGCCTCGGATGATATCAATGTAGGTTTTGGCAATGACGGAAAGAAGCGTCTTTTTGTTATCCTTTTCGGTCAAGCACATGATGGCCGCCATAGTACCAATACAAAGACCGATGATCATAGCAAAAAAACTGACCTCCATGGTAACGCCAAGCCCTTTGAAATATTGAATATACCGATCGTTTTTTAAGAAATTAACATCAATTTCAGTCCAAAAATTTTCAAAAAGGTTCATAATGAGATCCATCTGCGGCTCTGCCGCCCTTTTACTCAGTCCCCCTACTCAGTCTCTTAAACATTTATTGAGCCACCATCATGCAACCCCAATAAAATCTATTGTTTTGAGCGGCGACTTTACAACGCTGAACGTGACTTTAACCTTTATAAGCCGCCATTAAACAAGATTAAATCTACTGTTTTGTATGGCGGCTTAACAAAGTTGTATAGGATAGAATTAATAACTTTAACTACATTTCGTTGGTGATATACTCTTCAACTAGCTTATCAAAGGTTCCATCTTTCTTAATTTCATCCAGAGCTGCATTCAACTGATCTAAGAGCTCCTTATTTCCTTTTTTGACCGCAATGCCGTATTCTTCGTCAGCCATAACCAGGTCTTCCACTTGCTTGATGCCGTCGTTTTTCTTTAAAAACTCAGCAGCGGGGCTGGAATCAATGATAACTGCATCGACACGGCCGTTGTTCAGCTCGGTAATGGCATCCAAGTATCTCTTGAACCTGGAAATCTCAGCGCCCTCAACATCATCGGTGGCGATAAAGTCTCCGGTGGTTCCTTCTTGAACGGCAATCTTTTTGCCATTTAAATCCTCTGCCTTTGCAAGCTCAGAGTCCTTCTTTACAAGAACAACCTGAACGGAATTTATGTAGGGATCTGTGAAATCGCAGTCAAGCAAGCGCTCCTCATTAATGGTCATACCGGCGGCAATCACGTTAATCTTACCCGCCTTTAAGGCACCGATCAGGCCCTTGAATTCCATGCTCTCTACCTTAAAGCTCAGCTCAAGACGAGAGGCAATCTCCTTCATCAAGGCAATGTCAAAGCCGTCAACCTCGTTGGCATCATTAAGATACTCAAAGGGAGGAAATTCCGGATTGGTTCCAACGACCAGTTCTAATACCGGTGCTTGGGATGTTGAAGGTTCTGGTGAAGGGGCTACAGATGGGGAGGGAGAAGGCGTTTGGGCATTGGCCTCTACCGTAGGGGATGGACTGGGGGTGGGACTTGGCGTCGGGCTTGGAGAAGGTTTCGAGCAACTGACCATACTCATGGCCAGAATAGAAACCAATACAGCTGAAATTAATTTTTTCATGATCATAATCTCCTTTACAAATAATATTTTGCAAGTATATCATGGGCTTACTTTTTATGCAATAGTTTATTCATAATCATGCAGGTCAATGCATATTCATTCAGTCTTTGGATTGCCGGATCTGTATGAAAAGAGGCTTTCAACCCTAAGAATCTTATTTGTATTGACCTTGGATTCTACAAGTAAAGATTGCCTTTGCGATGAAAATAGTATATAACAGTGTGCTAAAGTGTGCTAAAATGGGTTGCAGTTGCGCATCATTGCACACGCTTACATGCAGTGGCAAAGATATGCAAAAGTACACAATACAACACAAGCCTAATTGGAGGTATGTTATGAAGTTAAAAGTTTTAAGCATTTTTGGGACAAGACCGGACGCAGTGAAGATGGCACCCCTTGTGAAAGCGCTAGCAAAGGACAGCGCTTTTGAAAGCCTAGTCTGCGTGACGGCGCAGCACAGGCAAATGTTGGATACCGTTTTAAAGTGCTTCGCAATTAAGCCAGACTGGGATTTAGATATCATGAAGGATAGACAGAGCTTGCCTTATATTTCCAGTGCGATTTTGGAGAAGCTTACGCCTGTTTTGCAAGAATGCAAGCCGGATTTGGTTCTAGTGCATGGGGATACTAGCACTTCCACTATGGCCGCCCTGGCTGCCTTTTATGAAAAAATTCCCATTGGGCATGTGGAAGCAGGGCTTCGCTCCTTCGATCGCTATTCGCCCTTTCCGGAGGAAATGAACCGCTGCCTGACGGGGCGCTTGGCCACTCTTCACTTTGCCCCAACAGAGGAAAGCAAAAATAACCTTCTGAAAGAAGGCATTACCGAGAATGTTTTTGTCACAGGGAACACGGCCATTGATGCGATGAAATATACAGTAAGAGAAGACTACCGCTTTGATAATCCTCAGCTTGCTGATCTGGATTTGAGCCAGGGCAAGCTCATTGTTATGACTGCCCACCGGCGCGAAAATATAGGCGAGCCTCACGAAAATATTTTCCGTGCTGTTCGCCGCTTGGCGGAGTCTTACAAGGATCTTCGGATACTCTACGCGGTACACAAGAACCCCGAGGTGCTCACTCGGGCAGAAAAAATGCTGGGCGGAGTCAAGGGTGTGATCTTGACCGAACCCTTACATGTCATTGATTTACACAACCTTATGGCCCGCTGCACTTTTGTTATGACGGATTCTGGCGGCTTACAGGAAGAAGCACCGGCATTAGGCAAGCCCGTACTGGTTTTGCGAACAGAAACGGAACGCCCAGAAATCATTGAGCAAGGCGCAGCCCTTTTGGCGGGGGTTGATGAAGAAAGTGTCTTTTCCACAGCCAAAAAGCTTCTGGATGACCAGGCCTTCTACCAGTCACTGGCCACCCGGATCAATCCCTATGGTGACGGAAACGCATCTGAAAAGATTATTGCCGGGATTAAGAAGTGTTTCTCATGATGACTGAGCAGCGCATAAAAATTGAACGGGTGTGGGTGATCAGCATACGTTCATCTTGAATATTTATTGTGTAAAAAACAGCCGTCAAGCTTTTGAAGTGCCCCTGTCAAGTAGACAGTGGGCACTTCAGTTGCTTGGCGGCTGTTTTTTGCTTACTATACGCATTGCAATAGTTCTCGTGCAAAGGCTTTAACACCCTCTACTGCTTCGGGTGTTTGAAAACTTGCAAGATAGTCTTCTTCCTTATAGTCTGTATCGCGGACGGAATACATGCCTATGTACTTTAACTTTGAATGCTCGCAAAGCCTTTTTATACCCGTTTCAAAGGGTTCAGCTGCATATTCGCGCTCATATCCGTGCGTAGCAATGATGGCAACGCTTTTACCAAGCCAAAGTGAGCCTGTTCCCTTGCCATAATATTTATTCAAACCATAATGTCGATCAAGCAATGCTTTCATCTCTGCCGGGCAGTACCAAGTATAGATCGGTGTTGCAAATACGATTACATCTGCTTTGATTATTTCGTCAATGATTTCTGACATATCGTCGTCTGTCTGAACGCAACCATAAACCCCTGAAACCTGCTGACATACATTGCAAGATTTGCATGGATTTATGCGTTTGTTTACAAGAACAGTATAAGAAACCTCCGCTCCTAATGCTTGAAGCTCGCTTACAAAGGGCTTACATAACTCGGCAGTATTGCCGTCTACACGGGCGCTGCCCATAAATATTGCAATTCTCATAGATCCTCCTCATCCTCCTTAAGCTGCCATCCCTTATCGTTGTGGTAAATCATCTGCTTACTCATACCGCCGTCAATGGTGATATTCTCACCCGTGATAAATCCGGCCTGTTCGCTGCATAAAAAGAGCACCATTTTCCCTATGTCCTCAGGCTTACCCACACGGCCGGCGGGA
This sequence comes from uncultured Defluviitaleaceae bacterium, assembly GCA_964611385.1. Classification (GTDB taxonomy): domain Bacteria; phylum Bacillota; class Clostridia; order Lachnospirales; family CAYPQA01; genus CAZSXS01. Next base: position 4,094 of record CAZSXS010000086.1, read on the forward strand.
TGTTGTGTTTGATCCCCTCCGTTAAAGTCGCTCCCTGTAGTATCAATCCAGCCCGGAGATATGCTGTTTACCCGCACCTTGCCGCTCAAACTAACCGCTAGTGCATGGGTAAGCGCCGTAATTCCACCCTTTGCGGCACTGTAGCTTTCGGTGTCAGCCTGGGATTGAAAGGCCCTTGTGGATGAGATGTTCACCACGGCACCGCCCTCCTTGAAGTGCGGCATAAAGAGCTTCGTAAGCATATAGGGTGCAAGGACACCTACCTTTTGCACATACAAAAAATCATCATAACTACAGCCTGACAGAATCCCCCTCCTGCTTAAACAGGCATTGTTGATCAGGAAGTCCACTGTTCCAAAGCGTTGGATTATCTTCTCATAAAATGCCTGCAAATCAGCTTCCACAGCAATGTCGCCTTGGAAATAAAAATCAAAGCCCCCATCTCTAGGCAACAAGTCAATCAGCGCCACTTTTGCTCCGGCGTTCTTAAATTCCTCGGCAATGCATCTGCCGATGCCCCTTGCGCCGCCAGTTATGACAGCGGTTTTGTTTTTGAACATGGTTCAACTCCTTGTGTTAGATTTTAAGCTTTTTTCCTCATTGGATACAAGTCTCATTCAAATGTATATGCATCATTCGATGCTCCAACAATAAGCAAAGTCATCGCTGTGAATCGTTTATATCTCATAATCATCACACTCCTTTTTATGCTACTACTAACTAGCATATCGGCAACACCGCATACCCATTCTCCACAATCTTTTCCCCAAACGAAAAATCAATCGGTTGATTGAAGATGGGCCCATCTGAAACAAAGGTGTGATACTCACCGTTTTCACCACAAATATCCACCCCCTGTGCAGCTATCAGATCCATGGTTTCCTTTGTCAACTTCTGCCCCAAGAAGCACTCGCTCATACGGCGGGTGTCAATGACCGTAATGTTGGAGGTAAAGCCACTATCAATGAACTCATATACCAAACGGTCTCGAGCTTCGCCCCAAAGAGGAAGCAGAGCTTCCATTCCGACTGCTTGGCATCGTTCACTGCACCATTTCTTATGTTCTTCGATATCAATGTCACCAAAGACACAGATTTCCGCCCCTAATTCCTTTGCGGATTGTAGGGTCTTCTCAAAATTCTCTGAATATTCATCACCGCTTGTCTTTATAAGCCATATGGGGATGTCCAGTGATTTAGAAATGCGCGTAAGCACAGCTTCTGGAATCCCGTGAAACCAAGAACGCTTCCGATCTGTATTGTAAGTCGTAATCAGCGCAAGCGGTGTAAGACCTTGCTTGATCGCTCTGTAAATTGCTAAAATACTGTCTTTACCCCCGCTGTAGGAAGCAACAAATTTCTTGCCCATTTCAAACCTCCAAATTAAAAGGAACGCTTCCATATTTTACGTAAAAAAATAAAAGCCTTGGTCACAGGGACGAAGGCTATCAAGTGTCAAATACAAGCGTATTTACTTTAACAAGTAGCAGCTTGTATATGTAATCGTCTGTTTGCCGTTATTGTATGGTACACCCGAAAGTTCACAAACCTTACTTACCCACAGACCATAGGCTTCCATAGAAGATATGGATTTTTCCGGGAAGCGGCAGGGTGCGTCGGGATAGGTACAGGTCTTACACAAGGTACAGGTTCCGGCCCCCATGGGTAAGAGGTCTGAATACCGCTCCTTTAAGCGATCAATCAGGATATCAAAATCCCTTTTGTGTTTTTCGCTTGTGCTTTGAATCGTTTCGTAGTCAAAATCATCTTCCATCTTACCAATGGTCTGTACAATGATTCCGTATGAATAGTGGGAAGCACGCTCAGCGGCTTCCTCAATGCTACCGCAACCGGGCGGGCAACGCCAATTTTTACCATACTGACGGCAGCGGTCCGCATTGCACATTTCCCGTACCTCCGGCATAAACACCAACGCAGATACATTTAGTTCTCCGGCTTGTGAAAAGCCAACTTCCAAAGCTTCTTGAATCAGTGATTGAGTATCATATTCCATTTTTAACACCGCCTATTTTTTAGGTTAATTTAGATTAAGGTAGGATGAACTGTCAATAGCTTATCCATATGTGCATCCTCGTAAAGGAAGAACTCCAATGCATCGGCACCGCCCTTATTGGCTGCTTGAACGGCCAGGGGGAGGTCTTCGTCGTCCAACAGAATAATAGGGCATAGTTTTTTCTGCTTCAGTAGCATACTTGCCTTTTGGACTTCGCTTTCAATATATGCATGGGGCAAGCCGCTGCTCCGAATGGTTTCGTAATCCGGAAATTGATTCAGGTCGAAGCCAACTGCTTTCTGGAAGCATTGGGAAATCAAATTCTTGTCGGCTTCACTTTTACCATTCAGCATTGAATAAAGAGCCAATACTTCTTTATCCAGGCAAGCAGGGCCAAAGTCATACTTGTAATGCCGATAGATCATGGGCGAAAGAAAATCAGTGTACTTGGCAATGGCCTCATAATTCTGACCCACCAAAAGTGAAAGGCAAGGGGTAAAGACATATGCACCAAAAAGCAGATTTTTATTTACACTTTTTATTGTTTGCTCCAATTGGGCAAAATACGCCGTGATTACTTTTTCCTTAAACAGAAACCAAGCTTTTATGTTTGGCAAGTGAGCGTCCAAGTCAAATTCAACTTTTGAGTCTGTTCTGCCCTCAGTTCCAAAAACAAAGGAAAAAAACGCAGCTACAGAGTGCCGGATCCCTTCGCCATCCATATGAAGGTCATCCATCTTCTTCATGCAGTGATCACAAAAGCAACTAAAAAAAACATCAGCCGATTTGCCGTTGGCCGGTGAAGGGAATCGACAAGCGTCTACCGTGATCGCGTCTATGAGCGGATCAGCGGCTACTATGCTTATGTTGTGTAAAGTCTTCTGAATGGTTTCCGGGTTGTTTGGACAAGAAAGACTTTCAATTCCTTTTCCATCCGGAAATTGGCAAGCGCCGACAGGGGAGGACTTATCCCTATGAAAGGCCCCTGTGCATACCGCATAAGCAATATTGTTGGACTTTGCAGCCCGGATTGCTTCTTGATTCTCGTGAGAGGTAATGCGGTTTATGTGATACTTTTTAAGTTCCTTGATATTCTCTATTTTATTACCATATCCATAAATTCCATACATGGGCTCTCTCCTTTTCTTCTTAATTGATATTTTATTGTATTGCGTAGCGGCTTTTGCAGGGTTGAATGTGACTGAGTATCAGTATAAGCCTTTCCTACTTTTTTTTCAAGGTATTACTTTGCATCGGCATTGAACCCCTGAACGGCTTGGGCGTGCAATGTGCAGTGGTAGGAACAGCCATAAAAAAAGTTCCGAATGGTTTAGCATTCCCTAAACCATTCGGAACTTTTTCTGTTTATATACTGCTCTCTCGTTCAAACACTTCTGCATCTACAAAAATATTTTGTAGAGTTGCCGCGTCTTCCCCGTTAATCAGTCTTTGCAGATTGGTGGCACAAAGCTCTCCGATTTTATAATGATTAAAGCTGATGGAGCTGAGCTTGACTGGAAAGCGTAGGCATAAGTCGGTATTGTCGCAGCCGATTATCTTGATATCTTTTCCTATGGTGAAGCCCAGTTCCTCAGCCGCTCGGTAAACACCGGCTGCAATCCGGTCGTTAAAGGCAAAAATGCCATCCACCTGAGTATTCTCTAAAAGATTCTTCGTTAACAAATACCCCACATCGCTGGAATTAATATTCTTCTCGTATACCACAAGGTTCTCGTCGAGAGGGATATGATTTACATTCAATGCGGTTAAATATCCTTGAAGCCTGTCGATGGTGGAGTTGTACTTTGGCATGGCAACAAAAGCAATTCGTTTGCAGCCTTTTTCGATTAAGTGCTTGGTGGCTTTATACCCAGCCTGAAAGGAATTTACAAGAACGCCCGGAAAATCGAAGCCGGATATGGTTCTGATACAAGCCACAACATTCGCCTTATGTTCTTTAAGCCGCAGGAAAATTTCATTGGAAGCATTGAAGGAGATCGCCGGAATGATAATAAAATCTTTTACCCCGCTATTCAGAGAGCGGCTGATGTACTCATCTTGCTTTTGAGGATTGTTATCGGTATTACAGATTAAGATGCTTTTTCCTACCTTGTGCGCATAATCCTCCACCCCTCTTAAAATGTAGGGATAAAGGTCGTGAATAATGTTACTGAGCAGCAAAGCCCAGGTATCACTTGCGGTTGTTTTGGCCTCCTCCATGCCGCCGTTACCACTTACAAAGGTTCCGCTGCCTCGCCTTGAGCTTAAATAGCCCTTATTGGTGAGCTCGCTGATGGCACGCTCAATGGTTATTCGTGATACATTGTATTTTTGGGCAAGGTCGTTACGGTTGGGAAGGTTTGCTCCCGGCTTCATATGTCGCATTTCTTCAATCAATTGATCTTTTATTTTAAGGTATTTTGCTTGCATAGCAATTCTCCAGTCTTTTATTGATTTTCCTATAGTACAACCTGATTCATTTATGCCTACTTGTATAACAATATTTACAAATTAGTATTATAAATGAAAAGCTATGCAAAAGCAATGTGTAAACAAAATCTTAGAAAATAAGGGGCCATTACTCCATCAGCCACTCCAAATTAACTCTTGCAAAGGTCAGGTGCTTTGGTTCCGAATACATTTCGGGGTCAACATCATGCTCATAGAAGCAGAATATCCATTTTCCATCCAAGGAGGGGGCCACATCGGAATATCCAGAACGGGTTTCAAGCAGCCTGGAATATTGAAAAGTCTTACATTCATCGAAGGACAAGCGGAGGGTAAGAAATTTTCTCTCTCTGGAATAAAAATTATCAGGATTTGGATTGGTGGCACAGTTTGAAAAAAGCATGCCCGACTGCCGAGTATCATTTATAGATAAATCTGCTTTTACCATGCTGCCGAAACAAATGGGGTCAGGCAGACTATAATGATACTGGGGCTCGGAAAAGCCTTCCAACCCATTTTTGGAAATGGAGATAGCCCGGTAATGGGTTCTACCCATATGGCGTATATTCAGCATGATGCTTTCATCACTGAGTTGAACTGCGCAGGTTTCGTTGGGATTCATCATTCCGTTCACATCGGAAATAATCTCTCCTGTCTCCCAGGTTTTGCCTCCGTCATAGCTCATGATTGTGGATACCACAGAGGGGTGATGGGCCTTCTCCACCCCGTTGGCCAGCCAGACAGGCACCAGTAAGGCTTTGTTTGCAAGCTCAATGCCATGCCCCGGCCCAAAGGCAATGACCTTCCATTGGTACCCCTGCTTTGTTCGAAAGGCTTCTAAAAAGGAAGTAATCTCTACAGCTTCGCTAAAGGTTTTCCCATCGTCGTCACTGTACTGATAAAAACCTCTGCTATACTCAATCTGCCATAAAAAATGAACACGCCCGTCTTTGCCTGCAATCATAACAGGATTATTGATTGCTTCTTCTTGCTCCGTCCGAACGATGACTGCCATCTCTGACCAGGTCTGGCCGTTATCTTCACTTCTTAAAAGTCCAACGCCCCGTGTAGACCAATCGCTTCTTCCCAGCCTTGTTTCAAAATAGCACAAAATGGTTCCTCTAGCCGTTACCACTATACCGGGTATTCGATAGCATTGATAAGGGCCTTTTCCATAAGAAACCAGTGACTTTTTATCAATTTCCTGCATATGAACCTCCATAATTCAAATAAGTAAAATAATTAAGATTCCAGTAGAGGAAGCACCGAATCCAAGCGCTTTGCAGCATCCTCAGTAATCCTTTTCATGGGCAATCGGCATCCATTACATTCGAAGCCTTGTTTCTCTAATATGTACTTGATACCTTGGTTTACTCCGGAATAGATTAAGGCATCAATAATTTGGTTTGCTTTAATCTGCTCTTCCTTCGCTTCCTCCAACTGTTGGTTTTTGAATAACTCCATAATCCGAATGAATCGTCCAGCCATGATATTAAAGGTGGAACCGATTGCTCCGTCGGCTCCCAGAGATAAGCCGCCTAAAAACACTTCGTCATGCCCATTAAAAATTTCAATGGAAGGACAGGAACGCTTAAATAGTTCAAGCTGATACAAATCAAGCGATGTATGCTTAATCCCTTTGAAATTTGGATTCTTGCATAGTGCAAGCACATTTTCTGTGGAAAGGGCAAAGCCGATAAGGGCCGGGAAATTGTAAGCAATCATGGGCAGGTTTACTTCATTCATGATACGGTTGTAGTGGTCTTTGATTTCCTCAAAGCTGAATTTGTAATAAAAGGGGGAGATGGCTGAAATGGCAGTCGCTCCGCACTTTTCCGCATGTTTTGCCAGGTCTATGGTATGTTGGGTGCTGATGCAGCCCACATGGACAATCACTTTTGCCCTGTCTCCCACTACATTCGTGACGACCTCAACGATGGCCTTCCTTTCTTCCGTCGAAAGCAGGAAGCATTCCCCAGTGCTTCCGGTAACATAAAAGCCTGTAACACCTTTCTCTATCAGCATGTTCACAATTTGAACCAATTGCTTTTCGTTTACTGAACCATCTTTTGTATAAGGCGTGATAAGTGCGGGATAAATCCCAGCTAGTGTATTCATCAGGAACCTCCTAAAATTTATTCTTTAACTGAACCGACGGTAACACCCTTAATGAAAAACTTCTGCAAAAAGGGATAGACTAACATAATCGGAACGGTGCCGATAACCATAGCCGCAGCCTTGATGGTTTCTGCCATGGGAGGGCGCTCGGACATACCGAAGGACAGGTCACCTAGGTTTTTGATATCGTTGTTTAAAACAATGCGCCGCATTACATTCTGCACAGGAAGCTTCGAAATGGTGTTTAAGTAAATATTAGCAGTGAACCAGTCGTTCCAGTGCCCCACGGCATAGAATAAGCCTATCGTAACAATGGCCGGCATACTTAGAGGCAACACCACACTGAGTAAGATTCTGACAGGGTTGGCTCCATCAATGAGGGCTGCTTCTTCAAGGCTTTTGGGTATGCCGTAAAAGAAGTTCCGCATCAAAAACATATTCCATGCACTAACCATTCCAGGAACAATCAAAACCGCAAGCTTATCCATGAGTCCCAAGGAATTGATCAGCAGGAAGCTAGGTACCAGCCCGCCAGAAAACAGCATGGTGAAGAAAACCAAGGCAGTAAAAAACTTAACGCCCGGCATGCTGCTTTGCGCCAAGCCATAGGCTAAGGTTACGGTCATGACGAGGTTAACCAGGGTGCCCACAATGGTAACAAAGAGCGTGACACCATAGGCGGTGTAAATCACCGAACCCTCATTTAAAAGGAGTTTGTAAGCTGAAAGATCCAATTTTTCCGGGAACAGAATAAACATGCCCCGCCTTGCGGACTCGGCCTCGGATATAAAGGAGCTTACCAGTACAATCCAAAAAGGAATAATAAAAATCAAGGTCAGAAGCACAAGGGCACTATAAATAAAAACGGTTAAAACAGGGTTGGAATCCTTGATACGCATACGAATACCTCCATTGGTAAAATTTTTACTTTCTTACCAAACACCTTGGTGTCCAAGTTTTTTTGTAATCTTGTTTGTGGTAATTACCATAAAGCTACCAATCACGCCCTTAAACAGACCCACAGCCGTGGCATAGGAATAATTGGTATTCACCAAACCTTCACGATAAACATAGGTGTCGATAATATCGCCCACTTTGTAAACCGATGGTGAATAAAGCAAGAAAACCTGTTCGAAACCCGCGTTTAAAATTTGTCCTATGCGTAGAATAAACATAATGATAATGATCGGGATGATGGAAGGCAGGGTGATGTTCAGCATCTGGGAAAGCTTACCGGCTCCGTCGATGGAAGCGGCTTCGTAAAGGGCCGGGTCTATGGAGGTAATGGCAGCCAGATAAATAATACTTCCCCAGCCCACACCCTTCCAAATATCGGATATAACCAAAATGCTTCTGAAATACTTGGGGTCGCCTAAGAACATCTTGGATTCCCCGCCAAAAGATTGAAGGATTACATTCACAAGCCCGCCGTTTGTAGACAGAATATTGGTCACAAGTCCGGCCATGATGACCATGGAAATAAAGTGGGGAAGATAGGAAATCGTCTGAACCGTTTTCTTAAAAGCCATATGCTTGACCTCATTAAACATCAAGGCCAGAATAATCGGAGCCGGGAACCCGAAAATCAGCTTATAAAGACTAATCAAAAGCGTATTGCCAATGATGTTTCTAAAGTAATATGAAGTGAAGAACGTTTTAAAATGCTTCAATCCTACCCAATCTGAACTAAAAATACCCTTCAGTCCCTCGTAGGGATAAAAATCTTTAAAAGCGATGACGATGCCGCTCATGGGAACATAACTGAAAAGTAGAAAATAACAAATTCCCGGCAGTATTAACAAATAATAAAATTTGTATTTATTCAGTATTTTTATCGCATTCATAAAATCCTCCTCTGCATGGTATCAAAAAAATAGATTCAAATAATTCTAAAGAGAAAAAGTTCTGAAGAACAAAAAGTTCTAAAGAACATAAAGTCTTTAGAACTTTTAGACGACTCATTTCTTTATTTACTTTGTGAAACTATTATTTTTTCGACAGAGCATTATATTGGGCGGTATAGGCATCAATCCACTTGCTCAGCCCTGCATCATACAGTTCCTTGATAAAGGCATCGTATTGGGACATCGGCCTGGTTCCTGTAATAAAGGCGATTGTCTGCTCATCAATCATCTTGGTGATATCACTCACATTAGGGAAGTCTTCCTTAAGCTTGTTGGCATCGTAGAATACATCAAAGTCATCTTGCTTGATGGTGCGGTCGAAGTCCAGCGCTTTTGTCTTCAGGTAGTCGTAATGAATCTTTTGTTCCGGAAGGTCTGTAAGGAGGTTTTTCTCAATGGCGATTCCAAGGGGAACATAGGCCAGCTCTCCGTAATATGTGATCTTGCTAGCATCAATAGGCTCTGTTATCTTTAATTCCTTGTTTGCCCATTGCCAGTGAACGCCTTCAAGACCATCCTTCATGATGATAAAGTTTTCGATTTGCTCGTATCCCCAGTTGATGTACTTCATAGCTGCTTCGGGATTTTTGCATTTGGAGGTAATAAGGGTGCCGGAGGGGCCTCCCTTGCCTGGTGATTCGGAAGTTTTTCCGTTGGGTCCGGCAATGGAATAAATTTCATAATGAGCGCTAGGCACATTCAATTGTAAGATGGGTTCGCTGAAGGTTACATTGGAGTACCATTCCGCATGAACACCAACCTTGTTCTGCTTGATCATGTCACGGACAACATTCCCGGAAAAGGATTCTTTGAAGATATAGCCGTTTTTATACCAGTCGGCCATCCGTGCGATGAAATCCTTGTAATCTGGATTTAATTCCATAGGCTTGATTTTGTTGTCGGAGGGGTCGAGCCAGTTGCCGTAGCCTTTGCCTGTGTATCCGGCCGACAGATTAAACCGGATGCCTCTTAAAGCGGTAATCATGGGGATGGTGGTTCCGTTGCCAGCATAATCCTTCTCCTTAAACACCTTTAAAACGTTCTCAAGCTCATCAAAGGTTGTGGGGGCTTTCAGTCCGGCGTCTTTCAGCCAATCCTCTCGGACAAAGACTGGGTAAGGTGTGGTTGGAGAGCCGCCCGCAACGCCCCAGATTTTACCGTCCTTATCCGTCATTGCATCCCAAGCTTCCTGGGGCCAGGCTTTTTTTACATCCTGACCATATTTTTCAAGCACATCGTTAACACTGATGATGGCCTTCTTGGGTTGGTATGTAGTCCAGGTTCCTTTGAAAATGTCAATTTGTTCGTTGGAAGCAAGTAAGAGATTCAGTTTCTCAGTTTCCGTACCGGTTGGAGCCATAACGAGCCTTGGATAGATGCCGATTTGTGAAGCAATATACTCGGACACCATCTTAAGGTCGGCGTCGTTACTGGGAGTGGTGGCTTGACCCAAAGCATACGTGTAAATGAAAAGTTCTGTTGGTTTATCAGGCGTTCCGACTCCTGCAGCCGGTGCACTTCCGGTTGCAGGGGCGTTGCTGGACTCACAGCCTACAAAAAAACTTGCTGTCAGCACTGACGTTAGTAACAGACAAAGTAGTGTTTGTACTCTTTTTTTCATGACTTTACCTCCTAAAAATTAATTTGTAAAGGGAATATATCATGAATACTTATAAATGTCAACACCAATTTGAATACTGTTTCATATAATGATACAAGTTTAAAATAAATAATACAAATGTAGATATAATTCAGCAATTGTATATAGCGGACAAGTATTCGTGAACATTGGAATTGGGGGATGAATATGAAAGTGGAACCATCAGACAGGCTGCAAATGGATTTATGTAACTCTCTCTAGGAAAGTGTGAAGGGGAATTTTAAGTCTCGTCCCTTCAAACGGCAGCTAAGAGGATACGTTATAATCTCAAGTAGTGGTGTAAAAACATCGGAATAAAAAACCGGACAAAAAT
>CAZSXS010000087.1:0-14346 GCA_964611385.1 uncultured Defluviitaleaceae bacterium
TATTATACCATCGTTCGTGATTTTTGTACATGAGCTATCTTTATTATCATTAATATTTAAATGTTGCTCATAGGATACAATTGGTCAATTATACTAGTTTGGCAAACATATAGTGTTCTTACAGCTTCGATTTCACTGGCATTATTATCAGCAAGCTTTACTTGGTTATACGTTCGCTGATATTTGCATTTCTAAATTCAGCAAGCAATTTGTTTTTTATTATTGGAATTTTTATTTGCAATAAGATACCGATTGCTGTATAATAAACCCAAAAAATCATAGGATACATAATTAAGCGTTTATGATTTGGTTTAAAAAATCAAAATGAATCGAAGGGATGATCGTATGTTAGTATCTGCAAAGGAAATGCTGAACAAGGCGAAAGAAGGCAAGTATGCAGTAGGACAGTTTAATATCAACAACTTGGAATGGACTAAAGCCTCGCTTTTGGCGGCACAGGAATGCAACTCACCTATCATTTTGGGTGTGTCCGAAGGGGCAGGAAAATATATGGCCGGTTACAAGACGGTTGTGGGTATGGTAAACGGAATGTTGGAGGAGTTAAAAATTACAGTTCCGGTAGCGCTGCATTTGGATCATGGCAGCTATGAAGGCGCTATGAAGTGCATCGAAGCGGGCTTTTCATCTGTTATGTTTGATGGTTCCCATTATCCCATTGATGAGAATATTGCAAAGACTACAGAGTTAGTTGCCCTTTGCGCTGAGAAAGGCATTTCACTGGAAGCTGAGGTTGGCTCTATCGGTGGAGAAGAAGACGGCGTAGTGGGTGCTGGCGAATTGGCAGACCCCAAGGAGTGCAAGCAAATTGCTGATTTGGGCGTAACCATGCTGGCCGCCGGTATCGGAAACATTCACGGCAAGTATCCTGACAACTGGGCAGGGCTTAGTTTTGAGGTGCTAGCAAACATTAAGGCTCTCACAAAAGAAATGCCTCTCGTGCTTCATGGGGGAACAGGGATCCCAGAAGAGATGATTAAAAAGGCCATTTCCCTTGGTGTTGCAAAGATCAATGTCAATACAGAATGTCAACTTACCTTCGCTGCTGCCACCAGAAAGTACATTGAAGAGGGCAAGGATTTAAACGGAAAGGGTTTCGACCCAAGAAAGCTCCTTGCACCCGGCTTCGAGGCCATTAAGGCCACTGTCAAGGAAAAGATGGAACTGTTTGGTTCAGTAGGGAAGGCTTAATAAAGACTTAATAAAAAGCCCACAAATGCTAAAGCGATCGCATTTGTGGGCTTTTTGTTTTATTTCACTCTTCATCAGCGGGTATATAGGGAATCAAGCCTTGTAAGAATGCTTGTTCTTGCACCTCTCGTGGCATTTTTCGAATATCAACAAGCAATCCGTCGACTTCCAAAAGCCATACCACCGGATTGCTGTCCAGCAGAGACTTCAAAACAAATTCAGTATTCATATACGATAGATCAAGAATGTCTGTAACCTCCGAAGCCTTGTTGCCTGCTGTGCTTTTTGATATGCCGAACCATTCAGCGATTGCTGTTGCTGGCATATAGTATGGTTGCGATTTGTCAAAAATAAAATTGTTTGAGCCGATTGCGTAAACAATTCCACAAGCCCAGGTTCTTGCCTTGCCTTTTTCAAGTGGCGATGGACGTTTACGGCAAAGCCTTTCCAAAGCACGGAGGCTAAGGTCTTTGTATTCCTCGCTCAATTTTTCGTCACAAAATTGTGTAATCATTTCAGCAATTTCGTTATACTTTGCCTCCACCGCTTTTGGCACTGAAGCGATTTTATTCGACAGCTTGGATGACTTAACAATTTTCAATTTTGGCCTTTTTGTGGTGGTAGTACTATCAGGCATTTCATCATTTAATACTTCAATGATACCGTGCGTTTCTTTTATTTCATTATACAACTTGTTCAAGGCTGATCGTATACCTGAACCGAACTGTACGGGAAAGCTTGCCGCAAGACTGTCATAAATAATCTTGCCTTTAAACGGTATCAAAACAAGCTCCACCGGAAACGGCACTGGATATGGAATAGCAGCTTTTACTGGGTCTGTGATTCCACATACGCCATAAAGCAGTTGAGGCTTGCTCTCTTCAAAAGTCATAAGTACGGAATACTTGGCCAAATGCTTTACGATTAAGAATTTGTCTTTAATAAAATGCTTGCGCCATTTGATGATTATATCTCGTTCTTCTGCGGTTAATTCATCCTGATGTTGATCGTCAAGAAACGCATCAATCCACTGTGGGTTGTCCCACATTGCATTTCGCACTTTCACAAATTCCTCAACGCTCACAGTAACACGAGTACCATAGACCGGTTTCTTGAAATGGGGTATGACTTTGTGCTTTTCATTCACAGACCACACTAAGCCATACCATAGCTTGTAAAATAAAGTGATATCAGTTTGTATCAAATTCATTCGCTGTTTCTCCTTTTGTTTTTTTGTAGACAATTGTTCCGCTAATCCCTAAACTCATCAGTTTCATAATAATAAGACTGCTCAATACCCTTCATAAAAACATCACGGTCGTCAATCTTATCTGTAAGCGCACTGATAAGCAAATGTCTAAGCTCCAGATCATTTACAGGACTGCGCTCCATTGCAGACAAATATGCCCGCTTGTCTATAAGGCACCAGTCCACACACTGCTTAAGGCTTTTCTTGAGTATAAGGTCAAGCCAAATACGCCCGCTTCTTCCATTGCCCTCTAAAAAGGGGTGAGCAATATTCATCTCAACATACTTAGCAACAATTTCTTCAAACGTGTTTTCCGGCATGGCTTCAATTTTTGCTAAGCTCTCCGCCAAATATAAACTACTTACAAAACGAAAATTTCCCTTTGAAATGTTTTTATCTCGAATCTGCCCCGCAAAATCATAAAGCCCATCAAATAAAAGCTTATGAATTTGCATGAGCCCCTTTACGGTTCCAATCTCAATGCGGTTTATCTCTCCGCTATCAAACAGCCAATAAGCGTTTTGCATACTCTTTTCGTCCGTTTTATTCAATCAACCCACCTCACCTACAATTATGTCAGAAAAGTACGAGGTTGGCAATGTTTTTTTCAAAAGAACCATGGAAAGCAGCTTTGCAAAGCTTAACGGTACTGAGTACAGCACAAGAGGAGCGAAAGAACGGAAAGCTCCTCTGACTAGAACTTCTGCATTTTCCTATACTGATCCGGGGTTGTTCCGGTGTATTTTTTAAACTGTCGTATAAAGGTAGCTGTGTTTTCTATACCAACTTTTTTAGACAGCTCATAGATTTTGATGGAATCAGTATGCTTTAGAATTTCTGTAGCCATTTCCATGCGCCGATTGGAGACGTAGAGCAAAAAGGTTTGGCCGGAAAGTTTTTTAAACAAGGAGGACAAATATACAGGCGTGATGGAAAAGACCTGAGCGACAGATTCTAAGCTTAAGTCAGTGGTTACATGCTCATTGACATAAGCGATGATTTTATTGCCGATATCCCCTTGCTCCTGAGGCTCCCCCAACGCTTCCAGATAAGATAGCAGACAATTGTAGATGTAGTTGGGGTTATACAAATGATTCATAACGAAGCTTAAGGGTACAGGCTTCTTCGCCATGTTGTTGGAACGCTCAATCAGCTTGACCAGTTCTTTATAAGTTGCAATAAAATCGCCCAGACTTTGGTCTTCCTGTTCAAAAAGCGCCTGATCCATCAGTTCCTTTACTGTATCATAGGAGCCACTTTTGATATGCTCATACAGCATATTGGAATTGAGGCTTAGATTGTGCTTTGAATTGCATGTCGCAATGCAGCCTTCGTCCGCTTGCCCACAGCAGAAATCGGTTTGATTTATGGGACAGATATAAATACTTTGAAGAGCGAGCTTGTATTCATTTCCTAATTCCATAATATTTTGGCAATTGGCTCGAAGGCCGGCATAGACCTTGACATTTTCAAAGCCACGCGAAAATAAATCCTTAAGAAGATCAAGGATTTCAGTGTAGCTTCCACAGGTTACAATGGCATTCAAAAACTTATCCATGCTGAAAAATTGAATATCAAACTGTGATAAAGCTTCTTCAAGGGAGGACAGGAGCAGAGCTTCTCCTTCTCCCAATTCATTCTGCACGGCTAAGACGATCACATGATAAATTTTGTATTTTTCCATGATGGGGGACAAGATGGACTCTTGAATCTGTTGCCCACCATAGAGTAAATAATGTAAGGTGATTTTCTCTGGGAGTGCTGCGGGGGGATCAGCCTTGGCAGACAGCCTGTATATATCCGCCAGCAAAGCGTTTATTTTTTCTTCAATGAAAAAGATTTCGTTGCCATTCTGCGTGATCCCCAGTTTGCTCGTAAAGCGCTTTAGGGGAATGTACAACTGGACATTTAGATAGATAATGAAAAAAGAGCTTAACAGTAATATGCCGATCACTATACAATTGACCAAAGAATAATACCGAAATGGGGTCAAAACGGCATTCATGTTTGTTAAGATTAAGCCCGAATAGGCATAAGGAAGAAAGGTTTTTTTCATGCAGAGGTAATTTACGCCTTCCACAGTAATGGATTGGCTGCTCAAAGCTGTTTCCAGCAGCGTAGGTGTCAATGAAAGGGAAGTATTTTCCACAAGCAGTCGATTGTTTTCATCCACAACAAAAAAATGAAAATTGGAATCAATTTTCTGGTTCAGGTTTGCAAACATACTCGTATTGATCTGTATTGCTACATATCCGTGGCTATACAGATTTTTTATGTATAAGGCATAGCCGTTTCCTTTAATCAAACCGTCTTTGGGCTCTTGTAAGTCAAAGTCTTTGGGGAAATTTTTTAAGGTAATATCCAAAAAATCTTTTTCTCCCATGATTCCGCCGTCATGACGAATGATCTTTTTTGCATTCTTGGAATAGGCAAAGACATTTTGAGAATAAGGAAGGGCATTTTTAATGATCATGAGTTTTTTTGAAGTCTCTGCAGCATGTTCAAGAAAGAATTGAGTATCCAACTTATCAGATATAGACAGAACAAAACTCCTGTCATCTAAAAAAAGAGTCATCAGACCCTCAAGCCTTCTTAATTCACTTGTAAAAGCATCACTCGCATTCTCCAACATGGCTGTAGTAAGATTGTATCTTTCGTCTTTAATTTTGTTCGCATAAAACAAGGAGATAAAAGCAAAGACAATGATAATGACTAAAACCATTGAAAAATTAAAGATTACGATATAGGTTATTATACTTTTTCTATTTTTCATAGAAACCTCCATACTGCCATCGAAGGTAAAGTCTCATCGTTGGTTTATGCATTGTAACCTAAAAATACCTCTTCTTCAAGATGATATGATGAACTTTTATGCTTATTTTTTAATCTGATGTTTATTTTTAAATATCAAGCATAAAAAACTAACATGGGCGTAAGAATTAACTATTGATTTTATCATAGATTTGTATATAGTGAATTTCAGACAAACGCTCGTAATAAAATTAAAGGATGGTGGCTATTGTGATGAACCTTAAAGCCGTAAAACCCCGATCGACCAAAACAAGTCCCAAATCAAGTTTTGTTTCGGATTGCCTCAAGCAAAGAGAACTTGTTGCAATGGTTTTGCCAGGTATTATACTGGTATTCATCTTTTCGTATATCCCGATTTATGGAATACTAATCGCCTTTCAAGATTATAACCCGGCCAAGGGCTATTTTGGTGGCACTTGGGTTGGCCTCAAATATTTTAAGCAGTTTTTAAGCAACCCTTACTTATTCCGAATTACCACGAACACGGTTTTGCTTGGGATTTATTCCTTGCTCTGGGGCTTTCCCGCTCCAATTATTCTTGCTTTGCTTCTGGATCAAATTCATATTACTTGGTTTAAAAAGGTTGTACAGTCCATCTCCTACTTTCCTCATTTTATTTCAACGGTTGTCATCGTTGGTATCGTTAAAGAATTTGCCGGCATTAGTGGCCTTTTCAATATTATTCGAGAAGCACTGGGGATGAAGGCGGTTTCATTTTTGACCGAGCCGCAGTTTTTTAGAACTCTTTTTATCGGAAGCGGCATCTGGCAAGGCGTTGGATGGGGAACGATCATTTACCTTGCTGCCTTGTCCAACGTTGACCCGCAGCTTCATGAAGCGGCTATTATTGACGGTGCAAACCGCTGGCAGGTGGTGCGCTACATATCTTGGCCAGCCATCGTACCCACTACTTCTATTATGTTGATCTTCTCTATCAGCGGCATTTTGGGCGCCGATTTTCAAAAGGTATTACTGCTCTATAATGAAGCCAACTATGCAACCTCTGATATCATCGGAACCTATGTATTCCGGGAAGGTATTTTGGGTGGTAGGTTTGAGTACACCACGGCCATAGGTCTTATGATGTCCGTTGTTTCCTTTATCCTGATCAACCTGGCCAATTATCTGAGCCGTACCTTGACAGAAAACAGCCTATGGTAGTTGAGTGGCGCTGGAAGGCGCAGAGTGGAGGAGAAGTATGAAAATAAAAAGCTCTTTTGGGGATAAGATTTTTGATATTTTGAACATCGTTTTTATGTGCCTTTTGGTCGTAGTTATGGTAGTGCCTATGCTCCATGTTATTTCCGTTTCCTTCAGTGAGGGAACTGAGGTTTTAAAGGGCGGTCTTTTTATCTTACCGCGGGGTTTCTCCATCAAATCCTATGAGAAAGTTTTTTCGGATGCCCTTATCATCGGCTCTTATGCCAACACCATTCTTTACGCCATTGGGCATACCTGCCTGGTGCTGTTATTTACAGCCCTTACAGCCTACCCACTATCCATCCCAACCTTTAGACTTAAGAAATTCGTGACGATTTTTCTGACCATTACCATGTTTGTAAGTGGCGGTACCATCCCGACTTATCTTCTTATGCGGACCCTCGGACTAGTTAATAACCGGCTGGTAATGATCATTCCCTTTGTGGTTGGAGCCTACAATACCATTTTGTTCCGTACCTTTTTTCAAGGGATTGATGCCTCCATCCGTGAATCCGCCCGTATGGACGGTGCCAGTGAATTTCGTATCTTGTTCCAAATAATTTTGCCTCTATCAAAAGCCATTTTGGCAACGATTGGTCTCTTTACCATCGTGGGCAAGTGGAACGACTGGTTTTCGGCTTTGATCTATCTGAACGAGGAAAAGAAATATCCTTTGCAAATGATTTTAAGAAAAATGCTGTTCAACGCCCAAGCCTTTTCAAGTATGGATCCCAGTGTGATGGATCTCTTCCGTGACAAGGCCATCACGCCTCAAAATATGCAAATGGCAACCATCGTGGTTATTACGCTTCCTATCGTTTGTATCTACCCTTTCATTCAAAGGTACTTTGCAAAGGGTGTATTTGTAGGAAGTATTAAAGGCTGATATAGAACGGGGAAACCCGCTGTATATATGCTCAGTCCCCGTGACTGAGTAAAGGTGTTCAAAATGCGAATAAAAAAAGGGGAGGAATTATTATGAAACGAGTTTCAAAGCTGCTTGCACTGTCGTTGGTATCAATGTTTTTGCTGTCGTCTTGCGATGCTAGTTCTTCGTCCGGCGGAACATCAAATGCGCCATCTACCGGAAACACTTCTGGCGGTAAGCTTTCCTTCAGAGCTACCACTGTAAATTTCGGCGACTCGGTAACGAATACGCCGATCCAAAAAGAATGGCTGAAGCAAATGTCAGCCAAAATGGGCAAGGAATTAGACATTAAGTTTGAGTATATCAATGTTGGCGACTATACCGAAAAACTGAAGGTTATCGTTGCTGGTGGTGATATTCCAGATTTGCTTACCTTTGGCTGGCTGCCCATCGGGGATCTGAATGCTTATGGTGACAAGGGCGTTTTTGCAGAACTGGACTCTATTTTAGACAAACTGCCAAACTACAAAAGTACCATTGACAAAGACAAAAATGCGAAAAAGAGAATTTATACGCCTGATGGTAAGCTCTATGCATTCTTCAATGGTAACTACATGCCCACAGTCTCAACCACCATTGTGAACTCTGCTGCTGTCAAAACGAGCGTTTTGAAAGAAAACAACTTGGAGATTCCAACAACGCTTAATGAAATGTATGAGGTTGCCAAGGTTTTAAAGGAAAAGGGGGTTTCGAAGTTCCCTATTATTCAGAACGAGGAATGGCAAAATCCTGAGGGCGCTATTTTTGCAGCTTACCACACGGCCTCTGACCGCTTCTTCAACGGCAAGGAATATCAGTTCGGCCCTTTGATGGATGACTATAAGGAAGCCTTACAGTATTTAAACAAGATTTATACTGAGGGGTTAATTTCTCCCGACTACTTTACGCACAAGGTGGATAATGGTAATGCTGCTCTTGCAGATGGTTCGGCTTGTATTATTCCTTCTGTTTGGAACGGCTATCCTACAAATTGGAAAACTGAATATCCCGAAGATGAATGGGTTTTGGTTCCACTCTTAGCCAGCGACAAATATCCGGACGAACCTTGGATTTTTAGGGATGAGTTCCCCTCCGAATGGTCCTTTACCTCGGGCTACAGTGTTGTTGTGTCTGCAAAGTCAAAGGTTCTTGATGATGTTCTTCGGTTTATGGATTTCCAATATGATAATGATATTGTTCAGTTGATGAACTGGGGCATTGAAGGAGAGCACTTTAAAATTAATGACCAAGGCAAGAAGGAATTCCTTCTTTTAGGTGATGAGAACAAACTTGCACTCAAGGCATCCGGTCTACCGGTTTCTGGCAGCTGCCGCGCTGGTATCTTCCCACAAGTTCAAGATATCGACTTTTGGAGAATCGAAACCAACATGCCTGGCCCTATTTACTACAAGGGTAAGCTAGTTGAAGAGAAGTTAGTACCCTTTGCTGCCGCTAACATTACCCCACAAACCACCCACCCGGCCCAATACACCCCCATTTTCACCTTAAGCACCGCGGAAAACGAAGCTTACGCCAACATTATGACACCCGTGACTACCTTTGCGAAAGAAGAAAAGGTTAAGTTCATCAAGGGTCAGCGTCCTTTCAGCGATTGGCCAAAGTATATCGAAGAGCTGAACAAGATGGGCGACATCCAAAAGGCTATGGATATTTATAATTCAAAGATTAAGTAAGTTTTAATACAAAATAAAAATAGGGTGAAGGATTTAATCCTTCACCCTATATGTATAGGAGAACAGTATGAAAATATATCCTTATTTGGTGACGAATGATTCAGTAACAAAGGACGTTGTCATTGATGATTCCGTCATTAATCACGCGGTCATTAATGATTCCGATATTAATGATTGCCTCACAAAAGATTCCTTTAAGCAAGAAAGGATTCAGTTCACTGTCCTAAGAAGATTTATGATTGAAAAGGGACGATTAAAGGACTTCAAGGCTGAAATAAAAAAATACACTAAGGATTTTGACCTGGGAACCATTATATGGCCTTCTTACGAAGTCCTTTTTACAGAAAACCTTGAAGAAATGGTGGACTATATTAAAGAAAAAAACTTAGTCTTATTTGATATCTGGGGCTATGTACCCGGCTCAGGCCCTGGAGGTTATTGGGTACAGTATAAGCCCGATTTAAACCGACTTAAGCATATTGAAGCGGTTCTTGGCGAAAACTGGAAGGGTGTTGACGTAGGTGAACAGGACGGGCGTTATGTCATGGCCTATGTCTTTCAAATGCTCTACCCAAATGCAAACAAGGTAGAGCATTTTTTGAATTTTGATCGGCATATCGGAAAAATGTGTGATGAGCTGGGTGGCAAGATGGTCTCTCTTACCTCCATAACTTTGGGGCATCACGAGTTAAAGTATGGTCATTTTACTGGCATCGGTGCTGAAACCGGCCAAATGCATCCCAATTCACAAGTCTTTTATGCTTTTTTGCGCGGAGCAGGAAAACAGTATCAGGTGCCTTGGTTTGGTAATGTTTCTATCTATAACCGCTTTGGGTTTAAAATCTATTTGGATGGGGAACCGGACAAAGACCAGATTGATCATTTTCCCCATAGCGATACCAAGGGAACCAGCCTCAATCTTTTGAAGCGCTTGTTGTACAGCCACATTTTTTATAATTGTAGCATTGTGGGCTTTGAATCCATGTGGTTCCGGCAAAGAGTGATTAACGGCTGTATTGAAGAAACCGATGTCCTTAGCCCTGTGGGCCGGATTCAACAAGCCGCTGTCCAATGGGTACGCCAGAACGCACCGGTTGGCACCTTGTTAACCCCAGTTGCTGTATTGTGTGACTTCTTCGGTGGCTGGACCTTCCCAAATTATAACTATCAAATTTACAGACGCTGGGGCAACCTTCCGTTTACAGCAGGAGATTACTTCGCTGACCATGTGTTTGATCTGTTTTATCCCCAGTATCAAGACTCCTCTTATTTTTATGACGAAACCGGATTTAATTCCGCTACGCCCTACGGGGACATTGTCGATGCCCTATTAAGTGATGTCAAAACAGATCTTTTGTTCCGTTATGACACGCTGATACTCGCAACGGAAACTGATATGAACGAGGAGTTCAAAGATAAACTGGAGGCTTATGTTCGACAAGGTGGTACCCTGGTTATGACCGCCGGAAACTTAGCCAAATGTAAGGGCTGGTTTCTGGGGGCTGCTACAGGGGCCTTAAGCTGCTTTGAAGCCGGAACAGTTACGACGAAGGCTGGAATTGTTACTGAGCCTTATACATTCTCGCTTTACAGCTTAAGTCTGCCTTCGGGGGCGGAAATCCTAGCCCAGGAAGATGCTTCGACTCAGGTTGCCGCGGCTACCTTTTCCTATGGCCAAGGTTCTGTCCTGCTCTTTGCAAGTCCCTTTGCCGTCACCAACGAGCCTGTCCTTACTGTGCTGTCCTTTGAGTTAAACAAAGCTTTAGAAAAACCCCATCCCTTATTGGCGCATGTCCGCTTGCTCCTGGACGATCTCTTCAAACAAAAAGCCCTCTTCACAGTGGGCGAGGGCTTGAGTATTATCAGCTGTCGAAAGGAAAACGGGAAATATACACTTTGTGTTTGCAATAATACCTTGGAGGAAAAAGAGATCAACTTGCGCAGCCATATCGGCGAGCTTATCTCTGTCACGGAGCTTGAAACCGATCAATCAGAGAAATACGATAAGGGCTATTTCGCTGATGAATATATGGAAGAGCATCCGGATTTCTATGAGAATTTTTACGGTAAGTTACTTACCTTTGACAAAAAGACTGGAAAGATTCTGGCAGGAGATGTTCGGATTTTTGCCGTAGAGATAGAGGAAAGTCTCGTGGAGTCTCTCCCCGTTCCGACGGCTTTCAAAAAAAGACCAGGCTTAGGCTACAACATACGAAAAGTTCTGTCCATCAAAGAAGAAATACAAAGATATCCTACCTTTTTGGATTATTTTGATACCATCAACCTGGATTATCAGCTCGTGAACTGCTTGGAGCCCCAGCATCTGGCGCAAGAGGGCAAATGGCTACAAAATCAAGGGCTCAGAGTCATGACAGACTTGTCCTCAGGTATCAATCTTTATCCGAATCTGCGACTGGTGAACAATGATGAAAAAGAATATACGGAAAGTATGGCTGTTATTCAAAATGTTATAATAAAAATGAAATTTTTGAACAGCCGAGACTTGATCCTATGCTTACATAAGCACCCAGAAAACAATTTTACCGATGAGCAAACAGTTGCTAGTTTCATCGAAACCATCCAGTGTATTTGCGGCTTGGCAGAAGCCGAGGGGATTACTGTCTATCTACGGACAAAGCATGTTGAACATCGTTGGAAGACTGGGCAAAAATGGGGGTCAAGCATACTCCTAGCAGCAGCCATTGAGAAAATAATGGACTTAGGCATTCAGAATCTAAAGCTTGCGGTCAATACTGCCCTTCTGCATACGGCTACGCTTGAGGAAGTGCAGGCTTTATCTGATAAGATCGGGATCTGGCTGCTTGCCAGTACTGAATTTGATTTAACAGGACGGCTTTGGAGTGCGAACTCTCCACTTGTGACTTCTAATTCTCTTGGTAGCTTAAAGCCCTATCTTGACCTGGCCCCACAGGCTGTGAAAATACTGGACTGCCCTTACGAAAATTGGGATGAAGTGTATAGGGATATCAAGGCCTTTGAATCTTTATATAATGATTAAGCCACATTTATTTTAACACGATAAAACTTGAGGGCGTGAATATCCATCCAATAATTCTTTTAAGGCTTCCTCGTTCAAAGTCTCTCTTTCTAAAAGTTCGTCGGCAATCTTTTTCAGTAACTCTTTGTTTTCTTGGATGATCCCCATCGTCCTATGATAGAACGTTTCTGCCAACTCCTTGCATTCCTCGTAGAAGTCCTTGCCTTCGAAAAGATTCCGGTTCAGTAAATCCTTACCCATACCATACTTGGCCACGTAATCCATCAGGATTGACGTGGCTTTTTCTATATCGTTGCTGGCGCCGGTGGTGATGTTCTCGGAACCGAAGAAGCTTTCCTCCGCTGCTCGACCGCCGAGGCTGACGCAGACTTGCCCTTCCATCTCACTCTTGGTGTAAAAGAGCTTCTCTGCCGGTATGTTGACACAAAAACCGCCTGCCCCCTTTGTGCTGGGGATGATGGTTACCTTAGCGATGGTGTTTTGCGGTAGTAAAAGGGCAGAGATCAAAGCATGTCCGGCCTCGTGTATGGCCGTGATCTCTCGGTCTCTTTGGGCTATGCCGCTTCTGTCCTTCTTTTCACTTCCGGCAATAATGGTGTAGTAGGCTTTGTCAAAATCCTCGTTGCTAATCTTGTCGCTTGTTCCCTTAGCTGCCAAAATTGCCGCCTCGTTCATCAGTCCCTCTAACATGGCTCCGCTAAAGTATACGGTTTGCTTTGCCAATGCTTTCAGGCTTACTTCTCCGGCTATGGGCTTGCTCTCTGCATAATAAGATAAGATTCTTTCTCTGGCGTTTAAGTCCGGTAGGCCGATCTCAATCTGCCGATCGAAGCGACCTGGCCGTAAAAGCGCTTCGTCTAAGGTGTCCAGACGGTTGGTGGCTGCCACCACTACGATGCCCATCTTACTGTCAAAGCCCGACATTTCTGTCAAGAGCGCGTTTAAGGTCTGCTCTCGTTCATCATTGCCGCCCACGGTGGAGTTGCTTCTCTTTTTCCCTAGAGCATCAATTTCATCAATGAAGATAACTGCTTTTTTGGCCTCTCTTGCCTTTTTAAAAAGCTCACGGACGCGCCCGGCTCCAACACCCACGTACATCTGAACAAAGTCCGAGCCGCTGACCGCATAGAAGGGAACCCCTGCTTCCCCTGCAATTGCCTTGGCCATTAGGGTCTTGCCCGTTCCAGGAGGCCCGTATAGTATGATGCCCCTGGGCATCTTGGCGCCGTACTTGGTATATTTTTCTGGATTCTTGATAAAGTCAACGATATCAATGACGCTTTCCTTGGCCTCATCGTTTCCGGCGATATCATCAAAGGACAAAAGACTCTGGCTGTCGGAGGGCACAGAGGCTGCGTTTAAAGCCATAGCACCCACCCCCCCTCGGCTTCTCCGGTAAAACAGAGCAAAGCCTCCAAACAGGCAAAGCATAAAGAATACTTGGGAAAATTGCCCCATGTAGTCGTTTTCTGTGATCTTCACACCCTTCAATAGCATCTCTTCTTTAAAGTCCGCTTTTCTAGGATTGTCCGTCAAGTAGAGCGTCTCGTCATTCACTTTTTTAAAACTGAGTAGCTTGTCGCTGTTTAAATTGACGCTTTCGACCGCCCTCGCTGTGACCCAGTCCATAAAGTGCAGATACGGTACCTCCACCTGTTCCGACTTTTTACTGTCATATAAAATATAAGCAAACGCAGAAAAAATTAGGATCATAAACAATGCAGCCGTTATGTTTTTTCTATTCATGTCTACCTCCCCGCCCATTTGGGCTCACTAAACTCAAAGGACTATTTCAAGAGTATAACAGACCAAGCTTCAAAAGTATAAATGTAAGTTGTGGAAACGGGAGAACCCCTACGAAGCGAAGTGCAAAAGGAGGCTGTTTTTGTCTTTTCGGATTCAAAAGGGTGCAAGGGGTCGAGCATTGTGATAGGAGAATAAGCCCGAAAACCCACATAAAAAGCACATTTATAGAGCCTCTCAAAAATTTTTAAAATTTTTTTGAAAAATTAGTTGACAGATTCCAATTCCTATGCTAGAATAGCTTTCGTTCTCGAACGTTGACAGATGAATAGCTGTAAATCACCTAAATCAAAACAAGCAAGTTTAACAAGCTTCGTTGTACAATTGCATTAAGCATTGTACAAATCCCGAACTTGAAACAAGCAAGAAAAATGCAACAAGAAATGTCAGCAACAAGCCAGTTTTAAAAGAGAGTTTGATCCTGGCTCAGGATGAACGCTGGCGGCGTGCCTAA
>CAZSXS010000088.1:0-14087 GCA_964611385.1 uncultured Defluviitaleaceae bacterium
AGGCTTTGTTTGCAGTTCTAACGTGATATTTGGCAATATTATTACCGAATATATATTTTTTGGCATAAAAACAGTGGCTATTTTTTTAGCCACTGTTTGGAGGTTTTATGGTTTTAATGCGGGCGCTCTTTGCCCGCTTTGTTGTTTATTGATTGTCACCAAACTGCATAGCATTCGTTAAACGACCTCTGATATATTTTTAGAAATTAGTTCTTGACAACATACCTACACGATGTTAATATCAATAATATAAACACACTGTAGGTATAAAATAACAAAGAAAATCAAGGAGGCAATGCATGGAAAAACATCAAATATCAGAGTCAGAACTGGAGATTATGCGAGTGATTTGGGATGGTGGAGGATCGGCTCTTTTTGGCCAGATTATGGATCGGCTGAACGGGATGGAAAAAAGTTGGAAGCCCAATACCGTATTAACTTTTCTCGCTCGGCTGATTGATAAGGGCGTGATTTCCACCGTGAAACATGGCCGCATTAACGAGTACACTACCTTATTGACAGAACAGGCTTACCTAGCAGAGCAGACCAGAAGTTTTGTTCATAAGGTGTATGGAGGAAATGCAAAAAATTTGGTTTCATCACTCTTAAAGCAAGATTACATATCTTCGCAGGATATGGATGAGTTAAAACGATTTTGGGAGGAAGGGGAGATTCAGGATGAGTGAGATTTTTACAAAATATTTTATGTACTCAATATCGGGAGCTTTGCTTACATTGATATTATTTTTAGCAAAGCCGTTATACAAAGATCGATTTAGTAAAACATGGCAGTACTACATTTGGCTTGTCGTTGTAGTAAGATTATTACTACCGTTTTCTTATGAAACAGATATTTTTTTGCAACTATACTCCCAAGCAAACGCCTTATTCTCTAAAACGGAATCTGGCACTCTTGCCTCCAGCAGTGAAAGCAGCTGGTCGAATAATACAATTCATATTCCAGAATCATACAGTAAAGATTATGCTGTAGAAGCAATGGAAAATAGTCTACCTCAAGTGGTTCCTGGTACTGCATCAGATACCATTATTGCTGAAAAAGAATCAAATCTTGTTGAAGGATTGAGGCTCTACTGGTACGAAATAAAAGAAAATCTTTGGCTTTTTTGGCTAGGGATAGCTATGATGCTTCTAGTGCGTAAGATAACAAGCTATCGCAGTTTTGTACGCTACATGAAGGCCGGTATTAGTGCAGTATCTGATGAAGTCATATTAAGAATATACAAAGAGGCATGGAAAGCTTCCGGCCTAAAAAAGCCCTTAAAGTTATATATGAATAAGCTGGCTACTTCTGCTATGCTTGTGGGCATCCTGCGACCTTTTATCGTGTTACCAACCTTAAATTTTGAAGAAAAAGAGCTTTATAACATCTTCGTTCATGAACTTATGCATTACAAGCGGCAAGATATTATTTACAAATGGTTGGCTCAGTTGGCAGTTTGTCTACACTGGTTTAATCCTTTTGTTTATTGGATGAATAGGGAAATAACAAAATGCTGCGAATTATCTTGCGATGAAGCAATCATTGGTAATTTAGATTCGAAGGGTAAAAGAAATTATGGGGATACGTTGTTGGCCTCCCTCCGATTTAGCGGGAACTATGGTGAGGCTGTGGGATCTGTAACTTTAAATGAAGATGCAAAACTACTCAAAGAAAGATTGGGATCTATTATGTATTTTAACAAAAGACCTAAGTGGGTTATGGCTTTATCAACCATTATAAGTGTTGTTATTCTCTGTGCTGCATCCGTATCAGGAATCTATGCAAAGCCACAGGTAATGGCTGAATCTACATCCAGTAACAATCAGCAAACTTATTCTAGATTTGGCGAGTATAGTAACTTTGGCCACTATGATGATTTTGAAGATTTTCAAGAATTTGAAAACTTTAGAGAATTTGAAAACTTTAGAGAGTTTGAAAACTTTAGAGAGTTTGACAACTTTGGTAATAATGGTAACTTTGATTACTACACAAACAATTTCCAGAATTTTAGTAATTTCAATAATTTTAATAACTATGGTAATAACTATAATAATAACTTCAGCCAGAACATGTCAAACTTTGGAATGTCAAATGACTTCGATGTGGCTCAAGAATTGAGATCTATTGATAATTTCATCTTGGAAGGAGGTATAGCATCTAGGCTGCTGAGCTATGGATCTACATTTGTAGTAAGTAAAGGGGATAGAGTTATAGTAAGTTTGGAAAACGAGCTTTGGGGCTGGGCCTTAGATCCAAAAAAGATAGAGCTTGAGATTAAAATAGGGAGCAATAAGAAAGAAGAAGTACAAGAGCTTATATTGAATAATCGAAATTTATATGGTGAGGTCGAGATCAAAGAAAATGCTACTCATTATCTGACCATTTATAATCCAAACATGCAGTTGGTTAATTATAAGATTTCAGTTTGTATCATTAGGGAGCAAACTGTTGTTGAGAGGAATGCAGCGACTGAAAATCCTTTAATTGACTTTGCAAAACTTCCCTCTATGGCCACAAAGGAAGTTGATGCGCTGGCAATAAAATATATTGAAACTACAGGCGAATTTACCTATGTTTATAACATGCGACCTTATATGAGCACAAATGCCATAGATAGTGCGGTTATGATTTTTCTTGAAAAGACTGGCGGTTGTGAGCAAGTCAGCGCAATTCTTCCATATACCAGCGTACCTATTGCAGCAGAATTAGCCAAGAAATATTATGATGGTACGAATGCTTACTTTGCTTCTTCAATCATAAAGTTTGACCAAATTCATGAGATGACCACAGCAGAAGTAGACAATATGGCCATTCAGTATGTGGAGGCTACTGGGGAGTTTGGCTATGTCTATAGTATACGACAGTATATGAGTACAGAAGGCATAGATTATGTAGTGACCTTATATCTGCAAATGTCTGACAATTATGCAATGGTAACTTCTATATTACCTTATATGAGCCAAGATGCCAGAAAGAAGATTCAGGAATTATATTTTAAGCAGTAAGCAAAGAATGCATGAAACATATTCTCGCACAGTTTTAGAAAGAATCAATAAAAAAGGAAGTTACTCACCGTATAAATGAGTAACTTCCTTTTTACTTTAAAATATTAGTTTACGATAACAAGCTCTGTAGCCTTATCGAAAATGTGAATTCTGTGAGTGTCAATGGCAACCTTAATCTTATCATGAGCCTTTGCAGTGGAGCGTGGGTCTACACGAGCGGTAACTGGTTGGCCAGCAATGGTCAGATACAGGAATACTTCAGCACCAAGCATTTCTGTAACTTCTACATCAGCTTCAATAATGCTTTCTTGTGAGGAGCTGATAAAGATATCTTCATCGTGTAAATCCTCAGGACGGATACCCATGATTACTTCTTTGCCTTCGTAGCCGCCGTTCATAACAGCCTTACCCTTTTCATCAGGCAATTTAATGGAATAACCGCCGAATTCAAGGCAGACATTATTACCCTTCTTAACAACTTTTGAGTTGATAAAGTTCATCTGAGGAGAACCAATGAAACCAGCAACGAATAAATTGTCTGGTCTGTGATAAAGGTTTTGAGGAGTATCCACTTGTTGGATAATACCATCTTTAAGAACAACGATACGGGTACCAAGGGTCATAGCCTCGGTTTGGTCATGGGTAACGTAGATGAATGTGGTTTGCAGTCTTTCATGAAGCTTAGAAATCTCGGTTCTCATCTGAACTCTGAGTTTTGCGTCAAGGTTAGACAAAGGTTCGTCCATCAAGAATACTCTGGGTTCACGAACGATCGCACGACCCATTGCAACTCTTTGTCTTTGTCCGCCGGAAAGCGCCTTGGGCTTTCTGTCCAGCAAATGCTCAATGTCAAGAATCTTGGCAGCTGCACGTACACGCTTTTCGATTTCAGCCTTGGGGGTCTTTCTCAGCTTCAAACCGAAGGCCATATTATCGTACACGCTCATGTGAGGATACAATGCATAGTTTTGGAAAACCATGGCAATGTCTCTGTCTTTAGGAGCAACGTCATTCATGAGTTTGTCGCCTATGTAAAGTTCGCCTTCACTGATTTCTTCCAGACCAGCGATCATACGAAGGGTAGTGGACTTACCACAACCAGAAGGGCCTACGAAGATAATAAATTCCTTGTCTGCAATATCCAAATTGAAGTCGGAAACCGCTACAAAACCGTTAGAGTATTTTTTAACCAAGTTTTTCATTTTTAAACTTGCCATTAAACATAACCTCCTTGAATTCTTGTTTTCATTTTTCAAGTCTTATTCAATGATTTTTTCATACACATCATACATGATTTTTATTCGTGATACTATGTTGAGTCTAACCAAAGATTACTCATAGCTTTTGTTGTTTTTGTATAAGGGTAAACTAACTGTTTGATTAATTAATAATTTTATACAATTCTGTGTATAGGGTTCTAATAATAATGTATAAAGAAACAGCTATGAGTTGAAAATACCGTCAATTTTACAAGATTATTTCAGATAGGGTAAATTTACGTGCAATCCAAGGGGAAGTCTGAAAGTGTCTATACTCAGTCTCTTAAACATTTACCAAGCCGCCATCCTTTAACTTGCTTCAATTCTATTGTTTTGGACGGCGGCTTTGCAGAGCTGAACGTGACTGAGTCTAGCATATGGTTCTTGACAAGCCATTTATAAAAAGATATCCTTAATCAAATTTTTGAAAAAGCCGAAAACTGGATATACTACTATAGAATAAACTCTGAAATCCACAGGAGGAAGCAAAGCATGTATTATATTGGAATTAACTGCTCTGGAACCTATTCGAGATTACTGGCCGTGGATGAGGACGGAAAAGTCCTTGGAAGGCATGCCGGTAACAGCTTAAATTTGAATCAGAATGCGGCAGAAACAGTCAAAGAAAATTTAAAGCGTCTCATCAACGAGTTTAACGCCTTAACAAAAACAAAATTATCCGATTGTAAAGCCTTATGCGTGGGGGCCAATGGCCTGGGCTCTGACCATGGTACCAGCTTGAAACTTTTGTCTACCGTTAATGATAAAATATATGAAATGGAAAAAATGCTGCGAGATTTGGAAATCACTTGCCCAATTAAGGTGGTTCATGATCTAGAGTGTGCCTTGGCATCGGAGACCAAAGGTGAACCAGGGATATTGGTTATGTCTACTCTGAATTCTGTGGCTTATGCCCTAGATCGGGAGCATAAACTTCATACTGTAGGAGGCTTTGGTTCTCTCATTGATGAAAGCGGTTCAGGCTACTGGATTGGCATGGAGGCTGTAAAATGTGTACTGATGGCTGCTGAAGGCCGGATACAGTCAACCATCCTTACCGAGAAAATCAAGGAATACTTGCAAATTAAAAGTATCTATGAAATAACAGATTTAATTTACTCCAAACGTCTCAGTAAGTCTCAGATTATGGAGATTGCTATTTTGGTCAAGCATGCTGCTAAAGAGGATGCCATAGCCAAGATTATTGAAGATCAAGCATCCAAAGCTTTATTTTCCTTAGTGAAGCCCTTGGCCCAGGTTTTAAGCATGGCAGAAGGTCCCTTTGTTTTGTCTGGATCTATTATTACGAACAACCAAAATATCAGTGCTTTACTCTCCGGTCTTATTAAAAAGACTTTCCCCAAGGCCACAGTCATCATTCAAAAGGAAAAGCCTGAAATGGGCGCTGTGTACTTGGCGATGAAAGGATAAATATTTTACCTTATTAAGGAGGCAACTATGAGAAAAATTGCATTTATAGGAGCAGGAAGCTTCGGTTTTACCAGAACTCTGGTGAAGGATATCCTAAGTTTTCCTGAATTGAGTGATTGTGAGATTGCTCTGATGGACGTAAATGAGGAACGGCTTTCTTATATTGAGCAAGCTGTGAAGAAAATTATTGAAAAAGGGAAGTATCCTGCCAGAGTAAAGGCCACGACCAACCGTGCGGAGGCTTTGGAAAATGCAGACGGTGTAGCTATTACAATTTTGGCCGGAGGCATACATGTTTGGCGTCATGATATTGAAATCCCAAAGAAATACGGCGTGGATATCAATGTAGGAGATACCCGGGGCCCAGCTGGTGTTTTCCGTTATCTACGGACGGCCCCTGTTATAATGGAAATCTGTCGGGATATTGAAAAGTATGCTCCTAATGCTGTGGTTTTGAATTATACCAACCCTATGGCCATGTTATGCAGAACCGTTCAGTCCGAAACCAAGTTGAATATTACCGGCCTTTGCCACAGTGTGCAGGGTACCTCAGAGATGTTGGCTCGGTGGATTGGTGTTGATTATCAGGATGTTACATACCTTTGTGCGGGGATCAATCACCAGGCCTTCTATCTGGAGTACAAGGTTAAAGGACAGGATGCCTATCCTTTAATAAGAGAGGCTATGAAGAAGCCTGAAATTTATAATGAAGAAATCGTAAGAAATGAAATGTTCTTACATATGGATTATTATGTCACCGAATCCTCTGGTCATAATTCGGAGTATAACGCTTGGTTTCGCAAGCGTCCGGATCTGATTGAGAAGTACTGTACCCACGGTACTGGCTGGAATCCTGGGGTTTATGCCTACATTCGGGATGAGTACTTAAAGCGTGAGGATGATTGGAAAGAAAGTATCATTGATTGGCTAGGCAAAGAGGATATTAATATAGAACGGGGCCATGAATATGCTGCTTCGATTTTTAATGCCTGCTTCGGTGATTATACTAACTTCCAGTTTAACGGTAATGTTCGGAATTTCGGCCTCATTGAAAATCTACCAAAAGGCTGCTGTGTAGAGGTACCAACTCTGGCTTGTAAGGAAGGCATACGACCCATCGCTGTCGGTTCTCTGCCGCCACAATTGGCTGTTCTGGTAAATCAAAGCGCCTTATGTGAAGAAATGGCTGTGGAAGCTTTCTTAACAGGTGACAAGAGAAAGGTTTTCTATTCCATACTGAACGATCCCCTTACCCAAGCAGTTTGCTCCATGAGTGAGATTAAGAGTATGGTGGATGAAATGTTCGAGTTTAATAAAGCGTTTTTGAGCGGCTTGAAATAATATTGAAAACACCCCTAAAGGAAAAGGTTTCCTTCAGGGGTGTTTTTTTGTCACATCAGAGGGCTTGTTTCATTATAATATAACAAGTGCTGTTACCCTGTCCGGTGGGTTTAGTAAACGCCTGACGTAACCGTGTCAGAACTGAAGGGGCAAAATGGAGTATCGTGAAAGGCCTCTGAAAGAAGATGCACAGGGATAGCTATAGGGTGAAATAAATCACTGAATATATTGTTAAGCCGGAAAGCTTTATAAGGGAGGATACCTATGCATGATTTGTTTGAAAGAGAGGCGGTCATTCTCTCTCACGCAAAGGATTTTCTTGCGAGCCTGAGCGATGATCATCCTTTGTACCTTCAGGAATATGAGCGTCTCACCCAAGAGTATGAGCATATGCTCAAGCAACTGAGAAGGGTGACGAAGCTCTCCGACAAAACAACGGTTGACTTAAATACAGACAAGCTGGACTTGTTGGGTAAGGTTCAGCACGATGCGTTGACAGGAATCTACAATCGGCGCTACTTGGAAGAAAATCTACAAAAGGCAATCAAAACCTTGTCCCGTTCTGGTGGGTTCCTCACAGTTATGATGTTGGACGTTGACTTCTTCAAAAAGTTTAACGATACATACGGTCATAGCGCCGGTGATGACTGCCTGAAAACGGTGGCAAACACCCTCTCGAACTGTATTGTTCGGGAGGACGATTTTGTTGCGCGTTATGGTGGGGAGGAATTCATACTTGTACTCCCTAATACAGAAGAGGTTGGCGCAAGAAAGATAGCCGAAAGAGTACTAGATTCTATGCGGGATTGCAAGATCCCCCACGAAAAAAACGAAGCCGCGAGCTACATTACCCTTTCCATAGGGTTGACTTGCGCAAAGGTTGAATTTACACAAAAAAATGAGGATTATATAAGAAGAGCGGATGAGGCACTGTATCTGTCCAAAAAAAACGGACGGAACCGATTTACTTTTTTAAAATTTGAGGAGGCTTCACAATGATTTTGAATATGCTTGAATACAATAAGATGACTCGAGAAAATAATATCCACGTCATGTTTTACGGCCCCATCTGGGCAGGGGGCCTGGAGGGAATCTATACTACGCTTCAGAAGGTCTTGGAAGCGGAGAAGCTGCCCTTTTCGCTCTCTCAAGCAGTGTTTTCGGTTTTTGTGGAGCAGGTAAGGCAGATACTCCGATACTCCGTTGAAGAGGAACAGTTTTCAAGCGAGACAACAGGGGAAAATTTTGACGCAGCTTCTGGGGTTTTGGCTTTGGGCAGAGTGGAAAAGAAGTATTTCCTTCAGCATGGCCACAAGATAAAGACCGAGCAAGGCGATAAATTAAAAAATGAAATTGATTTTTTAAATATGCTTGACAAGAAGGAACTGCGTAAATACTATATGGAACAAATTAAGGGTGAATGGGATCCCAAAAGCAAGGAGGCGAAAATCGGACTCATTGAGATTGCCAGGCGAGCAAGTTCAAAAATGGAATACAACTTTATGCCTCTTGATGAAAGGCACTCATTCTTCACGTTATTTGTGACCATAGGGTAAAGGTGGTGAAGAATACATTATGTTTAAACTAGAAAAAGAAAAAACCGGATCAACACCACACATTATTGTAGACGAGGAGAAGAAGTACATGCGTTTTTTAGGGGATTCCTTCCCCCGGAACGTGTCTGAATATTACGAGGACATTACCGGATGGCTTGATGATTACCTAAAAAGCAATTTTGGAACCTTCACCTTCGATTGTGAGTTGCAATACTTCAACAGCTCCACCGCAAAGCTTCTCCTAAACATGCTTATGGATATGGATGAAGCCTCTGCTGGTGACAATAAGGTAACTGTGAACTGGATAACCACCCAAGAAAATGACATGATTATCGAATGCGGAGAAGACTTTTCCGATGAGATGAGAAATTTAATTTTCAATTTGATTATAAAATAGAGGCCTTTCAAAACACCACCCATCCTCATCTTTCAAAAAAGCCGGACATTGAGGGTGGTATCAATCCCACGGAAATTTTGAAAGACCCTAAAATAGGTAGTTTTTTTGAGGGTGCCTGATTCCTTTTCATTTTGAAATTTGAAAAAGCGTTTGAGGTGGGGATAGGTCAGGAACCCTTGAAAGTTGAGTTGCAAAGTAAAAGGCTTTTGAGCGATAAATGGACGCTTAAAAGCCTTGTTTTTTTGTTGTCAAATTGTAAGGTTATGCTTGGACTTCACAGTATAGTCCTTGAACAAAAGATTTATGTTTGCTATAATCCTTTTGACTTATGAATATTACTTTCATAACAAACAAATTCATATCCGGCTTATTTAAAGCCTTCCGGTAAGGTCTATGAGAGAAAAGAGGCGTGGTAATGAAGGAAAAAATAACTAGGGAAATTGTATCCTTAAATCAAGGCTGGCGTTTTTGCTTGGGAGCAAAACCCTCTTCCGAGATGGAAACGGTATGCTTGCCACATACGGTTTCCCTTACACCAGCAATTTCCAGTGGATGCTTAAATTATCAAGGAAAGTGCTGTTATGAAAAGGAGATTTTGATTCCCAAAGAGTGCGAAAATAAAAAGATCATCCTTGAATTTGAAGGCGCTATGGGTGTGACAGAACTTTTTGTCAATGGTAGCCTTCAAAAAACACATTTCTGCGGCTATATCCCTTTGGTAGCTGATGTAACAGAAGAGTTGAAGCCAGGCCTAAATCGGCTTCTGCTTATCTTGGATAATTCTGATAATGGCGATGTCCCACCAGGTAAGTCGCAGGGGGACTTGGATTTTACCTATGACGGGGGTTTATATAGGGAAGCCCGAATGATTGTAAGCGATAAGCTGTACATAAGCCATCCTCTCTTGGCGAATCAAGTAGCCGGTGGCGGAGTCTTTGTTTGGACAGAAGAAGTTAGTAAGGAAAGCGCAAAGGTCAATGTCCAGGTTCATGTTCAGAACGAATCGGATCAAGAAGCTTTTTGCTTAAACTTGGTTTTGAAGGACAAGGACGGAAAGCTAGTAGCACAAACTCAGATAGAGGAAACCCTGCCTCACGGGCAGAACAAGCATGTGAAAGGCTGCCTGAATGTAATAAATCCACAACTTTGGGGCCCAGAATCTCCAAATCTTTACCTACTAAGCACGGAGCTGATCTATGAAGGACAGGTCAAAGACCATGTACACACTACCGTTGGAATCCGTAACTTTGAATTCACCTTTGACAAAGAATTGATCTTTAATGGAGAATCCATGCGAATCTCCGGAGCAAATTATCATCAAACCTATCCTTATGTCGGTAATGCTGTCCCTAATGGTTTACTCAAACGAGATTTGCTCAAATTAAGCCAAATTGGTATGAGAAATATTCGCTCTCACTATCCTTTTTCCACTTCCTTTGTAGAAAGCTGCAATACTCTGGGTATAACGCTCATCGTAAGTGCCCCAGGTTGGCAGTGGTTTAAGGAGGGCGCCTTTGTGGAGCAAGCTTATCAAAATGTGCGTGACATGATACGTTGGCAGCGCAACCATCCCTGTATTCTTCTGTGGGAGCCAATTTTAAATGAAACTCCAATGCCAGCTGCATTCCAGGAAAAAGTCCAGGCCATCGTCCATGAAGAATATCCTTATGCTCCTTGTTATACTGCCTCTGATCATGGACCTACGGACATTTCTTATCGTGAATATGACCCAGGAATGCTAGAGCCAGGCATGGTAGGTTATGACCCCACAAAACGCTTTGGCACCAAGGGTGATTACCCTGTGTGGATACGAGAATATGGCGATGCTCCCGACAACTGGACGGATCAAAGTTGTGCATGGCGAGTTCCCAGAGGTTGGGGGGATTTTGCTATGCAGCGGTCCGTGGATCGGATGCTTGGTTTGGATCCGCAATGTTCTACCAATCATTACCTTAATATGGTGAATAAGCCCAATATCTGTGGTTTTGGGATCTGGCCGGGTATCGAGCACAACCGGGGCTATCATATCAATCCTTGCTGGGGCGGATTTCTGGATTTGTTCCGTGTGCCTAAGTTCTCCTATTATTTTATGAAGAGTCAGCAGCCAGTAGAAAAAGTTGGGCCCGTTCTATATATTGCCAACTGGTGGATGGAAATCAGCCCCGATGATGTTGTTATTTATTCCAATGCGGATACAGTTCGTCTTTATCATAATGATGTGCTGGTGGCGGAGCAAAAGGCTGACCCCTTAGCTGTGCCCTTCCCACCTTTTACCTTCCGAGCTGTACGTTCTCGCTTTAAAAGTCGTGAGCGCTCTGTGTTAAAAGCCGAGGCTCTACTTCATGAGAGGGTTGTAGCTACGGAGTATCGAAAATCTCCTGGTGTTCCTGTTTCTTTGAAGCTGGAGGCAGATTTTATGGATGTTCCCCTGTATGCCGATGGGGCCGATCTGCTGCTGATCTATTGCAAGGTTGTGGATGGGGACGGAAATCTTGTTCCTTTGACAGGGGACAGGCATCCCGTTTTGTTCAGTGTAGAAGGTGAAGGTGCGTTAGTAGGGGATTGGCGGATAGGAGCAAACCCCGTTTGTGCCGAAGCCGGCATTGCCTCCATACTGGTACGTTCTACCAAACAGGCAGGAGAGATACGAGTAGGTGCAGAAATGTTCTATCACTCCACCAACAAACGAATTGCCATCCAGGGCGATTCCATCGTATTTGCTTCGTCACATGTTTGAAAACAAATTAAAACTGGTTTGTAATTGACTTATGCAGGCATTCACATTACAATACGGTTCAAGAAAAAAAGACGCTAACAGCAACTTGGCATGACCGGTTCAACTCCGAAAAAGCGTCTTGTTTCCTTAGGAGAGTAGCTCAATGGTAGAGCAAATAATGAGCTTTGACAAAAGCTTAAACAGCAACTGACTCCAAGATTATGGAAAATGTTGCAGGTTCGATTCCTGCCTCTCCTGGTTTCGAAAAGACAAATCACAAAGACGCTTACAGCAACCTAAAAATCGACTTAAAATCGAAAACATGCGTCTTGTTCCTATACTCAGTCTAAACATTTTCTAAGTCGCCTTGGTTCAGCCATGATCAATTATATTGTTCTGTTTGGCGGCTTTGTAAAGCAAAACGGTACTGAATACATAAGCATCAACAGCGTGATGGAGGGGTGCAATGAGTTTTTATAGTCAGTTAAAAACAAGCTTAGATGAAGAATTGAATGTATCTGTAACAGAAAACTTGGCCTTGGGCTATAAAACCACAGGTAAAAACCTTCTGGACTTGAATTTTGCGGTAGCCTCTCTACGTGGTAGATCAGAGCAAGAAATCATCAATCTATTTATTAAAGCTTATTTTGAAGACCGTAAGGCTGCCTTAGTTTGGCTTTTTTATGCCAGAGATGTACGCGGTGGCTTGGGCGAAAGAAGGCTTTTCAGGATTATTTTGCAGTATTTGACTGAAAATCATGAAGAAGTTCCTATATCCAATCTTGTTCCGCTAGTTCCAGAATACGGTCGCTTTGATGACTTGCTTTTGTTACTGGAAACAAAGGTTCAAAACCAGGTGATAGCATTAATCCAAATCCAACTCCATTCTGACATACAAGCTATGGAAAAAAACGAGAACATATCCCTTCTGGCTAAGTGGCTTCCCAGCGTAAATGCCTCAAACGAAAACACAAAGAAGCTAGGAAAATTGATTGCCAAAAAAATACAAATGACAGAAAAAGAATATCGAAAAACCCTGTCAAAGCTTAGAAGTTATCTTGATGTTGTAGAATGTAAACTGTCGTCCAAGCGCTTTGATGAAATCAAATATGAGGCAGTTCCTTCGAAGGCAAATTTGCTATACAAAAATGCATTTTTGCGCAACGATGAAGAAAGACGTCTGGCTTACTTAGAGCAGTTGGTGCAGGGTGAAACCAAGATTAATGCTTCTGTGTTATACCCATATGAGATCGTAAATGCCTATAATCTAAGCTATTATGATGAAACCCTAGAGCAGCTTTGGAAAAATCTCCCAGATATACCGGCGTTGGAAAATACAATAGTGGTTGCTGATGGTTCTGGCAGTATGCAAGTACCCATAGGGAACTCGGACTGCATAGCCTTGTCTGTAGCAAATGCATTGGCCATTTATTTTGCGGAGAAAAGTAGCGGTGATTTTAAGGATCAATATATTACCTTCAGTCAAAATCCGCAGCTTGTGGATTTATCCAAAGGTAAGTCCTTAAAGGAAAAGCTACAGATTGCCCTTGCCTATGATGAGATTGCGAACACAGATATTTATAAGGTGTTCCAGTTGATTCTGCATACCGCCCAAACAAAGCAAATGGAACAAGCCGAGCTGCCAAAAAATATCATTATTATCAGTGATATGGAGTTTGATCGCTGTGCTCAAAATGCCGAAAAGCACTTATTTACCCAGATAAAAGATGAATACAATAAATGCAACTATTCCTTACCCCGTTTGATTTTTTGGAATGTGAATTCGCGTACTAACACCATCCCTTTGAAAGAGAATGAGTTAGGAGTGGCTTTGGTCAGTGGTTTTTCTGTTAGCATCGCGAAAATGATTCTGTCTCTTGAATTAGATCCGTACAAATGTATGTTGGATATCTTGAATAATGAACGATATGATTTAATCAGAAATGCAGTGAAGGACATGGAATAACAAAAGACCGAAATTGGGTCATTGAAAATAATATTGTATAAATTAGACCGATGCAAAAGGTAAAGTGGAACCATTGTCAAGGACAGCTAAAAAAACCTATGAAACTAAAAGCTGATTTCTGTATTGGACAGGAGTCAGCTTTTTTAGACCCCATTGAAACCTATAATTGTTATAGTAATCCATATATGAATCAATAAGATGTTGTAATTCATCAAAAGAAGTGCAACATTTAAAATCAATCTCATCTTTCATATGGCCAAAAAATGATTCTTGTGGAGCATTATCCCAACAATTTCCAAGCCATGACATAGACTGGCCAAGTTTAAACTTTTTTAAAAGCTTTTGAAATTTAGGGCTTGTATAATGAACCCCCTGATCTGAATGAATATAAGCATCTTTATGTATCATTTTTTTA
>CAZSXS010000089.1:0-13333 GCA_964611385.1 uncultured Defluviitaleaceae bacterium
CGTTTGAAAAAAGTTTTCTTCTCCCTTCCCCCACGGTTTTATCCCTTAATATAAGGAGGATATTATGTTTGGCGTATTGATTAAAAAAGGGCCCTTGCCCTATGAAATAATACAGCAAAAAGATGGCTTCGGAAGCTGTAAGCTCTCCGGACGCTTTGTTCCCCGCTTGGAGGATCATTCCCTTGGCTTTAAGGTCTTCGTGCGAGTGACCTCTGAGGATAATGGAATGCCCGTTGTCGATTGGAAAGAGGCGGAGTTGATTGACGATCGGCATTGGCAGCTTATGGTGGACGGGATTCCAGTCGGCGGCCTTTACCGGATCGAAACCTGCCTCAATGATCAGAACTTGCTCACCTTGGAGTGGGCCACCCGGGGGGATTTTATTCACCATGTGGGCGTGGGGGAGGTCTTTGTCATCGCCGGCCAGAGTAATTCCGCCGGTTATGGAAGGGATTATGTCAATGACCCTCCTGAACTTGGGGTGCATTTGCTGAAAAATAATGGCCTCTGGGATGTAGCCTCTCACCCTTTGAATGATTCCACTGGTTCTGTTCATGAGGTGAATTGTGAGGCTGCGAATTCTGCCCATTCGCCTATGCTGAACTTTGCCAAGACGCTGAAAAAAGCCCTGGGCTGCCCCATCGGTCTTGTGCAGGCGTCCCTGGGTGGTTCGCCTCTTGCTAGGTGGAACCCGAACGAAAACGGCGAGCTTTATAAAAGTATGCTGGATAGTATGAATACCCTGAGTAATAAAAAAGTAAGAGGCGTGCTGTGGTATCAGGGCTGCTCAGATGCCGGAGAGGATACGGCGCAAAGCTACTGCCAACGCTTTTTAAATATGGTGGATCAGTGGAGAACGGACTTGGATTGCCCAGAGCTTGCCTTCTTTACCGTGCAGCTGAATCGCCTATATCCCGAAACCGAAAGCCCAAACCACTATTGGAGTATGGTTCGTGAGGCTCAGCGTGTTGCCGCCCATCATAAAAATGTTTTCGTTGTGCCTGCCATTGATATGACCCTTTCCGACGAGATTCATAATAATGCCCACAGCAATTTAAGAATCGGCGAAAGACTAGCCCTTTCCGCTCTGGGCTTGTTCGGGAAAACAGAGCGCTTTAAGGCCCCCGATATTCAAAAGGCTGTTTTACGCGATGCCAATACCATTGATTTGACCTTTGATAACGTCTATGCCGGACTCTATGGTTATAGCTCTGAAACGCTTTATGAGGCGGATAAGCATCCTTTTTATGTGACGGTCAACGAAAATCCTGTCTCTATCCGCAGGATGAAGTTCCAGGGCAATCAAATGAGCTTGACCTTAGATGCGGCTGTTGCCCAAGGCGACCAGGTATATGTAAGCCTTGGTCACGGGCAAAACCCCACCTTCTTCATGCCTTGCGATCTTTATAACTATATGCCGGTTCTGTGCTTCTATCGGTTTCCGGTTCAACTATAACAGGAGGGACTTATGCCGGAGCTTATATTGGCTGAAAAGCCTTCCGTTGGGCGGGATTTGGCCCGAGTGCTTGGCTGTAAGAGTAAAGGCGACGGCTTTTTATATTCGACCCAATACGTAGTCACTTGGGCGGTGGGACATTTGGTCAGTCTTTTTGAGCCGGAGGACTATGATCCATCCTTAAAAGCCTGGCGTGCTTATAAGCTTCCCATTATCCCCTCGGACATCCGCATCAAACCCATCCCAAAAACCATCGCTCAGTTTAATGTTATCAAAAAGCTGTTGAACAGCCCGAAGATAACAAGCATCATTGTGGCCACCGATAGCGGACGGGAGGGCGAGTTGATTTTTCGGTATATTTATCACTGCCTGGCCTGTACAAAACCCTTTAAGCGCCTTTGGATATCCAGCATGACGGACGCAGCCATCAAGAAAGGCTTTTCGAATCTGAAAAGCGGCTCAGATTTTGATAATCTGTACCGTTCAGCCAAGTGTCGCTCCGAAGCAGACTGGTTGGTCGGAATCAATGCCACCCGCTATTATACCTTGAAGTACAATACGCTGCTTTCTGTAGGCCGGGTGCAGACCCCAACCCTCGCCCTGGTGGTGGAAAAGCAAAAGGAAATTGATGCCTTCAAGCCCATGGATTATTGGGAAATACAGGGTTTGTTTCAGGCTGATGGAGAGGGAAAGCCGGAAGGGAATACAATACAAGTAGGGGGAACGATACAAGAAGGGAAAACAATACAAGAAGGAGCTGCCTTCGGTGTGGCTATGGATGGGCGTAAAGACGAAAAGGGCCTGGGTTCGTTGATTTCATATACCGGAACCTGGATCAGCAAGAGCAGCGCTAAAGCCAGTCCCAAAAGCAATCCAAACGAAAGCTTACAAGGTGGCCAAGGCAATGCTCAAGACAGCGAAGCCAAGGAGAAGTACG
Source organism: uncultured Defluviitaleaceae bacterium (assembly GCA_964611385.1). Taxonomy (GTDB): domain Bacteria; phylum Bacillota; class Clostridia; order Lachnospirales; family CAYPQA01; genus CAZSXS01. The sequence goes on from CAZSXS010000089.1 coordinate 2,394, forward strand.
ACACTAAAATCCCCGACAAGGCCAAGGCAGAGGAAATCATCCGAAAAGTAAAGGGGAAGCAAGCTGTTGTCACGGGCATAGAGAACGAGGAAAAGAAGCAACCGCCGTATCTTTTGTATGACCTGACAGAGCTGCAAAGGGACTGCAACCGAAACTTTGGCTTTTCGGCACAAAAGACTCTGTCCATCGCCCAGGATCTGTACGAAAAGCGTAAGCTGATCACCTACCCAAGAACCGACAGTCATTACTTGAGCAGTGATATGGTAAGTGAGCTTCGGGGGAAAATTCAAAAGCTTGGCATTGCTGAATACAAGCCCTACACGGATTATCTCTTAGGCCTGGAAAAGCTGCCTATTACCAAGCGGATTGTGGACGACTCCAAGGTTAGCGACCATCATGCGATCATTACTACGGACAAGGTTCCGAATCTGAAGCTGCTGACTGCGGATGAAAGAAAGGTCTATGATCTGATTGTACGCCGCTTTATTGCCGCCTTTTATCCCAATTATATCTACCGGCTGACCAGACTCTTTACAGAGGTAGAGGGGGAGTGCTTTTTAAGCCGAGGAAAGACCATTGTCCAGTTGGGCTTTATGCTGCTTTTTCAGGGCATGGAGGCGGCTGATAAGGCAGAGGGGGCTAAGACGGACGTGGGTAAAGAGGGTTCGGGCAAGACAGAAGGCAAGGAAGAAAAGGGGAAGAAAAAGACCAACACTGCTGCCGATGCAGAAGGTTCTGACGGGCTTTTGCCCAATGTTTCGAAGGGCTTTGTTTCCACCTTGGTCGAGGCCAAGCTTTTGACCAAAAAGACCCAACCCCCCAAGCCTTACACGGATGCCAGTCTTTTATCGGCCATGGAAAATGCCGGGCGCTTTGTAGAGGACGAGGCCTTAAAGGAGCAGCTGAAAGAGTCTGGTCTTGGCACCCCCGCTACCAGGGCCGCCATCATTGAGCGGCTGATTCAGGTGGCTTATCTCGAACGAAAGGGAAAGACCCTTGTGCCTACAGAAAAGGCCAAGATGCTGATCTCCGTGGTTCTGCCGGAGCTTAAGTCCCCAGAGACGACCGGGAAGTGGGAAAAGGGCTTGGGTTCCATCGCCAAGGGCAAGCTTACGGAGCAGCGTTTTATGGAGAGTATTAAACGATATGTGGTGAAGATTACCGAAGGGTAAGGTCGAATGGATACAATCAAAGGGCTAGACCGTTTTTCTGGATGAACAACGGTACTGGCTGGGTGTCACACCTTTTTTCTTTTTAAAAAAGCTGTTGAAGTGACTCAGGTCATAGAAATTTAACTCATGTGCGATCTCCTTGATCGGCAGGTTGGTGGTTTCTAAGAGCAATGAGGCCTTCATCAGCTTTATTTTATTGCAATATTCTCGGACTCCGCAGCCAAATTCATGATTGCATAGTCTCTCAATATGGGTCTTGCTTAATTTGAAAAGGGTACAGATCTGATCTAAGGACAAGAGGTAATTTTTGTTCTGCTCCAGAATATCCAGAAAACGATCACGAAAAGGCTTCAAATTTTTGTCATAAGTCTCCAGAAGACGTATGATCGTAGAATCCACAAAGTTTGCTGTCTTTAGAAAGTTCAGCGTGCTCATGGTTCTTGCCATTCTGTAAACCTCCTCAAATCCCTTGGGCACATCTGTAAGGCTAACGATTGTAACAGGATTTGGAAATATTTCTTTAAAGAAACTGCACAAGCCACGCTCATCTTCCTCATCAAACATGTCAATTCCGATTTGGGTATAACCAGATTCCGAATAGTGACTGTGAGGAACCTGAGGGCGTATGATAAACACTTGCCCTCCCGAAAGAGTAAATGCCTCACCATTGGCTAAAATCTGCACAGTGCCAGAGGTGACACTGTTAATGTGAAAGAAATCGTGTATGTGCAAGCTTTGTCTTGAACCGGCGCCTCGCTCAAAAACATGCATCAGTCGAAAGGGCTTTGGTAGTTTAAATACCACTGCAGTTCTGACCTCATTGATTATGGTGCACTTCTTCTCCGTCAAAAAAATCATCTCCAGTATGGTTATAAAATACAATTTAAAGAATAAAATATACCTTGAAAAATAACAATGGAACAGATATACTCATAAATATAAATAAATAAAGGTTGTTTTTTTGCTTAACGTTTGTTACATTATATGTACCTGGTACTCGTCTGTAAATACCTTGTTTAAATTTTTCATTGAAAGGTAGGGTTTTCCATGATTAAAAACTACATACGGCATAAGCAGTTAATGTTTATGTTGCTCCCAGTCTTAGCTTACTACATCATTTTTCATTATATACCTATGTATGGTGTGGTGATCGCATTTCAAGACTTTATCCCTCTGAAAGGTATATTTGGCAGTCAGTTTGTGGGTTTTGAAAACTTTAAAACCTTATTTTCTGGAATGTATTTTCTGCCCGTTTTGCGAAATACACTCTTAATCAGTACATATAAGTTAATCTTCGGATTCCCCGCTCCCATTTTACTCTGCCTCTTGCTGAATGAGGTCGGGAACAAGTATTTTAAAAAATTTACACAAACGGTTTCTTATCTTCCTCATTTCATTTCTTGGGTTGTGCTTGCCGGTATTGTTATTGAGGTGCTCTCTCCTTCCAGAGGTGTTGTGAACTATTTCATTGAACTCTTTGGCTTCAGACCCATTTATTTCCTGGGCGAACCTAAATATTTTCGCTCCATTCTGGTTATCAGTTCCATTTGGAAAAGCGTCGGTTGGTCTTCCGTGGTTTACCTCGCCGCCATAACCAATATTGATCCCGAGTTGTACGATGTAGCGGACATTGACGGTTGTGGCCGCTTGAAAAAGATTTGGTACATTACCCTTCCTTCCATTACATCCGTTATCGTTATCATGTTTATCTTTGCTATTGGTGGTATCATCAATGATGATTTTGATCAAGTATTCAACCTTCTGAACGCACAGGTTATGAGTGTTGGAAATGTAATTTCCACCTATACCTATACGGAAGGCATCCAAAAGCTGAACTATTCATATGCGTCTGCCGTGGGGCTGTTTAAAAATGTCATTGCCTTTGCGCTTGTAATGACGGCGAACTCTATTTCCCGTAAATTTTCAGATTATTCCATTTGGTAGAAAGGGGAAGAAAGAATGAACTTATCGGTTAAGAATAGACGCACTCTAAGCGATTTTGTCGTTGACTTTTTTGTTTATGCGATCTTGCTACTGCTTTGCTTGGCTACGGTTGTTCCCTTTTTGCAAGTCATTACTGTATCTTTAAGCCCTGCTTCTGTTGTCAACTCATATGGGCTCAAAATTTTTCCGAAGCAGATCAGTTGGGATGGGTATATCCGTGTTTTTCAATATAAGGAAATTTGGAGGTCGTATTATAATACCATCGTAAGAACCCTTTTTGGAACGCTTATATCCTTAGGACTTTATGTTTTGGGTGCTTATCCCCTAGCCAAGAAGTATTTACCAAACCGTTCCTTCTGGACGGGGTTGTTGGTCTTTACCATGTATTTCAGTGGCGGTTTGATTCCCAGTTATCTTCTAGTTAGAAATCTGGGGTTGAGAAATACAGTTTTTGCCTTAATACTGCCTGGTGCAATCAATACCTTTAACTTGATTATTGTAAGGAACTTCTTTATGGGGATTCCGGCTGAAATTGAAGAGGCCGCCAGAATTGACGGCGCAAACGAGGTTTTTATCCTTGCCCGCATTATCGTTCCCCTTTCTAAGCCGGTTTTGGCAACAGTGGCCCTTTGGTCTATTGTGGGTCATTGGAATGCTTGGTTCGATTGTTTGCTGTATATCACAGACAGCAGCAAGTATGTGTTACAGCTTTTGTTACGCAGAATCATCATTGAAGGGAAGGTTCAGGATTTGGAAATGGAACTGGCCTCTCAGCAGGTTGTGGTCAATACAGAAAGTATGAAGATGGCAACCCTGATGGTTTCCGTACTGCCAATCATCTGTATCTATCCCTTCCTTCAAAAATATTTCGTAAAGGGGGTTATGATTGGTTCTTTAAAGGGGTAAATCCGTCTGATTATATTCTCCGCAGGGAGTTTATAATAGTAAAAATTAAAATGAATAGGAGTGAAATTTATGAAAAGATTTTTAGCTATTTCATGTGTTTTTGCTATGTTGCTAGGTGTTACGGCTTGTGGTACCGATACGGGTGCCGGAGGCAATATGGGTGCTAAGGTTACTGAAGAAGACCTCAAGACAGCACCCCGTTCAAAAATTGAATGGGCCTTTGGTATTCAATATTCAGAGAAAAACACGCACATAATCAAGTATTTTGAAGATAAGTATAACGTTGAGTTTAACTTCTGGGGTGATGCCGCTACGGGAGATGCATTGGCTGTTAAACTTGCAGCGAATGAATTTCCTGATATTTTGAGAATTACCAACACAACGGTTAATGTACCCAACTATGTAAAGCAAGGGGTTATTGCTCCGATTACACAGGCGATGTGGGATAAAGTCCCGAACTACAGGGATTTTGTTAATAAGGTCGATCCTGATTATAATGAGTTTACCGATGTTATGATTAAGGGTGAGATTTACGGCTTTAAGCAGATGATGTACTGGATTCAATCCAATAATATCATGGTATGGAACAAAGAGTGGCTGACGAATGTTGGAATCAATGAAGTACCCAAGACTCTTGCTGAATTTGAAAAGGCTGCTTATGCTTTTGCTAATAACGACCCCAACAAAAGTGGCAGAAAAGATACTTATGCGATTGCTAGTGAAGCGATGCATGGTGTAATCGGTGCTTTTGGACATATCCCTCTTAAGAATATGTTCACATCAAACAATAACGTTTTGATTTGGAAGAAGATGGATAACGGTAGCTTTGAGATAGCCGCCATCCAACCCGAAATGAAAGAGGCTTTAGCGCTTTTAGCAAAGTGGTATAAAGATGGGCTGATTGATCCTGAGTTCCCTAACGGTGAAGCGGGTTCATACTGGGCTACTTCCGTTCCCTTCCTCAACGGAAAAATTGGCATTACTGGAAATGTTCAAGCTATGCACTGGAATCCTCCGCTGGTTGAAGGTGCCAGAGGCGGTGCTGTTTATGAAGAAGCCAAGGCTGTAAATCCAAATATAAAGTTTAACGAAACTTACGCTTTAAGCGGCGGCCCTGTAGGCCCCAATGGCGTGAGCGGAACCTTTGGCCAAGGTCGTTCTGTTTCAAACTGTATGTCCTTCACAACCAGCTTAATGAAAGACCCCATTAAGACAGAACGCTTGTTTGCAATTCTCAACGATACCAATACTGACTGGGATACCTTTGTTATGGCAGCAGACGGCGTAGAGGGTAAGGATTGGACTTATAATGAAGCAACAAAGACAAGAGTCAGAGATGCTCAAAAGTATGCAACAACAACGGACTTCCAAAAGTTAGCCGGTGGTGGTCTTCTAAATGTGTTGCCAAACAATGACTTTGAAATTAAGAGTAATCCATTGTATTATGATTTTGTCGATAAGTATGGTCGAACCACCATGCACATTGAGTGGCTTGTACCTGCTACTGAGACTGGTATGAAGGTCGGTACCGACTTAAGAGACTTGACCTTGCAAACCTACTTTGACATTATCACCGGCAAAAAGCCCCTCGCTTACTTTGATGAGTATGTTGCCCTGCTAAATAAAAATGGTGGAGAGCAATGGACGAAGGAGCTTAACGAGGCTTACCTTGCTGGTAAGAAGAAGTAATGTTAATGAAATCAAATAGGAGGTTACTGGAGATTCTCCAGTAACCTTTTTTGTGCTTGCATTTTTTTCATTGTTAGGTATAAAAATAATATGAATATCCCTTTTAACCCTCAAGCCATATCCGAATATGAACTCTCTGCCCCTTCGGCAGTCTATAAACAAGCGGTAAAGCCTGAAACCCGCCCACTGGATTAAACAAGCGGCCGGGAATGGTGTCGTCAATTTCTGCTGTACAGTGCATTTTCATTGCACAATGGCTTTCAATCATCAACTTCAAATGCTCCTTCTTCCAGATACTGACCTTTCCAGGCTCTATCTGGTATTCTTCGTTCTCTCCAGAAATCACAGGCAGCCGGAATAAGCAGCCTTCTCCCTCGGTTAAAAGGGAAATACATACACCATCCTTGGAAAAATCGTAAGTAAGCTCGTAGGCTATGTCCCCCACCTGATCTCCATCCACCAGCTTGCCGGTGGCAGTAATGTGGATCTTGTCATCAGAAATATCTGCCGCTAAGACCGCTGTCTTATCATTGATGCTTCGATATCTTGTCTTGCCCAGCACTTTTTCAATCTGAGGGCTGCTGCAAATCCCTTCAAAATAGTGGGGAGTCTGCATGTTGTGAGGCTCCACCAGTTGATACTTTGTCATCGTAGCGGCTAGGATCGGCCCCGTCTTTTCATGCCAAAGCAGCGTTAAAGCGCCTCCGGTGGCATGTCCTTCCTCCACATAATCAAAGTCATAGCCACTTACACTAGCCCGGTAGCCGCCCTTTTGAACAATATACAAGTCCATAGAAGGGAAATATCGAACTCCTTCAAAGCTTTCAATGGGAAGCTTGGCTTCGATGTTCTTTTTGGTGCTGTGATCCAGGATACTGGCAAGAGCCTTGGCATGACAAAAGCTGTGATGAGCGCAGGGTGGTTCCTTGGCCGCCACATACATGGGGCCGCCGTGTAAAAGCCCCTGATGGGTGCAGCGTTCGTAGAGCTTGAAATTCCGATAGGCCACCTCGGCAAAGAGGGGATTTTCCGCCGCCAGCAGGCCAAAAGCAACCTGACAGCCGTCGGACGTTCGGCTTCCCCAGTAGGTCCATTTGTTGTTGCGGTTCCCAAAGCTGTTATCCCAGGCCCCGTCCGGCAGCATGAAGAAGGCATGGTTTTTCATCAGAGCCTGAGTCTTCTCCAAAACCACCTGATCCTGTAGAATCAGCCCGTATGTAACCAAAGCGCCCAGGCTTTCTTCTACATTATAGCCGATGTCAATGGGGCGGCATTTTTTGGGCGTAATCGTATTGATCGGCTTGCCTTCCCCATACAAAAACCCATCCTCTGTCACGTGCTGTAAGGTGAAATCCGCCAGAGCCTTTGCTTTCTTTGCATAACGCTCCTCTTTAAAAAGACGGTAAGCCACAGCCATGACGGCGCTACAGGTGACTGGATAGTTAATGACCGCGTCCATCTCATCAATATTCGTATAAAGAAAGTCAACTGCCGACCTTAAGCGTCTGCTCCATTTTTCTCTGCTGTCCTCGTCCAGTAAATGCCCGTATTGATAGAGTGCCTCTCCCAGGGACACTGAAATAAAAACAGTTATCCCCTTCCACCAGGAATCCGGATCGTTAATATAGGAGCCATCCGGCCTTGTCATGTTTTTTTCTGACCAGTCGAAAAGTAGCTTGGCGGCTTCTATATAGTTGTCGTCCTTGGTTTTGTCTGCCAAATATAACAGAGGATAAACCGCATCGGCACAACGTCCGTGAATCCGGGCGCAGGAGGGGCACAAAATCCCCCCATAAAGCTCAGGACGCTTCTTGTCTGTGATCTGTAAGTCTATCAGTGCGTCACACCAGCTTTTCAGAAGCTTGAAATAGTCTTCCTTCACATCTATTTGATTGCTCTTGTTACGGTGCATCTTCCTATCATAATGCTTATCCGCTTTCAAGTCCAAATTCGTATTATTAAAGTAATCCATCTTCTTCTCCTTTACAAACTCCAAACATCTTCTGTCTTTTTCAACCAAATATCCAACCGATTCCGTAAATCTTGAACCATCTGGGGCATAGCAGCTGCCAGGTTTTCAAGCTGATACTTGTCTGTTTCCTTATAAAGAAGATATTTTTCTCGATTGTGATAATCCCGATTTACAATCAAAAAATATTCTGGTGTTCGGAGGCCTCTCAAGTTCCCGGCTGGAGACAGATAAAAGGCTTCCTGACAGGCCTCTCCGCTATACTGTCCTTTTACTATCCAGGGACTTTTATCTTCTCCGTCTATCTCTGGTGGGAGTTTTGCGCTGTCTTGACCCAGTAACGCCCAAAGGCTAGGCATCAAGTCCGGCACATTCAAAAAAGTTTCGTTAAAACCTGGAGGTATGTGCCCTGGATAGCGGATCAAAAAGGGCAGCTTGAAGCTTTCGTCATACCAAATGCTTTTGTACATCATGCCATGACTACCCATCATTTCTCCGTGGTCGGCGGTAAAGACTACAATCGTATTGTCCGTACAGCCTGCCTCCTCTAGTGCCTTCAGAATTCGACCGAAGTTTTCATCGACCCCACTTACAGCAGCGAAATAGTTCTTGACGTTAGCGCGAGCATTTTGATAATGCTTATGATCGCCTTCTGTGCGGTCAAAAATATGTTCATTCTGGTCTGGAGATACATTTTTCCGAAGCAACAGCTGATCACAGTCCTTATCCTCATATAGCTTTACATAGCGCTCCGGCACCTGCTCGAAGGGCATATGGGGCGGGTTATACGAAAGAAACAAGGCGAAGGGCTTTTGGGGATCTCTGAGCTTTTCCCCTTCATTTAAAATGTAGGAAACCGCCACATCTGTTTCATGCTCCACGCTCCATTTGCCGGGCTTTATCCGCTCCTCCACGCTGGCATCGTTATGCCAGTAGTGGGGGTCATTATGATTGTCGCAGCAGCCATAAGAATGCCAGAATTGAAACCCATGCCGCTTGATACCCGGTGGGGTATAGGCATCCCAGAGCTTTCCGTCACCCCGATAGCCCTCCAAGAATTCCGCCTCCGAAGGTTCAGGGGCATCCAGGTGCCACTTGCCGATATACCCGGTTTCGTACTCACTCTCATACAATAGATCTGACAGGCAACGTTCCCTGTCCCGCAAAAACACCCCAAAGGCGCTTGTGGTAGAATTGCAGTTTCCGATGACCCCATTTTTATAGGGATACTTCCCAGTAAAAAGCATACCCCGATATGGGCTACATACTGGATAGTTACTAAAGGCGTTTAAGAACACAGCACTTTCCTTGGCAAAGTTGTCAAGATTCTTTGTCAAAACCGGATCCTCGTTTAGAAAACCCAAGGCTTGCTGACGGAATTCATCCGCTACTACAAAAACTAAATTTACCATACTTTTCCCCCTTGTTTGGTCTGGCCTAGCTGATTACAAATATATCTGTCTGTTATTAGCTTGTCAAGCTCCCTCGTTAACCCCTAGCATAGCTTACGGTTCATAACTTAGTTCTAATAAGATCAAAAAAGCCTCACGCGAATCCGATCTTCGGAATTGCGTGAGGCTTTTATCCTCTTTTAGATAGAAAAACGCTTAACAGCGGTGCTGGTTCTTATTTAGAACAGGGATATTTTTTATACATTCAGATGTAACATCACCTGTATTGGATTCAATTCGATATTCAATAGGTATTTTATACGTGATCGTTTGTGTTACTTTAATTCCGATGGGGCAGGTACCAAGCTCAGTTTGCCGTAATTCAACTCGAGGTTCACCACAGCATTTCACTTTGATACTTCCTACCGTTACAGTAGGTTTCAAGCAGATCGGTAGACCAACATCCACCGTTTGGTATACAACATTTGAATAAGAATCGTTATAATCAGAACATGGTTGTTGCATCTACCGACCCTCCCTTACCATACTCAGGCGCTTAAGCATTAACCAAGCTGCCTTCATTCAAGCCTGATAATTCTACGATTGTCATGGCGGCTTTGCAAAGCTAAACGTGACTGAGTAAAGTTAAAAAACTGTTAATTCGTTTGCTGTGCCGGTTCGGTAGGTGCTGCATTTGATTCAGTGGCTTCCGGCTGATTGGGTTCAGCTAAATTAGACAAAGTATCACAATCGATTTCCTCTGCAGATGCTCCTAGGCAATCAACATAAGTGTCGCCAACAGTGGCTTCAGCTCCAAAAGCAACAGGAATCGCAACAACAATGTTTTGACCAATTGAAAAATTGCAGATTCCGTTTTTAGTGCCTTGACCAATGCTTTTGCCTGATTTTACAATAGGCGCTCCGCAGCATCGAGTTACTGTAGAACCCGTCTTTGCAAAAGGCCTTACAGTTACTGGAACATTAACGTTAACAGCTTGATAACCAATAGCAGGACAAGTTTCGTTATTCTCCACTAAAGCGGTATTCTCTTCGCTCATAACTCACACTTCCTTTCTAATCAAGAATACACTACATACTATTCTTAGCAGTGAAGTTTGGTTCCGTTGTTCATCAAGAAATGATATACTCAGTCACGTTCAGCTTTGCAAAGCCGCCTCCCAAAATAGAGATACTTAGAAACCAACAACTGTTGGTATATTCTTGTTTATAATTCCCTATACTTGTTTTGCCAAGAACAATTGTAGGTGTGAAGTTTGAAAACAGCACATGCTGAAGATTGGCACGAGCCGTACGGAAAAGCGTACAGCAAACAGACCGCCGAGGCAGCCTAAATTTTTTGGATTAACAAGAAGATTAAGCAACAGGGTTAGATTCTTTAATCTGATAACCATTTCGGGGGCAAAAGTGCAAAGGCTTGCTCGGGAGTAAGCACACGATTAGCAGGGGGTTTATCTGCTTTGCGGTAAAATTCGGCGTTGTAAGATTCTTGTTTTTTAAGGATATGCCAAATAGCAGTCAATAACCTTCGTGCAATAGCAATGACAGCTTTTTTGTGACCTCTACGTTTTTTTAGAGCTCGGTATTTATCTTTTATTTCGGGATGTTTACTTGAACTACTAACAGCAAGTGCAATTTGAACCAAAAGCGGTTTGAGATACGCACCGGCACGGGAGATTCGAGTAGTTTTCTTTTTGCCGGCACTTTCGTTGTTTTGCGGAGTAACACCAGCCCAAGAGCAAAGCTTTTTAGCCGTTTCAAACAGGGACATATCAGCACCAATCTCAGCAAGTATACGAATAGCTGTAAGAGGCGAACTGATACCCGGAACGGTTAAAAGCAAAGTGATTT
>CAZSXS010000090.1:0-12970 GCA_964611385.1 uncultured Defluviitaleaceae bacterium
TCAAAAAGATTATTGCAATTTACCCATGTACTCCATGCAAAGAATCACCATCTTCCCTACAACTTTGCATGGAGAGCTGCATTCAAGAACCCTAAGCATTTTGTTTTCATGCGCTTCACCTCCATTTTGAAAAAAGAATGTTTCTACCCATAGCACTCGCTTTTTTGCCGCTAAATCTTAGATAACTTGCGGCCCCGCGGGAGCCCCACGGTACTTTACCACTTGCGGAAAGTGCAGAATCGGTCACACGCTTAGGATAAGCGCGTGAAATGTTCCTCGTTTCCTATGTACCTTTGGTAATAGTATAGCACAAAAAATAAATATTTCAACCACAACAATCCAAACCACTTTGCGTAAGATGTCGCCGAATCCGCTATAAGTGTTGCAGCAAAAAATAGCGATTGTTTTAAAAGACCCTAAGAAATCTCCATATTGATATTGAAATTTTCTGGAGAATTATTATAATGACTATGCTTAGACTCAGTCTCCAAAACAAGTTTGAAGTTGACTGAGATATACTGTGAACGGGCATAAATTGCACAAAGCGATACGATGAAAGCGTGGGAAGGGATACCGCCCGAAGTGGCTTGCGACCAGCACTAGTGTAGGGCGATGTCCCTTCCGACGCTTGGACGTGGATTTCCTTGGCACTTGGTACGTGCTGTGATATAAATGCCCGTTCATAGTATAGTTTCATTTGTACAAGCAGACACATTGACAAAAGAAAGGATGATTAGATGCTTGCATTAGTAAAAAGTAAGGCTGAGCGGGGATTGTGGCTAGAAGAGGTGCCAGTACCAAAGCTGGGACCCAATGATGTAATGATCAAGATCAAAAAAACTTCCATCTGCGGAACCGATGTTCATATTTATAACTGGGACGACTGGTCGAAAAATCATATTCCTGTACCCCTAACCATTGGTCATGAATTTGTTGGCACCATTGAGCAAGTGGGGCCAAATGTGGAAGGTTTTGAAATCGGCGAATTGGTTTCAGGGGAGGGGCATCTGGTTTGCGGCAAGTGCAGAAACTGTCTGGCCGGAAGAAGACATCTTTGTAAGGATACCAGGGGGGTAGGTGTAAACTATCCCGGTGCTTTTGCGCAATACCTGGTCATTCCATACACCAATGTTTGGAAATGCTCCAAGAACATTCCAGAGGAGCTTTTTTCTTGCTTTGATCCTTTAGGAAACGCCACGCATACAGCCCTGTCCTTTGACTTAGTTGGGGAGGACGTATTGATTACAGGCGCTGGGCCAATCGGCATAATGGCTGCTGCGATCTGCCGACATGTAGGTGCCCGCCACGTAGTAATCAGCGACATCAACGATTACCGGCTGAGTCTGGCCAAGCAAATGGGCGCAACGGTAACGGTTAATGTTAAGAACGAAAATCTTCACGATGTAATGGACCGCATCGGCATGAAGGAAGGCTTTGATGTGGGTCTTGAGATGAGCGGAAATCCCAAGGCATTCAGTGACATGGTGGATTTAATGTATCATGGAGGAAAGATCGCCTTATTGGGCATACCCAGCAAAAACCAGACCATTGACTGGGAAAAGGTGGTCTTTAACGGCTTAAACATCAAAGGCATCTACGGGCGAGAAATGTACGAAACCTGGTATAAAATGAGCGCCATGCTCGAAAGCGGGCTAGACATACTTCCAGTAATCACGCACCGCTTTGATGTCAGAGACTTTGAAAAGGGTTTTGAGGCCATGAACTCCGGGCAATCTGGCAAAGTCATCCTGGACTGGCAGAATATTTAGAGTGAAAGACCGTGGGTGAGAGGAGAAATTGGAATAAATAAAAAAGCGGCCAAGCCGCAGGGAGGGTATTAATGAAAAAAGCACTAAAGATCATTCGGGAAGAAATCAAGGGAATCAATGAAAATGGAATGTATAAGAATGAGCGCATTCTGACAACGCCGCAAGGCAAGAACATCAGCACCACGGTTAAAAAATCTATCATAAACATGTGCGCCAACAATTATCTGGGTTTGGCAAATGATGCTCAGATCATTCAGGCGGCCAAGGATGGGATGGACAAATGGGGTTATGGTCTTTCTTCTGTCCGCTTTATTTGCGGCACCCAGGAGATCCACAAAACGTTGGAAGCCAAGATGAGCGAGTTCTTAAAAATGGAGGACACCATACTCTACACCTCCTGTTTTGATGCAAACACCGGTCTGTTTGAAACCCTATTGACTAAGGACGATGCCATCATCAGTGACGAGTCCAACCATGCAAGTATTATCGACGGCGTGCGGCTTTGCAAGGCCAATCGTTTCCGCTACAAAAACAATAACATGCAGGATTTACGGGAGCAGCTGGAAGCCGCCAAAGATTGCCGCATTAAGTTGATTGTAACCGACGGCGTATTTTCCATGGATGGCATTGTGGCCAATCTGGAAGCCATTTGCGATCTTGCTGAAGAATATGATGCCCTTCTCATGGTAGATGACAGTCATTCTGTAGGCTTCATGGGCGAAAACGGGCGTGGAACGCATGAGCATTGCAAGGTTTTCGGACGGATTGACATCCTGACAGGAACCTTTGGTAAGGCGCTTGGCGGTGCCAGCGGCGGCTACACTTCCGGTCGAAAAGAGATTATTGAGCTTCTCAGACAAAGAAGCCGTCCTTATCTTTTCTCCAATACATTAGCCCCTGCTATTGCAGCTGGAACCTTAAAGACCATTGAGCTTTTAAGCAGCTGTACAGACAAAAGAGACACCTTAATGGAGAACACCGCTTTCTACCGCAAGCTTTTGAAGGACAACAACTTTGATATCATAGACGGAATCCACCCCATCGTACCCATTATGTTCTACGACGAGAAAAAAGCCACCGCTGTGGCCGAAAAGCTATACGAAAAAGACATTTATGCAATCGGCTTTACTTATCCCGTGGTTCCAAAGGGAAAAGCCAGAATCCGGACTCAGGTCTGTGCGACGCACACAAAGGAAGAGTTAGCTTATGTGGTGGAATCTTTAAAAGAAGCAGTTAAATAAGGATTCAAAAAAGCCGAACATGGCTTGAAGATAGACTAGCCGACAATCGAACTGTCGGCTACTTTTGTATAAACTGTTATAAAATTACCATGATTATGCATGGTATACTCAGTTATGTTCAGCTTTGTACACGCCGCCGCTCAAAACAATAGAATTGAACCAGGTTGAATAATGGCGGCTTGGTAAAAGTTTTAGAGACTGAGTGTAGGTAGCAATCATTACTCTAGGAGTTGAAAGAATGTCAGCATTCGCACTAAAAATCATTGCATCAATCTGCATGTTAATTGACCACATCGGTGCGGTTTTCCCTGTGCCGCTTACACCAGCAGTTTTTCGTTTAATTGGCAGAATCGCCTTTCCGATCTACGCTTACCTGATTGCAGAGGGTTGTAAGCATACGAAAAACAAAAATAAATATTTGCTACGGCTTGGTATTTTTGCGATTATTTCAGAAATCCCCTTCGACCTTGCTTTTATGCAATATCAGACTCATGATTTTCAACGCTTGAACATCAATTTCTTCTATCAAACGAATGTGTTTTATTCCCTATTTTTGGGTGCTGCTTGCATTTGTGTTTATGAAAGCCTAAAAACGAAACGACAACCATGGATAGCGCTCATACCACTTATCATCGTACCCATATCGCTGGTGCTGGCGTTCCTGTTACAGGACAAGATCAGTTGGCGCATCCCCCTATCCATCGGTTTCCTTACTTATACGGCGGCGGCTTTATGGTTAAGCCATTTTCTGTACGACGATGAAGCCACCCCGAAAACTGTTCTCCTTCGAAACATACTTCCGATTGTAGTAACCGTGCCTATTTTCATGCTGGGCAGCATCATGGATACCGATTACGGCATGTACGCAGTACTATACATACTGATTTTCTATCTAGCAAAGCCGGACAACAGAATTATCAGAACAATCATTATGTTTGTGGTTGTGTTCTTAGAATACGCATACCCTTACTTCTTTTGGCTATGCTTTAGAATATACCGTATAAGGCTATTTTTACTACCTGGAAAAGCCATGTTTTTCCAAAGTAACCTCGACTACTTTTGGTTTGCATTGGCATCCGTGCCCCTCGTGTTCCTGTACAATGGTAAGCAAGGCCCAAAAGTTAAATGGGCATTCTATATTTTCTACCCCGCTCATATAGCCGCATTGGTTGCGATCAAGTTTGTTATATCACGATGATACATAACCCAAAAAGACGCATACTCAACAGACTTCCAACAAAAAAGCTGCTGTATACCCAAGCAAAACTCAGGTATACAGCAGCTTTTCTCTTTCTACTTAGCTCTTTTTCTCAGATGTCTTAACACCAACATCAATGTTTAACCCGCTGATGCTTTCACGCATCTTGGTGTCGGCTTTTGTGTTTTCCATTTTGTAGTAGTCCATGATGTTTAGATGCCCGTTCCTTAAGGCCTCGGAGATGGCTAATGGTACTTGTGCCTCCGCTTCTACTACCTTGGCTCTTTGCTCTTGTACAAATGCCTTCATTTCTTGCTCTCTGGCTATAGCTATGGCCTTGCGCTCCTCAGCCTTGGCTTGGGCGATTTGCTTGTCGGCCTCGGCTTGCTCAATTTGAAGATGAGCCCCGATGTTTCTGCCTACATCAATGTCCGCAATGTCTATGGAGAGGATTTCAAAAGCTGTGCCGGAATCAAGCCCCTTGGCTAATACCGTCTGGGATATCCTGTCGGGATTTTCCAGTACGCCCTTGTGCGATTGAGAGGAACCAACCGTGGTTACGATGCCTTCACCGACACGGGCAGAAATGGTCGCTTCGCCTGCGCCACCTACCAGCCTTGATAAGTTGGCACGTACGGTAACCTTGGCTACAACCTTGACCTCAATCCCGTCCAGTGCTACTGCAGAAATTAAAGGTGTTTCAATGATTTTCGGGGAAACGCTCATCCGTACTGCCTCGAAAACGTCCCGACCTGCCAGATCAATAGCGGCAGCCCGTTCAAAGGTCAGTTCCAGATTGGCTCTGTGAGCGGCAATGAGTGCGTTCACTACATTGTCCACATGTCCACCAGAAAGTAAGTGTGCTTCCAATTGGTTCACATCAACCTCAAGGCCAGCCTTCGTACCCTTAATCAAAGGACGAATAACCATGTCAGGCCGCACACGCCGTAGGCGCATTCCGATGAGAGAAAAGATGCTAATCTTGACTCCCGCAGCCGTGGCGGATACCCAAAGACCAATGGGCACAAAGCTCAGGAAAACGGAAATCAAGATAATGGCCAGGGCAACGATTGATAACGTAGTGTAAATAATCGGATCCATACAAAAACCTCCATTTAAATGAAAATCAATCAGAAAACAAGCTAAAAATTAGTTAGAATGAACTCTGGTAACGAAGAGCTTGTTCTCAGAAACAGAAACAACCTTAATTTTTGTACCCTCGGGTATGTACCCCTCGGTGGAGTGTACGTCCGAGATGATGCCGTTAAAATCGGCAGTGCCTTGAGGCCGGAGCGCTGTTTTGGTCAGACCCACTTTCCCGATTAAGGCTTCGATATTTCCCAGATCCTTTTTTTCAAAGGCCAAAAAGTCATTCAGAATCAATTTGCCGTAAAGTTGCTTTTTGCGCAGGTACTTGTAAAGGCTGACAGCAACGATAACTACGATGGCAATCTGAACAGCGGGAATCAAGAAGCCAAAAGGAACGGTCAACAGGGTAATCGCCGTACCAGAAATCAGGAAGGTTAGGCCGACAAAGCCACAGATTCCAAATCCTGGCATGAAGATTTCAATGCACAGCAAAATAGTGCCGACAATGAGTAAGAATGTTGTCATTTTAAAACCTCCTTTAATTCAAATCCAATGAAACTCTTGTACCGAAACCTGTTTCTGCTCCGGTTAATACCAATTTACGATTGATGCGCGCCTTTAGTTCCTCTACATGACTGATGATGCCGACAGTAATCCGTTCCAGGCGCAGGCGTTCCAAGGCATTCATCACAACCTCCAGGGTAGTGGAATCCAAGGTCCCAAAGCCTTCATCCAGAAAGAAAAACTCAAGTGGTGCCTTATTTTTAAGCTGAATTTTAGAGGAAAGCGCTAGAGCCAGGCAGAGCGAAGTCATAAAAGTTTCGCCGCCTGATAGGGTTCTGGGCGAGCGCCGGACACCTCCGTTAAAATCGTCCCGAATCACAAAGTCCGTCCCATCCAATTCAAGTGCATATCGTGAGCCACTCATCTCCTTTAGCCGCCTTGAGGCTTCGGCTGTAATATATCGTAATTGCCCCCGTGCCATGTATTCCACAAATCGGTTGCCTTCAAACAAAGGAGCAATTTCTTTTATCATATCACAATACGTTATGGTTTTCGTTTTGTCTGAGAACAATTCTTCTGTGGTTTTCAAATCCACCAGCATTTTTTCTATAGATCCGGTCAAGAGAGCTGATTTTTGCACGTTTTCTTCAAGAGAATTTTGAAGGATGAGCAGTTCTTCGTTCGTTTTATTCAAAAGCAAAGGTATATCCGAAAGGGAAGTGTCACACCTGTCAACGCGCTTAAGGTCTTCCGCTTTCAAACCTTCCTCTTTAAAGCCTTCAAATCCGTCTATTTTTTCTTCAACCCGCTTCAGATTTGCCTGTACCGTTACATAACTCCGATCATAGTCTTCCAGGTGTCGTTGCAGCTTATGCTTGTCCTCTTCACTTAAAAAACAGTTCATGGCTTCTTCTGTGCTAAGGAAGCCGTTTTTTTCCAAAAGTGCAGATACTTCCTCCAGGGTCTTTTCGGAGAGTGAGCGGAAGGCTTCGCCCTCCTTGCTCAAGCCAGCCATCCCTTCCGCTGCTGTTTGTTTTTCCTTGGCCGCCGCCTCCATCTTTTGCTTGAACTCGCTTTCTAGCCTGTTCAGACGATTTAATTCGTTTTGAAGAGCCGCAAGCATGGAAGGCTCTGGATCATAATCCACCAAGTCCGATAGTTCAGCCTGTCGGCGGTTCAAGGCTTCTCTTTTTTCCTTTCCACTGACGGTGACGCTTTCTCTTTCCTTTTCCCTAATTAAAATTTCGTCTGCGATTTTTTCCAGCTTTTGATTCAAAGCATTCAGTAAGCTTTCGTTTTCTTCAATGCTCTTTTTGATCAGTTCACTCTTTTTCTCTTTTTCTTCGTTTTGCTTCCGGGCAGCTTCAAAATCTGTCAATCCGGTAGCGTCCGTATAGCCTTTTAAGCGTAGAGTCAAGGCCTCAAATTCCTTCTGCAAGCCTTCCTGTTCGAAAGAAAGCTGTCGTAAGCTTTCTTCATCCTTAGCAATCCCCTCGCTTAGTCTTGCAAGGGCTATGTTTGTTTTATTGTATAGGGCTGTCTTTTTTTCGATTTCTTCTTCAAGAGCTTTTTGACTTTCATGAATCTCTTGGTTTCCTTCACCTATATGGCTTTCATGATTCTCTTTACGCTCTTCTGTAAGCCCACTACTGGAGCGTCCATAAGGCTTGGGGTGCTCAAAGGAACCACAAAGCGGACAGGCCTTGTTTTCTTCCAGCAGATGAGCGACTGCACTTAAGGTGGCTTCTGCTCTCAAAGTGCTCAGTCGGGCTTTATCTTCCTCAAGAGCCATCCGCAACAGCTCTGCTTCCTTTTCCCCTTTTTGGACTTTTGACTTTGCTTTGTCAAGAGCCACCAAAAGACTCTCCGTTTTCTGAGCTAGGAGTGCTCGGCTTTTACTCAGCCCTTCCAATTCTCGACTGGTTTGACAGGCTTGATTTAAGAGGATTCTTACTTCTGGTGAAACAGCGTTTTCTAGCAGGGCTTGCTTTTGACTCGCCACTTGGTTTGTGGTCTCAGTTCGTGCGTCCAGTAGCTTGCTGCGCTCTGCCTCCAGACCCTTGAGTTTTTTGTCCAGGGTCTTGAATGTTGCCAGTAACTGCTCTAACTCCACCCTCATGCCGTCCAAGTCTTTTTTTATCCCCAAGGCCAATTTCAAGGAGATTTCTTTTTTGGTTAAAATGGGGTAATTTTCATTCTTCTCAATCAAGGCCTTTGTGTAAGCTTCCTGACAGGTGGCTTCCTCTAGCTTGGCTTTTTCCAAGATCAGTTCCTGACGGCCCAGTTTCAGTCGGTTTTCATTCAACAAGGCTCTTACCCGTTCCAATTCCTTAGTCTTTGGGATGATGGGCGCGGCTTTTTCGGCCAAGGCCAGGCTTTTTCGTTTTTCTTCGTTGACCTTACCGATGCTTTCCAACTTTTCTTTTTTCTTCCGCCACTCGGTCAGCTCGTCTTGCAGCTCCTTCAAAGCTTTGAGCTTGGATACCAGCTCTGACTGCTCACTGATTTTGACGCGAAGCCCGCTGATTTCTTCTTGCAAAAGCCCCAGTGTTTGTCGGTTTTCTTCGATTATTTCCCGGGAAATATTTCCATAGTGAGAAAGCTGTGCTTCTATCAGTGTCAACTTTTCTTTGTAACGCCTTTGCGCCTCGTTGATCCGCTTTTTTAAGTCCGTCCCATATTGCTCAAGATGAAAAATGCGTTCCAACATGTCCCGCCGTTCCTGATTTGCCAAAAGTAAAAACTGACTGAACTTTCCCTGAGGCAGCACAACAGCCCGTGTAAAGTCAGAAAAGCTTAGACCAATCAGCGAACGAATTTCCCTGTTGCAGTCTGTATTTTTGTCTGCAATGACAAAGTTATCATCTGTGACACTAACGAGTACAGCTCGGGTACAATTTAAGCGTTCCTCCTTCTTCTTGTAAGTGCGAGAAATACAATAGACCTTGCTTTCGCTGCCGTCCATCAACTGAAATTCAAAACTAAGTGATAGCTTATCCCGGTTCGTATTGATGCATTGCTTTTGACTTTTTGCTTCTTCTAGTCTGGAAATTTCTCCATACAGAGCCATGGTAATGGCATCTACAATGGTGGACTTCCCGCTGCCGGTAGGCCCAAAAATCCCAAAAATCCCGTCCACGGTCAGGCACTCAAAATCAATGACCTGTTCTTCGTCAAAGCTGTTAAGTCCTTCGATTTGCAGCTTAATGGGCTTCATAGACATCCCCCTTTTCTGCGTCGCTGATTTCCATTGCAGTCTTTACTGTCTTTACTGTCTTTACTGTCTGCGCTTTCTTTTCTCCTAACGATATAGTGGCTCTTTCCGTTTCTTCTTCCGTAGCTGTTTCCAGCAACTCTGAAAACAACTTCAAAATCCCCTCCGAAGGGACAAAGCCCTTGCTTTCGGTAAAATATCGCTGAAACTCTTCCATAACATTTAAGCCGCTCATACCCTCCTCAGCCAAATCACCAGATAGACCCATATCCGAATCCAAGCTTTTCAAAATAGGATAAATTTCAATGATATCAGGACGCAATCTTTTGATCTCTCGAATCTCCGACTGCAATAGGGTTCTATCCGTCTCAATCTCCAGAAAGACCCAGGCTTTTTCCTCTTGCCGCCGCTCACAGAGGGCTATGGCTTCTTCAATGCCCTGGGTTCTCCAGATTGCGATGGGCTTGTAATTTTTCAAATATAGTTTTTCAACCACAGCCTCTTGACCGGGCTGTACCTTGATTAGATTAACAGACTTTGCCTGGTCGGCCTCTGCGCGGTCATATTGAATGGGGGAGCCGGAGTAATAAGCGTTTCCGATTTTTTGGGAACGATGCAGATGCCCCATGGCTATGTACTGAGCGGTCTTTGGCAAGGCCTCCTTTTCTACGGCATAGGCGCCTCCCAGTTGAATATCCCTTTCGGAGCGGGATATCTGACCTCCGATCAAATAGAAAT
Source organism: uncultured Defluviitaleaceae bacterium (assembly GCA_964611385.1). Lineage (GTDB taxonomy): Bacteria > Bacillota > Clostridia > Lachnospirales > CAYPQA01 > CAZSXS01. Next base: position 9,754 of record CAZSXS010000090.1, read on the forward strand.
GCGCTACAGCCAAATTGATGCTTTTTTCAGAAAAACGACTTTCTAAGGATGAAAATATAACGGCTATCTTATCAGAATAGCCGCCTTCTTCTTGGTTTTCGATTATTTCATTGATTCGCTTCTCGCTGGGGTAAGGGAGGGTTATGATAGAAAGAATCTGTTCCCGGAACTTAATTTTTATAAAGCCCGGATCGGATTCCAGTATTGAATAGTGTTCGTACTCTCCCTCCGGCAAGGTTGAATTGGGAGTTCCTAAAATAAGAATAGAAAGCTGGAGGGCCAAAGGCGTCGAGGCCATGAGCCGCTCGGGTGAGTCGTGATTTCCAGCCACCAGTAGGATCAGCCGTTTACCGTGATCCGAAAGGCGCATCAGTGCCTGATAGAAGAGCGTATAAGCACTCGCCGGGGGATTAATGGTATCAAAAATATCTCCGGCAATGAGTAAGACATCCACTTCATTTTTTTCAACAATGTCCAAAAGCTCGTCAATAAATTCCTCCTGCTCCGGCAAGCGCGAATGAAGTTCCAAGTACTTGCCCAGATGCCAGTCAGAGGTATGTAGTATGTTCATAGCTGCCTCCTACGACTTATAAGCGTTTGTATTTTTTCTTGATCCGAATATCGTCTCCCACAAATTTCAGCATTTTATAATTGCCGATCAACCTGGAACAAAGCCGTTCAGAATAATGGCTTTCCAAGTCGGCGGGGCTTAGGTTACTCGAAATAATGGTGTGTTTTTTGTTTAACATCCGATTGTTGATAATGTTAAACAGCTCTGTCTGGGTCACTATGGTGGAAAATTCCGTCCCCAAGTCGTCGATAATCAAAAGTTCCACAGAATAGACCATATCCACAAATTCACTAAATTCTTCATAGTTCTCTTTTTCAAAGCGTATGCCCTCAATCACCTTAAAGGTTTCCGCTGCCGTAACATACAAAACAGTATGACCCCGATCCAGGATATCCTTTGCAATACAGTTGCACAAAAAGGTTTTGCCTAGACCCGGGCTGCCGTAAAAATAGAAATTCTCACTGCTCGAATCAAAGTTTCTGATAAATTCGTTGCAGAGCATAAAAATACTCTTCATGTTTTTATTGGGCGAAATGCCAGTCTGAGGATCCGCTTCATCACGGTAATAGCGAAAATCAAAGGTATCAAAGTTTTCATCCTTAATCGCCTTGCTGAGGTTTGAAATCCGAATGTATTTCTCAATCAGCTTTTGCTTAAAGCAGCGGCATTTTTGGCTTTCAACGAAGCCCGTGTCCTTGCAGAAGCTACAAGCATACACCGCACTCAAATATTCTTCGGGGTAGCCGTTTGCTTTTAGCAGCTCCCGTTTTTCTGACAAGAGTCGTTCGTTTTCCACTTCAATGGTCTGAAGCAAGCTTTGCTTATCCCCCGTATGCTGTAAGGCAAGCTTGGCCAGCTTCATATTGGTCTCGGCCAGCTCTCTATCGATTTCTGCAACTCTGGGAAGCTCTGCACAAACAATAGCCTCCCTTTCCTTCCGCTTAGCATTGGCCAGGTCTCTCTTTTTTTCATACTCCTGAAGCAATTCCTTCACAGCCGATTTATAATTCATACTTCCTCCATGCAATTACAGCTTTTTATGATTCAATATTGGTTAAATTCTGAATATACTCCCGTTCAAGCCGTTCGATTTCATCATAGTCGGTTTCCCTTTGCGTAAAGTTAGCAAAGCGGCCTTTTTTTACTTTTTTCTTTTCTTCCTTTTGATATGTTTCCTTCTTGGAGGCGCGGAAGGTGACTTCGTACTTCTTAACATCCTCCAGATTTTTGATCCCTTTGCTAAACCAGTCCCCAAGCATTTTGTCTATATACTCGAAATTCGGCTTACCAATGCTCATGATGGTTCGTTCACAAGCTTCAATGACCACTTCCACAGGCATGCCCATTTCCTTTAGCCACTTATTCATGTAAGCAACTTCTTTTTCGGCCGGATCCCGCTTGGACTGGCCAATGGCTTTCATGATTCTTTTGTAGTCCCCATTATGCAGCTTTAAATACTCCAGAGCGACTTCAAGGCTGTCTATACCTTTGTTGCACCAGTCCATAGCCACTTTCTCTACATAACGAATGCTCCGAATATTATTATCTCCACAATAGTTCACCAAAAGCTCAATGACATCCAGAGGCAACCTTAACCAGTCATAGAGCCCAAACAAAACATTCAGGTCGTTGTAATTTAGAAAACGGCCAAAGCTTTTTTCCGTTGCGCGAAATAAATGATTGATCTCTTCACTCTGCCTACGATAAATTTCAAGCTCCTCTACCGTATATTGCGGCCTGGTTTCCAAGAGAATCTTTGGTGCTTGAAAGATGAAGGGAGAGGATAAGGGCACTGGCATAGGTTCAAGCGAGGGACTCTGATTCGGCATCATCTCTTCTGGGGCAGCCGGAGCGGGCTCGGTAGGTTCTTTAGCTTCTTTTACTTCTGTTGCTTCTGTTGGCTTTATGTTTGCTATCGTCGTAATTGCCTCAGTCGGATTCGACTGGGCAGAAAGCTCCGCTTGATTGAAAGGCACTCTCTCTGGTAAATTGGCTTGTGCTTCCTGCTGAGCGAACAGTGAACCTTGAACCTGTGATGCCTGTGATAACTGAGCTTGTGTTACGTGCTGAGAGCTTTGTGATACCTGCTGAGAGGAAGGGGTAATAGGGTCAGCGGCCGACAAGGGTAGAAATTCAATAAGCAATTCTTTTTCCGTCTGCTGATCTTGTGATTCCATCTGCTGATCTTGAGCCTCAGAAAGGTTGATCAGGCCTTCTTTCTTCCAGTATTCTAGCGCCTTATTCACAACCGGCTTCGGCAAGGAAAGAGCGGTGGCAATGCTCTCTATGGTAATTTGGCTATCCGTAAGGCTTCCAAAGGAATGACGGTAGGTATAGATATAAACCATAACGTAGACGGGGTTTGCCTTTGGGAGGTAGTGGTCAATAAAAATATTTGAAATGAACGTAAATGAAGGCTGAACATTTTTCATTCGTATCACTGTCATTGTATCCTCCGTTGTATATTTTACAAGGTAAATAAAAAAGCCTTAAACACTGAAAAGTATTAAGGCTTCGGCTTTATTCTTATTAAAATGCGCTTTCAGGGACTCGAACCCTGGACCCAATGATTAAGAGTCATTTGCTCTACCAACTGAGCTAATGGTGCATTTCATTTTCCGCACCCTCAAAATTGAACAAAGATAA
>CAZSXS010000091.1:0-12843 GCA_964611385.1 uncultured Defluviitaleaceae bacterium
TTTCCATCCTCTGTTTTTGAGAGGATTATACCATATTTCATGTTTGTTTTTCACTGCGTTTATTTTGCGGATGGAACAGTAGAGGGACTGTGTACTTGAGCCTGGTACTTGAACGATATAATAAAAAAAGAAGCCCTATATAAGGCTTCTTCGCTTCACGAAACGCTCAGTGATTTTATTGGTTCCTTATTCTTTAACAGTATAACCATTCTGCACAAGAATGGTTGACGCCTTTTGCTTGTTCTCCGATTTTATTAAAATGTAGTCCGTATTGAAGGTAGAAATGGCAAATATACTGATACTATTTTCAGCTAATATAGCTGACACTTTCGCCAATACGCCTACCATCTGAAAATCCAATATGCCTTCTATGCGAAACAGTACCCAACCATCCTCCCGTTCCAAGGCGTTTTCGGGAACAAATACGCTTCGACACACTAAAGACAACTCTTCATCGGTCTTCGCTGTAAAGTAAAAGGTATCGTCAATATCAATCTTCGATCCCTTCGTTACTTTGCACACAGTAAAATTGCCGTCTATCCATTTTATGTCCATTGCTGATAATCCCCTCATCCTGTCTTTAACCTTGATGCTCTTATTTTTCAATCTTGCCGTTCCAGTACAAGATTCCGCCAAAATCAAAAACCTTCGTATATCCCATGTCTAAAAGTTCCTTTGCCGCTGATGCACTACGGCGACCACTGCGGCAATATACGAGTATGGTTTGCTCCTTGTCAGGCAAAGCTGTGTCAGCCTTGTCTTTGATCTCTGTATCGGGTACCAATAGGGCATTTGGGATATGTCCCTCATCATACTCTTCTTGAGTTCGTACATCTAGTATAATTACCGTATCATCCATCATTTCCTGTGCTTCTTCCGGGGTTATTTTTGTATATTCGACTGCTATTGTTTCTGGTGATTGGTTCTGTCCTGTTTTCAAGCATCCGCTCAATAGGATCATGACCAATATTAAAAAGGCACTTACCCTTTTCATTTCGTATTCTCCCCCACCCTAAATTCTACGATGCGTTGTATCAAGTCCCAAGGCAAAGGCTGATCCAGTGGAAACTGAACCGCCCCCTTGGAGTATTTATAAGCGTATGTGTCAAAGTCTGCGGCAAAATGTATAATCGCACTTGATCCTGGGTATAAGCCGATATGCTTTTTCTGAGCGGCAAAGTGTATGAGATTACCATTTAAGAAGAAAGTCGGCATACCATAACTGATTTTTTCAGTAGCCTCGGGGGCATATCTTTTGATAAAGCCTCGAAGCTCCTGTAAGCTTTGCTGAACGGTCGGCGCACAGCTTGCAATGTATTCATCAATGGTCTTTAGGCTGTTCGGCATGTGGCTCCCCTCCTTAACAATACCGTTCTTTGCCATAGTATTTACCAACCGTCTTTTTTTATTCGAGCTCCCACAACGCTACTCAATAAATACAGCTGAATACCAGTTCTGAGTGTCGTTTTCGTTTATCAGTGTTTCAATCGGAAGCCCGAAAGCGCGCACGGTTGCAAACACATCTATCCCTACAGAGTGGAAGGCAGGGCGGGCCTTTTTGGGATTAGCACAGGGCTTATCGTTTCTGCCACAGCAAGTTTGGCATAAAGCACAATCTGATAAGGACATCGCAAGATAAAAGCCATCACAAAAAGCTCTGCTTTCGATCTCAAAACTAATTTTCTGGGCCTTTCTCTTGTCTGTATGATGGATAATGATTCCACGCTGGTAACGCTTAAAAAGCTCTATACTCTCAAAAATGGACGGCGCACCTGGGCGACTTGGACAGGTATGACCCTTGCCCCAGTCGGCACAGCCGAACATACATTTGAGTATGGTTCTCGGCTCAAACACAATTTGACTGATGTCAAATTCCACAGCGTGCATAGCACCGAGTTCACTTGCAAGGGTGATATATTTTTGTAGATGATTTTGTTTTTCCATTTTGTTGTTTGGTTTCATTTTGAATTATACTCCATTCTCATGTATTGTTTTTTCCTCTCCTTTGGCTTTGTCAGTTCAAAGCTGTGCTGTATCATATCATGCAGTTCCTCGTCCGGCACATCGCCATCCATTGTAACGGTATTCCAGTGGGTCTTGTTCATATGCCAACCTGGTCTTACACTCTGATAAACATTTCGTAAAAAGTCAGCCTTCATCGGTTCGCACTTCAAGTTTATAAAAGCAATACCATCTTTTTCATCAACAAGAGCAAACATCTTTTTGTTTCCAATATGTTTTAAAACAGCAGTGGTTTCGTCAAAGGGGTAATCCTCAAATGCAGAGGGATATGTCAGACAGTAGTCAATTAGTTCTCTCTTTGTCATAATGTCACCTCATATGTACTCATAATGGTCATTCGCCTTATGCTTATTTTTCAATCGTTACGGTTCCCATAACATTTTCAAGAGAGGTATCACCTGTACTTACAATATAAAGATAGTATATACCATCCTCTGTTGCAATAAAGTCTCCAAATAGACCACTGCCTGTATAGGTTATGGTCCGATACAGTTGGTGGTTGGATTGTTCCGGAGTGATGAGTCCAGGCTTCCAATCCTTTTCATCAGAAAATAAGGCATATAGAAATGTTACCTTACCTTCACCTTTGATAGCATATTCTATCGTATCACCCGTCTTAATGCTATAGGGCCCATATTGAACAGAGCCATTTAGTAAGGGTATGTCTATATTGATAACTTGGTTTTCAGCACTTGCTTCGATATCAGAACTGTTTTCATTTCTGACCCCTAAAAAAGGTTTTGATTTATCAAAAGCAATCGTGTTTGTAGTTTCATTATAGCTTATATCAATATCCAGCAGTTTGGCAAATTCTGCTACCTTTACATAGTTGCTGTCGTTGATTGTAAGAGCTTCTGTCTTAACGGATTTACCATCCACAACAAATTTTTGACTGGACTCCATAACATTCCATCTTTCAGCAGCCGTTACTCCAACACTGCTTAGCACAATAGAACTAATAATTGTAATGCCCAATGCTTTAAGTTTTATCATCTCTATCATTCTCCATTTCTTATTGAAAATAAATTTAGTTTGGATAAATTCAGAATATCACCAAATCAATCACATCGCCTTTTAAAACTGATTCATATGCACAAATTCTACACCATCCGCACCCCCATTTTATACGATGACTGCTTGGCTTTCACCAACCTATTAAAGTCGTTAAGATTCTCTTTTCAATTTAGCATTGCTTCATAACACAACAACAAATCATTATCGACTATTCTATAATAACATGAAGAAAAACGCAATTGATATGTAAATTTAAAAAAGCACCTCAAATATGAGATGCTTTTTGCTTTTTCCACTATTATCGTACCCAAAACCTTAACAAGATTTCGAGCGTTTTCTATATGTACAAAAAACTAAAACATTCTATTTCAGACTATTACCAACTTACAAGAGCATTTACCTCTTCGGCAGATTCAAACTCCAAGCGCAACCGTATACGACCAGGCTCAAAATCGCTCATCTAGTGCTTGCTTTCCTTAAACTTAAATTCCTGCAGCAAGGACTGTAAAACCATGGCCTGGCTAGCCATTTCCTGACTAAGGGCAGCCGTTTCTTCGGCTGTGGATGAGCTGTTTTGGGTTACGGCTGATACACGGCTCATTTCCTGACCGATCTCGCTCAGAGAATGCTTCTGGCTGTCCGAATCTCGAGCAATGATCTGAACTGTATCGGTAATAGTGGATACCCCAGTAACAATTTTTGAGAAGGCAGCAACTGTCTCATTGGCAACCTGAACGCCAACGGCGATTTTATTTAAGGTGCTGTCTATCATTTCTGCAGTTTCCGATGCAGCTTTTCTGCTTCGTCCCGCCAGGTTTCCTACCTCCTCCGCCACCACGGAAAAGCCCTTACCATGCTCCCCGGCTCTCGCCGCTTCAACAGCAGCATTTAAGGCAAGAAGATTGGTCTGAAAGGCGATATCGTTAATCACCTTAATGATACCAGCTATACTTTCCGAAGCTTTCTTGATTTCATCAATGGCCAAAACCATTTCACCCAGCCTACCACTTCCGATTTCTGCATCTGCACGAACTGACCTGGAAGCTTCATCGGCAAGGCTTGCATTATGGGCGTTACTTTCTGCCTGAGCCATAATACGAATAATCATGTCATTTACATCCGCGATTGAAGAAGCCTGTTCTGTGGCTCCGGAGGATAGAAAAACGCCTGTGGTTGAAAGCTGCTCGGCCCCCGACTGCACGGTGTTCGCCGCCTTTTCAATATCGTAAAAAATGTTGTTCATTCCATCTACATACTGATTGATGGTGTTTTTCAATGGAATAAAGTCTCCTAAATACTCCCTGTCAATTTGAATGCTAAAATCCTTGTTTAACAACTGGTTCATTTTTTCGGAAATTTCTGCTATGTAGCTCTTAATAGCATTCGTACTATTTTCAAGCCTGTCGGAAATTCGCTTGAAGTTTTCGTATATGCCCTTTGTATCTTCATCCGGTAATAAGATATCAATGTCTAAGTTCAATTGGCCTTTGGAGAGCTTAGTGATCTCTACAATCAGTTTATTAATTTCTTCAGACTGATACTTGGCTTGCTTTTCAATGATACGGTTTACTCTCTTGATTTGGGTTAAGTCGGTTACAAATTCCATCGCTCCCACGACTTTTCCATTTTCATCAAAAATGGGTACTCCGGTATATAAAATTTCGAGAGCATGATTTCCTGGGTAAGCAGTAGTTTCATTAGAGCAGACCTTTCCGCTTTCCATGCATTGGCAAAGGGCGCAATCGCGAGTATTGCACTGAGCCGTTTTAAAATATTCAGAGCATTTTTTCCCAAGTACCTCATCTAAGGTTTTATTGGTTAAGGATAGACCTGTTTTATTCATAAAGGTCATATTATATTCCTTATCTATGACCACGATTGGAATGGAGAGAATATTCAAATAATTGATCAGCGAATCAATAATGCGATTCACACCAAGAACCAACTCATTATAGCAGCCACTCACCACACCGGTTCTGCCACGATCCTGAAGATTTCCCACTACAATGGAGTGACTGATCCGGTTAAAAGCTCTATTCAGAGTGGTCAAGCTGTTCAAAACACTACGGTAGGAAGATACCAGCTGACCGATTTCCGTTTTGCTTTCGGGCAAATGTAGCGGTTTGTCGATGATCCCATCACCCAAATCTTTAATGGCTTGGCTGATGGCCTGCACTGGAGTTACTATACTCTTTTTGATAAAAATCACTACCCAAATCTGAACACATAAGGTAAGAAAAATTATGATGTATGCAAAGACTTGCATGACCTTGGCTTTGATTTGGTTTTGGTCAATATCTTTTTGAGTGCGTTTAAAAAGAATCTCGCTGAACTCGTCTGTCAAGCGGTCAAGCGTATTCTTGATCTCAACGTACTCTTTGCTATACAAAAGGGCGCTACCTTCCTCAATTCGCCCTTTTTCAATCAGGTTGAAAGCTTCTTTTTCAATAGGAAAAAGACTTTCTGAGGCATTTTTAATTTTGTTAACAATACTGAGTTCATTGTCCTTCAAGCCTAGCTGTACCATTGCATTGACAGCTGAAGTTCTGGTCCGCTGATTATCAACACTGACCTCATCCCAATATTTGTTATAATAATTGATGTCGCCCGTATTGGCGTAAGTTCTGATTTGTGCGGTCAAGAAATCAGAGGCATATTGCATACTGTTTGCATTGCTAATCATTTGGACTTCAATTTGTAATGAACGATTGGCTCTGCCGGATACAATGACAATACAGATAATAGAAAAAGTAACGAGTGCAAGGGCTATGATGCTGGAAATGCTTGATAGACGACTAAAGGTTTTCAGGCTCATCATCTAACCTCCAATTTGCGGCCACTGCCGCTGATTTATATCTGCTTGAGCGGGGTCTACTGGGTGTTTTCATCTTTTTCTGAGTTTTTAGAGAGCACCTCGGCCTCCGAAATGGGATAAGTGGTTAAAATTGGCGCATCCTGTGGTCTTTTACGAAGGGCCACCTTGATGGTTTGGCGCAAAACATTCACTGCCAAAACTTCCCCCATGCCGTCCTTGGTTCGTACTAGATCTCCTATGCCGCACAAGCCCTTGTTTAAATATTCATAAGTTTCTTCTTCATATTTTAGGCAACACATCAACCGGCCACAGATGCCTGAAATTTTTGTGGGATTCAAAGAAAGGTTTTGCTCCTTAGCCATTTTGATAGAAACAGGCTGAAACTCTCCTAAAAAATTGGCACAGCATAGCGGCCTTCCACAAATGCCGATCCCATTCAGCATTTTTACTTCATCCCGGACACCGATTTGTCGTAGTTCTATTCTCATCCGGAAGATGGAAGCCAACTCCTTCACCAGTTCACGAAAGTCGATCCGACCGTCCGCGGTAAAATAAAAAATTATTTTTGTCTGGTCAAAGGTCAGTTCCACATCAATTAATTTCATTTCTAAGCCATGCTTTTTAACTTTCTCCGCACAAATAACGATGGCTTCTTTTTCGCGCTGCTTGTTGAGTTCTTCCTGTTGCTTATCCTCTTCGTTGGCAATGCGGATAATTTTTTTCAGTGGGTTGTTAATCTGTTCGTCTGGAATATTCCGGTTGGAAAGGGCGATGAGGCCATATTCTATCCCTCGGACGGTCTCAACGATGACAGGAGTACCCACTTTCATCTCCACCCCATCGGGGTCAAAATAATAGATTTTTCCAACTTGCTTAAATCGAACTCCAACTATATTCATGAATCCATTCTTCAACTCCGACTTATTATTTTAAGAAAACAGCATTCCAAGGTCAGACGGAAATTCACGTTTGACCGCAGAAGCTTCTTTGCCCGATACAAGGCCTCCAAGGCGTTGATCAGTCTTTTTTCTGTATAGTTTTCTGCATGAGATAGAAAATCTTTGTTACGGAGGAGCTGCCATGCATCGGCCATATCCTCCTGAAAGGGCAGACCCGATTGCGCCCTTTGATCCCCTAGCCTCTTCTGAGGCTCAACAATCTTCGATACCAATAAATCCCGAAACCAAATGCAAAGTATGTCCAAAGCTTCTTGTATCCTGTCCTTCAATGGCTCCAAGTCGTTGACTAAAGAAAAAACCCCCGGAATATCGCAATGGCTTAATCCGGTGGCTATCTCCTGCACCTTAGAATGCAACAGGCGATTCTCCTCATTTAGAGAAGAAATAGCCTGACCTATATTCCCTCCACACAAAGCACTTGCATACTCTGCCTCTTCACTGGGAAGCTTCTGCTCGCTGAGTAAATAATGGTACACCTGCTGAGCAGAGAGGGGCTTATGTTTCAGCACAATGCTCCTAGACAAAACGGTAGGGAGAAAGCTAGCACTCTGCTCCGAGGTCATTAAAAAAATGCCATAACGGGGCGGCTCTTCCAGCGTTTTTAAGAAAGCATTTTGAGCGCTTACGGTCATGGTGTCTGCATTTTTAATGATAAATATTTTATAGGGATACTTATAGGGCTTTATATGAATAATATCATGAATTTGCTCTCTGATGTCATCAACGCTGATGGCCTTTGTTTTGGTGGGAGAGACATAGTAAATGTCCTGATGATTCCTGCCCTCAAAGGCTAGACAAGAAAGGCATTGATTACAGGCATCGAGGCCTCCTGCCTCGCATTGAAGGGCTTTAGCGAAGCTTTCGGCCATGAGGCTTTTCCCCAGGCCGTCCGCTCCGTCAAAAATATAGGCTTGCGAAACCGCTTTGTTCTGAATGCTGTTTTGCAAGCTTTTAATGATTTTTTCGTTTCCACAGATCCGGTTAAAACCCGGCAAAGCTACCACTCTTTTCTACATTCTAATTCAGGCTAAAATATCCAGCAGCAAGCCGTTAATTTCGTCTATCTTGTCAAGGATGGCAATGTGATCCTTTTCGGTTTTTAACACTTCCTGTGCCAAATCGTCCAAATCTTTATTGACCAGCTTAACAATGGCATAGACGCGGTGCCTGCCCCGATGATCCAAAAAGTTTTCACGGGAAAACTTATGAGAATTGGTAACAACCTCATTAATAAATTCCCCAACCAGGCTTTTGTACTGCCTCAAATCCTTTAAGTCCATATGCCGAGCCAAACTGTTACCCGTTTCGGTGATGTTGTCGATCAAACCCGACAAACGTTGAGCCAAGCCTTCCTCGTCCAACTTTTTCAGGGTGAAGCCGAAGTCCGGCTTCTCCCTTACGTTTTGTACAGGTTGCATTTCATTAAACCGCGTTGCCAATATATCAGAAACCCTCATTGCCATAATACCACGAACCTCCAAGTACGGTCTACAAACGGGCATGAATACGACACAACGAACGATGTGACTTGCCAATTCATGCTCATCAAACTTTCTTAAATTCTTCTACCCCTAAAACAAAAATGGTGGCTCCGCCTACGGTTACTTCTACGGGGTAAGGCACATAGCTTTCTGTTGCATTCACATGTGTTGTATTCACAGATGTAATTTGCTTGCGGCTTTTACATTTCTTTTCGATAATCGAAACCAATTCGGGAATACGCTCCTCGGATACGCCGCAAATTAGGGTTGTATTCCCTGCACGTAAGAACCCGCCGGTAGTGGCGAGCTTCGTAACGCTATAACCCTTCTCGTTTAGCAAGTCCATAATATGAAATGCATCTTCATCGTGAATAATCGCCATGACTAATTTCATCTTGATTCCCCCTTTTAATTATTAAGAAAAGTATATCACAGGATTATGAATAGTACAATAAATTTATCGTAATCTTTACACAATTCCTTTAATCTCATTTATTCCCTTTATAGTATTCTCTATACAATATTTTTTAATCCCCTCAATAATCTCTATTGTTACAGAGGGCTTATTAAAGTTGGCTGTGCCTACAGCGAAGGCGGTAGCCCCGGCCATGATAAACTCAATTGCATCTTCTGCACAGGCTATGCCTCCCATGCCGATCAGGGGGAGCTTTACCGCCTTTGCAACCTGCCAAACCATTCGAAGAGCAACCGGCTTGATGGCTGGTCCCGAAAGACCCCCCAGTTTGTTGGCCAGGACAGGCTGTCTTTTTCTGATGTCGATCTTCATGCCCAGCAGAGTGTTGATCAAGGAAAGAGCATCCGCTCCGGCACTCTCGGCTGCTCGGGCTGTTTCCGTGATGTCTGTTACATTGGGACTCAGCTTCACAATGAGGGGCTGCTTGGCTACGGCCTTGACCGCCTTGACCACCCGCTCCACCATACCGCAGTCCGTTCCGAAGGCAAGGCCGCCTTGACTGATGTTGGGGCAAGAGATGTTCAGCTCCAGAAAGTCAATGGCTGCGTCCTGTAGGGCTTCTGCAACTTCCACATATTCTTCCACGCTGTGCCCGCAGATATTGACGATGATTCTGGTATCAAAGCGCTTTAAGTAGGGCAGGTCTTGCTCCATAAAATAGCGCACGCCGGGATTTTGCAGTCCCACGGCATTGAGCATACCCCCTTCCGTTTCAACGATACGGGGAGGGGGATTGCCCTTCCAGGGTTTGGGGGAAACTCCCTTGACTGTAATCCCACCCAGTTGGTTCAAGTCCACAAAGTCCTCATACTCTCGTCCCGAACCGAAGGTTCCCGAGGCGGTCAGACAGGGATTTTTGAGGGATACGCCGCAAAGACTTGTTTCTAAACACACCATCGAATGCATTGTACTCATTCCCAGATCAACTCCCTTCCGTCAAATACCGGCCCATCCTTACAGACCTTTTTATAGACCCAGTCTGAGTCGGAACTTTTCACTTTAATGGCACAGCCTACGCACGCTCCGAAGCCGCAAGCCATTCTTTCCTCCATGCTGACCTGGCAGAATATATCCTTATCCTCGGCATAGGTACAAAGGGCTCGAAGCAAAGGCTTAGGGCCACAGCCGTATAGGGCAGAAAAGGGTAAAGCGTCCGCTTTGGTCTCTTGTCCGTAGCGTTCCTGAATTAGTTCCATCACGTTTCCTTTGAATCCTTCTGAACCGTCATCGCTAGCAACATAAACCTCCACGCCTAGGGCCTTGAAATCCTCCGTCAAAATGGACTTTGAACGAAAGCCCAAAAAGGCAAAGATTTTTTGCTGAGGCTCTTTCTCACGGACAGCCTTCGCAAGAGAATAGAGCGGCGGTACGCCGATGCCTCCTCCGATCAGGGCGATGCCCTTGTTGGGTTGAAGGGAAAGGGAAGTATCCGAATCTAACGAAGTATTCTTATGAATAGAAGCATCTGGGCCAAAATAAAAGCCCTTTCCCAAGGGCTTTGAAATGCGAAGTTGCTCTCCAAGCTGCAGCATTGAAAAATAGTTCGTTTTACTCCCAACCTTTTGAATCAAAAGCCGGATGGCAGTGCTTGCTTTTCCGGGCTCTTTGCTGGCATCTTTTCTGATAACAGAAGGAATCAAATGCTTTACATCACAAATACTAATCGGGCAAGGCAAGGTATCACCTTTTCGATCGGTATAGAGCATTAGAAATTGACCAGGTAAGGGCGTAAAGCTTGCCTCACAATCCGTTCCTACAGCGTCCTCTAACACCAACTCTAAGATCAGTTCAACAATTCCAGGAGAAATTTCTTGATTTTTTATAACAGTTGTGTACATAAGTCCTCCCTCATGTCCAAAACAGCCTGGCGAGCAGCCTGTGCATAGTCTTCATCTTTGGCTTTAAACTTTTGGGTCTTGTATGCGGCAATGATACCTCGGGAGCTATTGACGATACCACCCAAGGGAACACCCGGGAGATCGTCTCTCTTTTCAAAGCAATGAGCAAAGTCCTGTGCACTGCCGCCCTGGGCACCATAGCCTGGGATCAGGAAGAAGGTGTTCGGCATAGCGGCTCGGCAAGCCTTACTTTGCTCTGGGAAGGTAGCGCCTACCACAGCGCCTACTTCACTGTAACCGTACTGGCCAATCAGCTCCTTGCCCCAGTCTTTCACCAGGTTTGCCATCCGCAGATACACAGGCTCTGCATTCGCTTGTACCCCATCGTTTTCTTGCAGGAGCAAGTCTTGCAGCTCTGAGCTGGAGGGGTTAGAGGTCTTCACAAGCACAAAAATACCCTTCTCCTGGCTTTTGCACTCCTCAACAAAGGGCTTGATTCCATCATAGCCAAGATAAGGGTTAACCGTTACAAAATCTTCATCATAGATATTGACTTTTTCTCCATCAATGGAAACCAGGCCCAAATGACCGTTGGCATAGGCCTCGGCTGTGGAACCGATATCACTGCGTTTAATATCTCCAATAACCAACAAGCCTTTACGTTTTGCATAGTTTATGGTGTCCAAATAAGCTTGAAGACCTTCCACGCCGTATTGCTCATACATGGCAATCTGGGGCTTTACCGCAGGTACTAAGTCGCAAAAAGCGTCAATGAGCCCTTTATTGAACTGCAAAAAGCACCAAGCAACCGCCTTTGGGGTTTTACCGAATTTTTGAAAAGCTTCGGCCTTCAAAAATTCTGGTATGTACTCAAGCCGTGGGTCTAGTCCCACGATAGTGGGGTTTTTGGTTTTGATAATACCTTGGATCAATTTGTCAATCATCATTGTTTTGCCCTCCTGTATTTTTATAATTTTTGTCCACTTCAATCACGGCGTAATTCTGAAGGCCGTCAAAGCGTGTGGTTTCAATCTTACGTTTCACCAGCTCAATGAGCTGTTTGTCCGAATGCTTAAACTTGTAAGGTGCAACGATGTCAAAGACAATGTTGTTATGAGACTTTCCCCGGACAATGCGAAAGTCATGTATCATCAGTTCTCCATCAATGTCCTTCACGATGTTTTTGGTATAGGTATAAAGCTCTGTAACCTTCTCATTGTTGGTTTCAATGGGGTCAAGGTGGACGACGAGATGGATATCATACTCTTCCTTACAATCCCTTTCAATCTGATCAACCACATCATGAATGGCCAGCAATTCCTCCGCCGAGGAAACCTCAACATGAACGCTGGCATAGGACTTATTGGGGCCATAGCCATGAACCATCAAGTCATGGATTCCCAAAACCCCTTCATAGCTCTTAATTTTATTTTCAATCATCAGAATAAAATCCGGATCAGGCGCCTCCCCCAGAAGAGGGCTGAGGGTTTTATTGATCATCCCCACACCAGAGTACAGAATAAAAAGAGATACAAGAAGGCCCACATACCCATCCAGCTGTATGCTAAAAAAGCCTCCGATGAGCAGGCTTATAAGTACGGCGGAGGAGGCGATCACGTCATTTAGGCAATCCTGGACATTAGCAAGGATGGTGATGGAATTGATGGCTTTACCAATTTTTCGGTTGAAAAGCATCATCCAGGCTTTTAACAGAATACCGAAGACAAGAACAGCAACGGAAATGAAACTGAAATGAATGGGTTCGGGGGTTATGATTTTATCGAAGGAGGACTTTGCCAGATTCAAGCCAAGCAGCATAATGATAAAAGAAATGAGCAGACCAGAAATATACTCAATACGGGCATGGCCGTAGGGATGATCGGAGTCGGCCGGTTTTCCGGCCAGCTTAAAGCCGATTAAGGTGATGATAGAATTACTGGCATCGGAAAGGTTATTTATGCCATCGGCCACGATTGCAAGGCTCTTAAAAACCGTGCCAGCCACAATCTTACCGGCAGAAAGCAGCATATTACAGAGGATACCCACAACTCCCGCCACGGCACCATATCTTTCACGCACCTTCGGATTTTTAACCTCCTGGCAATTTTTAACAAACAGCCATATAATAAAATTAGTCACCATTTTCCCTCCTAACATAAATTAAGTGCTAAAACCGTGGGGAAAGGAAGGGAAAAACTTTTTCAAACGGCGAAAAAGTTTTTCCCTTCCCTCCCCCACA
>CAZSXS010000092.1:0-12632 GCA_964611385.1 uncultured Defluviitaleaceae bacterium
AGGAGAAGAAAACTTTTTTCGCCGTTTGAAAAAAGTTTTCTTCTCCTTCCCCCCAAGGTCTTTTTATCACTCCGTCCGAATCGCTGTAATTGCGTTAATCTTCATGGCCCTTCTTGCTGGGAAGTAGCCGGAGATCAGACCTACCAGGGTCGCGAAGATCATTGCCAGCCCGCAGAGCCAGGGGGTGATGAGAGATACAGTGGATTGGGACTGTGCCAAGTACTGGTTGATGGTTCCCATGAAGGAAACACCGGATGAATTCAGTAGATAAGAGACAAAGAGACTGAGTAGGATGCCCAAAACGCCGCCCATAAAGCCAATGATGGAGGCTTCCAGTAGAAAGAGCCTTCCAATGTCAGATAAAAGAGCCCCGATTACCTTCATAACGCCGATTTCCTTGGTGCGTTCGTAGATGGACATAACCATGGTGTTTGCAATGCCGATGGCCGCAACGAAAAGCGATACGGCACCAATGGCTCCAAGTAGCTGTTGCAGACTGCCAGCCATTTCCTGCATGGTGTCCAACTGCTGAGAGGGTATCTCTGTCTCGTAGCCCATCTCTTTAATTTGCTCATTGATTTTCTTGACGGTCTTAAAGTCCGCACACTTAACATAGGCAATGTTGTAGGATTCATCAATCGGCGTGGGAGCCTTGGAGCCACCGCCCCATTCCTGTCGTTGGGCCGCTTCCCACTTGGCTTGATCTGCCTTGATTTTTTTCACTTCGTTGATGTTCATAAAAACATAGCTGTCATATTGATAGCCCCTTTGCTCAAGAACCCCCGCTGTCTTTACATTGTAGGGCTTGGTAGGCTTTTTGCTTTCGTCAGACTCCATCCCACTCGGCCATATAAGGGTGTAATCATAGGTTAGTTGGACTTTGTCCTTCATGACATCCACCAGAGGCTCATCGCTTTGGTTCCAGCCACCTCGGGAGTTGGGATTGTAAAAGTACATGGGGATCCTGTAGCCATAGACCACTTCCAGCTTGTCCCCCTCTTGTAGTACCCGGCCTTTTTCAGCCACATAGCCAAGAGCAGACATGGCTGCCGGGTCCATTCCTTTTACCTGAAAACTTCCGACATACTTCCCACTTTTGGCATAGAGATAGGTCTCTACGATGGGGGTTGCAGTCAAGACGCCAGGCAGGGATTTGAAAAGCTGAATGGCGTTGTCATCCAGCTTAAGATCCTTTTTTCGGCTGCTTCCGCCGGAGCCTCCCGAGGACGAAATCATCATTCCTCCCCCGTAATAGCTGCTACTTACGCTGGAATCGTAAGGCTTGTAAACCGTAATGATTGTAATATCTCCAATGTTTTGAAGCTGTTCCTCAAAAGTCTTGTTCATGGCAAGACCTAGGGAAATCATTACGACAATGGAGGAGGTTCCAACGACAACTCCCAGTATGGTCAAGAAAGTTCGCAGTTTCCGTTTGAGGAGGTTTCTGAAGGCCATTGAAACCATGTCTGCATTAGTCATTAAAATCAAGACCTTTCTTGTTCTTGCGCTTCATAGTAACTGCAAGCGCAACAATCAGAGACAAAAAACCCACAATACCGCCCCAGAACCAAGGACTTTTCAGCTGCGCCATAAGCTTTTCCTTTGTGGTCAGTTGAGGTTGCATTGGCATCATCATATCCATACCCATCCGATCCATATCCATGGGCACATCTTCCATTACATCAATGGTAAATTCTTTCTTGATTTCAAATTTCTCGCCTGTATCGTCTTCGTAGGTGATGAGCAAGCTTCCTTCCTGCTGCCCAGCTTCCAAGGGCATAAAATACCCGTCATAGTAAGCAGAGTTGCTCTTGTTCAGCGTGCCGAAGAAAACGGTGCTGTTGGCAGTATCAAAGTTGCCCTTGATTTCCGCTTTCATGTTGGATAAATTGACCTTACCTGTATTATAAAGGCTGAAATATAAATATACCGGCATTCCGACGTTTCCGGAGGTTGGGAAGGTAATGTCACTGGTTTCTAGGTTGGTGTTTTGCTTGACATTAATTCCGATTTGCTCCTCTTCGGTGTATTCATTGTTGTCCTCATCCTGATATTGGAAGTTTACCAAAATCGTGTAGGATCTCGGGTTTGCATCGGGTACAGCAAACATGCGAAGCTGCCTGTCAATTTTTTCCTTGGGATCAATACTGTCAATAAAGATGGTGTTACTGCCATCCACCGGGGTAAAGACGCTGCCCTTTTGCTCGGTAGTTTCAACTGCTTTCAAGGTCGCCTTAATATTGTTAATGCTCTTACTGCTGTGTGTGTTCTGGAAGCTAAGCTTCAAATCAAATTGCTGCCCCGCCTTGACTAGAATTGGGTCGCTTTCGTAGCTGTCAATAATGATTTTTGGCTTACTGATTTTCTTGCCATCCGGTGTTTCCTCCTCGGCTTTAGGATTGTCAACATTTACTCCTGCATACTGTTCAACAGAATCCGTTATGGGTTTTCCATCCTCAATAGCAGCGACATACTCTGCTTTAAGGCTGATCACGTAGCTTTGGGTAGCAGCCTTGCTAGTTGCAGCAAACCTAAACTCGGCTTGCCTGGTTTCGTTGGGAGCAAGACTCTGGATCACATGAACATTAGAGGATTTGGGCACGATGATGCCCTCTGGCGGTGTAACGGTGACCCGCACGTTTCCGGCTGCAATAGAGCTTGGATTGTTGACGGACACTTTGACCACAAATTCCTCGCCCGGAGCATAGGTGCCTGTTGGTTCGGTGACTTGTGTGAACTGCACTTGGGCCCGATTCTTGTCTTTTGTATCAGAAGCAATATTCACGCCCACAAACTGCTCAAAGCTCTCACGAACCGGCTTATCATCAACAGTAGTGGCATCGAATTCAGCTTTCAAGCTGATGACATAGTTTTGAGAAAGCGCTTTATCTGTTGCTGTGAAGCGGAACTCAACCTGCTTTGATTCTTGAGGCTCCAGGTTTGGAATGCTCAATACGTTGGAAGACTTCGGCACGATCACATTTTCTGGCGGCGTTACGGACAGACGAATGTTTTTAGCTGTGACTTCACTGGGGTTGTGTACCATCATTGATACGGTGAACTCTTCT
Source organism: uncultured Defluviitaleaceae bacterium (assembly GCA_964611385.1). Classification (GTDB taxonomy): domain Bacteria; phylum Bacillota; class Clostridia; order Lachnospirales; family CAYPQA01; genus CAZSXS01. The sequence continues at coordinate 3,069 of CAZSXS010000092.1, forward strand.
CCGGGCTTGTAGCCTGCTTCGTAGGATTGTTCCGGCCCTACGATATCCGTAATCACAACCTGCGCCTTTCGAGTATCTTTCATTGTGGTCACGACATTAACGCCTGTATATTGCTCAAAGGAATCTCGTACAGCCTTCCCTTCCTCCATGTAAGCGTCGTATTCCACCTTGAAATTGATGACATAATTTTGTGCTAAGGCTTTTTCTGTGGGTGAAAACTTAAAATTCACCGTCATGGTCTCCCATGCACCAAGGGTAGGAATGACCATGGCATTAGCTGAGGTAGGAACAATAACATCCGCTGGTGGGGTCGCGGTGATTTTAATGTTGTTGGCAGCAAAGTTGCTGTTGTTTTTCAGCACCACATCAACCGAAAACTCTTCTCCAGCATTATAAGCATTCAGTAAGGAGCTTAAATCCGCAATGCTCAAAGAGGCTCTGTTAGCAGCCGAGGCCGAAACATTGTCCTGCACTCTCAGATAATACACAACTTCTGTAGTATTCGGCGTTTGTTGATTGTCCTTATCTTTGTCTTTGTACTTTGCCTTGAACGTCAAAGGATAGGAACCCGCCTTTAACTTTTCATTTACCTTCAATTCATAGCTCAAGTCCTTTTTGGCACCGCTGAGCATACGACTCTCATAAGTGAGCCCCTCTGAAGAGGCATTCAAATAAACCGTCTCAGAACTAAGTCCCTCAATGGAAACCTGAATATCCGTAGCTTCAACATTGGACAAGTTCGCCAGCATAGCAGAAATGTTAAAAACATCGCCGGGATAAATGACTGCCCGATCCGCCTTGATATCTGAAACAATAACCGAACCAGCCTTGACCACTTCAAGCTCTTTTGGGACGTTGACCTTGACGCTGACAGTATCGGTTCCTTCTTGGTATTCATCATAGATGTTCTTGTAAGTGTATTTAAACGTAATATTGTAAACCCCAGCCTTTGCGTCGGCATTTGTAGCAATCTTTACATCGACCACATTTTTGCCGTCCTTATTCAGTAGGGTTTCTCCGCCGCCACGTACAATTTCTATAGTAAAAGGCGCTTCGCCCGCTGTATACGCTTGGGTGATTAGATTTCTGGCTGTAGAGTCGCCAATGTTTTTAAATTCAAAACTTGCGGTCTGTGTTCTTCCAGCATCAACATCAATACTTGGGATACTGGTAAGTTTTACTTTTGGAGCAACAGGGTTTTTTTGTGGGCTTTGCATATCGTTCAACTGCTTTTGAAGCTGATCGATTTGAGATTGATATGTTTGTTCCTTCCCACGCCACAATTCAATATCTCTATTATAGTTTTCTATAATCTGATCAAGATTTTGTGCATGAATGGGAACAACATTCATTAAAAGCGTAAGAACCGTTAAAAAAATAACTACCGTTTTTTTCATTTCTTTCCCTCCATTTGCGCAAAAGGCGCATTAATTAAGCTTGAAAGTAACAACATCCCAACCAATCATAACAAATACTACTTTATTTGTCCATACTTAATACCAGTAACCATAAATTAAAACTTAGGAATCTTTTTTGTATATAAAAAAAGCCCAAGCGCATAAGTCTCGTGCCTGGGTTGTGTTGGGACTTAATAAGCTGCCTAAAGCAAATACGAATGCCAGTTCTATTTAAGCTTACCCAAAAAATTAAGTAACTACAAGTGTTTCGTTTACGGTTGCATAATCTGTTTTATCAATATTCTCTTGAATTTTTTCAATGTTTCCATCCCGAATATAAATGATTTGATCAGCATAAGTGGAGATTTCCAGGTCGTGGGTCACAATAATCAGTGTCTGCTTGTTCTGGCGAGCCATTTTCGTAATTAACTCCATCATCTCTATCGTGGTCTTAGTATCCAGATTTCCGGTTGGCTCATCTGCAAACACAACCTCGGGACTGTTCACAAAAGCTCTTGCAATACTTACCCTTTGCTGCTGGCCACCACTCATTTGAGATGGCTTGTGTCTGTATCTTTTTTCCAGGCCCATTGCTTTCAGCATTTCCATTGCCTTTTTGTTGCGGATTGGCTTTGGAACCGCCCGGAAAATCAGCGGTAAGGCTACATTTTCCAGTGCGGTTAAGGTTGGCAGCAAGTGGTAAGATTGGAAGATAAAGCCTACATATCGTTGTCTAAATTGAGCCAGTTGATGTTCATTTAAGGCCTCCAGATGCTTCTTTTTAAAAAGAATGCTCCCCTTAGTAGGCTTTTCCAGTCCGGCAATCAAATTCAGTAAGGTTGACTTACCGCTGCCGGAAGTTCCTAAAAGGCAGTAGATCCTGCCTTTTTTAAATTGCAATGAAACATCGTCTAAGGCGACAATATCTTCGGAACCCATATTGTAGGTCTTTCCAATGTGCTTTAGCTCGATTATGATATCGTCGTCATATTCCTTATTTATCATAGGACTCATCATCATAAACCTGATTTTCATCAGATTTAGAAAACTTGTTCCTAAGCTTTTTGAAATTGGATACGATTGCATATAAGAAATCTAACTCGGCTTCATCCAGGTCACATAGGTAAGCTGAAATTTTCTCACGTTTAGCAATGATGGGGTTATTCTCAGACATATGTAACCTGTTGTTTGAGTTTTCATAGAACATTTCATCGATGGTTGTTTTGAAGATTTCAGAAAGTTTGTATAAGGTGTGGATTGTGGCTCCTCTTCTACCCGCTTCAATCATGGTGATGGACGCCGTACTTAAGTCTAACAATTCCGCCAATTCATCTGTTGTCATTCCTCGAGCTATGCGTCTAGCCTTGATGTTTTCTCCAATAATTGCACGTAATTTTTCTTTAGACACTTTAATCTCCTCTTCTCGTATAATTATTTTGGATACCGTATAATTATATACCAAAAATAATCTTTTTTAAATAAACTCTAGGTCATTTTTTTTCGACACTTTTAGATGATTCTTCGACAATTTTCTCCAGATTTTTTCTGTAAGAAACTAATCTTTCATGAATCGTCTCATCTTTAAGTGCCAAAATTTCTGCTGCCAAAATAGCAGCATTGATGGAAGCATTAATAGCAACAGTTGCAACGGGAATGCCTGGTGGCATCTGGACGATCGAGTACAGAGAGTCAAGGCCGTTCATTGCTTGGCTCATCACTGGTACACCGATCACAGGAAGGAGGGTCAAGGACGCAACCATACCCGGAAGATGCGCTGCTCCTCCTGCTCCCGCAATAATCACTTCTATACCTCTATCTTTTGCAGTTTTCGCATATTCATACATCTTATTTGGCGTTCTGTGTGCGGAAACTATTGACATTTCAGTTTCGATTCCCATTTCCTTCAAAAAATCATAGGCTTTTTCCATTACCGGCAGGTCAGATTTGCTCCCCATGATAATTCCTACCATTTTTTAACCTCCGTTCAGGGCTCACTCGGCTGAAATAATTTTTACTTTTTCATGAGCCAGATTGACAAGATCCAATGCTTTTTCCAGTGTGTCGGCTGTGGCAGTGATATGCCCCATTTTACGGCCGGGCTTGGTTTCCTCTTTCCCATATATATGTACATGTACTCCAGGCAAGGCCATAGCCTCTTCTAAACCGATTACTTTTGCCTTTCCTATATGTCCGGCTTCACCCAAAAGGTTTCGCAAAGCTGCTGGACGCAGTAGCGTTGGGTCGCCCAAGGGCAGACCGGCAATCGCACGGATATGAGCCTCATATTGGCTGCAAACACAGGCCTCGATCGTATAATGACCGGAATTGTGTACGCGGGGAGCAATTTCATTTACCAAAATGTCGCCCTCCTTAGTCACAAACATCTCTATGACAAAAACGCCGACGCCTTCAAACACTTGCATAACCTCTTTGGCCGTTTGTAATGCCAGGGCCTCTGTTTTCTGGGGATTGGTAACAGGCAAAACTGCTGGTACCCTTGTCTCAAACAAAATATTATCTTTATGAATATTATGAGCAACAGGATAAACCACGATTTCACCCTTGACCGAACGACAGGCCAACACCGAAATCTCACAGACAAAGGGCACAAACGCCTCGGCCATTAAAGTAAGATGTACACCACTTCTCAATTGACTTGCTAATTTTTCGCGAGCATTCTCAAGATCTTTCTCGCTGGAAATCACGGCATTCCCTTTACCGTCATAGCCATCCGTGCAGCTTTTTAACAAGAATGGGTATCCAAATTCTTGGCCAGCTTCCGACAAAGAAAAGTCTGGGCCGATGGATCGAAATTGAGGTACCTTGATTCCTGCTTTTTTTAATGTTTCTTTTTGCGTCAATTTGTTCTGAATAATTATTAGGCTCTTTGCAGTTGGGAAAACTAAGGCCCCCTGTGTTTCAAGCTTTTCTAAGGTCTTTGAGTCTATATGCTCGAATTCATAGGTAACTACGTCGGATTGCTTTGATAAAAGCCTAATCGCTTCCTCGTCGTCAAATGCTCTTACTAGATGTTCATCGGCCATACAAGAAGCCGGACACCCTTTATCTGGATCAAGTATAATTACTTTAAATCCAAACGTTCTGGCAGGCATCATAAGCATCTTTCCAAGCTGTCCTCCACCAATTATTCCGATTGTAATTACTAGCACTCCCTTCTATATCTGTGCAGCGCTTTTGCTGTACAACTCCAAAATATTAAACTGCCGTTGGATATCCGTGGATTCTAACCCACATTTTTTGGAATCATGACTGTTTCAAAACCAAAAACCAACTGGAGCTCAATCTAAGACTTCAAAATGCATTGCAAGATGATGGACAATCAAACCCTAAGCCTTGTATATGTTAACACCAACCCAAGGTTGTTAAATTTGTCTAATCTTCCCATCAATAAATACGCTTACGAACCTAATATAACTCAACTTATTCAGGTAAGTCAAGCTTTTTGCCTAAATAATATTAGAAAATTTGAATGTTTTTGTTTAGCCAATTCCGTGTTTGACCATTGGAAATCAGTGAGTTCGCCTAAAATGTATAGCGATCAGAGTTTGTCATGAAGCCGTCTGCTTCATCCAAGGCCTTTGAATTCCTTTGGCAAGCCTGTGAGCTTTTATGGCTTTGAGACGGAGTAAGAATATTGTCAACTTTGCTAGAGTAGTGTACACTGTTTATATTCTATAGATTATAGATCATTTATTGGTAAAATTGTATGGCTTTCATCACTGAAGAGAAGCCGTCACTGGAGGTTAATCATGAGAAAAATCAGACTTGGCAAGACAGAAATACAGGCAAGCAGCGTTTCCTTTGGGGTGTTGCCTTTGCAAAGGGTTCAGGTGACAGAGGCAAGTGTGATTTTGCAACGAGCCTATGACAACGAAATTAATTATTACGACACGGCCAGAACTTACTCAGACAGCGAAGAAAAAATTGGTATAGCTTTATCAAATGTGCGGAAAAATATAATTATCGCCACCAAATCTCCTGGTCTAACAGGCGAAGCTGTAAGGAAAGACATGGAAACGAGTTTACGAATGTTAAAGACGGACTACCTTGATGTGCTTCAGCTTCATAACCCAGCCTTTTGCCCAAAACCCGGCAGCGAGGATGGTATCTATGATGCGCTCGAAAAAGCGAAAGCTCAAGGGTACATCCTTCATATTGGTATTACCAATCATAGAGCGCCTGTAGCGCTGGAGGCGATCGAATCTGGACTTTACGAGCTTTTACAGTTTCCTTTATCTTACTTGTCTAGTTCGTCGGAGCTTAAAGTGAAGGAGCTTTGCAGTTCAGCAGATATGGGCTTTGTGGCTATGAAGCCTTTAGGAGGCGGCGTATTGCAAAACGCTAGGGCCGTTTTTCAATTTTTTGAAGAGCACCAAGACGCTTTACCCATCTATGGCATTCAGCATATGCATGAGCTGGAAGAGTTTATAAACCTTGCTCAGCGGCCGCCTACTGCGGAGGAACTCGTAGAGCTGTTGGCTATCCAAGAAAAAGACAGGGCCGAACTGAAAGGGAATTTTTGCAGAAACTGCGGTTACTGCCTCCCCTGCCCAAAGGGTATCAAAGTGGATCATGTTTGCCGGAGCTACTACAATTTAAGACGAATGCCAATTCGAAACATGATCAATGAAGAGTGGAAGAAGAGTATGGAAGACACAAAAAACTGTATCCGCTGCGGTGCCTGCAGTAAGCGTTGCCCTTATGAGCTTGACCCGCCTTCCCGCTTCGAATTGATGTACCAAGACTATATGGAAGCTTATAACCGCTACACAAAAAATGAAGAGCCAAAATAAAGTTCATGGATAGGAGTACAATGGAAATGGAAAAAAGAATGGACAAGAAAGATTGGTTTAATGAAAATTTGATTTTAGTCTTTCCGAATCCCTCTCACCGAGAGCTCTGGAGAAAAATTATTGGAGAGTTTGAGGAACGAAACGAAAAGATTATTCCCTATGGCTTAAAGCTGGATTGTGTTGATTATGATGATTATCTTCAATTTACGATTGAAAATCATAATGACATGAACATTCCTCAGAATTATGTTCCTTCTAGCACTTATTTTTTGATGGATAAAAATCAGGATAAGATCTTAGGGGCTGTAAACATACGTCATCGCTTAAATGAGAGTCTCTTGAATATAGGCGGGCATGTGGGCTACGGTCTGGCACCCAGTGAAAGAAAAAAGGGCTATGCACCAACTATGCTTGCCCTTGCTCTTGACCTCTGTCTTTCCTTGGGGATAACTCGAGCTTTAGTAACCTGTAATGAATCAAATACGCCTTCTTCGAGAACTATACGTAAAAATGGAGGTGTCTTGGAAAGCTTGTTTCCAGATGAGGACGGTACGATCGTGGAAAGGTATTGGATAGACTTGACAGATAGGGCTTACACAAAAAGATAAAAAGATAGAGACACAGACTATACGATAACGTATAATATAGATGTGAAGATCTTTTCTTTATTCTTCAAAAATCAGGGCACCGATGGTATCTATACTCAGTTTCTTAAACGTATGTAAAGCAGAATGTAACTGAGTAATCGTATTTGATGAAAGAATGTGAGATTATGATAGTACTAATCCCAGCATATGAACCTACAGAGAAAATGATTACATTAATCATGGGACTCAACGTGTACAATGTGGATATTCTGATTGTAAATGATGGCAGCGATTCGGCTTTTGACACTTTTTTTGACCAGGCAGAAGAACTGGGGTGTAAAGTACTGAAGCACCCTGTTAATCAAGGAAAGGGAGCGGCATTAAAGACTGGGTTTTCTTACATTCTTTCTCAGCGTATGCGTCAGCATGTAGTTTGCGCCGATGCCGATGCACAGCACAGCGTAAAGGATATTTTGAATGTTGGAAAGCAAATCCAGAACAAGCCGGAAATTATCCTTGGCGTTCGAAGGTTTGAAGGAAAATCCCCCTATGGAATCGTTCCATTAAAAAGTCGGATTGGAAACAAGCTAACAGCGATAGCTTTCAAGCTGGCAACAGGCTTTTACATTTCGGATACCCAAACAGGCCTTCGGGGCTTTTGCTTTGATTTACTGCCTTGGCTCTGCTCTATTGAAGGCAGCCGGTTTGAATATGAGCTCAACATGCTTTTAAAGACCAGAGAAGCTTCCGTCACCATCCGAGAAATCCCGATTTCTACTATCTATGAAAACGACAGTAGCAGGTCACACTTTCGGCCCATTGTGGATTCTTTCCGTATTTATTTGCCTTTGGTAAAGTTCTGTGCCTCTTCCTTACTTTCATCTGGATTGGATTTCTTCTTGCTGCTGATTTTGAGAGGTTTTGGGGTAAGCTTGTTTTTCAGTGTAGCCCTTGCAAGGATTACAAGCTCTACTGTTAATTACTTTTCGAACAAAATTTTTGTTTTTGAAGGAAAAAAGGGCAAGGGAGTACAGTCTGCTCTTAGGTATTTTGCTTCGGTAGCTGGTATGATGTTATTGAATTACTTTCTGATTGCGATCTTAACCCGCATTGGACTCAACTTGATTCTTGCAAAGCTTATGGTGGAATCCCTGCTTTTTGTTGTCAGTTATTTGTTGCAGAAACATTTTGTGTTTAAACATTAATTAAATACTATTCTTGGAGGTTCAAATGAATATAGGATTTTGGGGGGCAGGAAATCTACCTTCTGCTATTATTGATGGTTTTTTACAGGCAGGTAGCCCTGTGAAAATTTTTGTAAATGATGTAAATCAAGAAATCGTAAATGAGTATAAAGCAAAGGGAATGGATGCTTTTAAGCTGGACAAAGGTCATGAGATTAGCGATTTATCGCTCTTATTGATTGCCTTAAAGCCTCATATCTTGCCAAAGGCAATAAAGGACTTACAGGATTCCTTGGCGAAAAGCAAGCACAAGCCTTTAATTATTTCTGTGGTTGCTGGCTACAGTCTTTCTTCCCTCTCAGAACTTCTGGGTACCGGAGTGCCCATCATTCGGTTGATGCCAAACCTGAACGCAAGGGTGAATGCTGGTATTTTTACATACTGCTGCAACGAGCACTGTACTGCGGAGCAAGTACAACAGCTGGAAGAACTCTTCAAGCCTCTGGGCCTTGTGATGCCTTTGGATGAAAGTTTGTTTTCCGTAGCCTTTGCATTAGGTGGCAGCAGTCCGGCTTTTGCATATCTATTTATTGATGCTCTCGCAAATGGGGCTGTCAAAATGGGCATGAACAAAAAGACTGCCTTAGCTTTGGCAGCTCAGGCAGTCTTGGGTAGTGCAAAAACCATCTTGGAAGCAAAGCAGCACCCTCAAGTCCTCGTTGAGCAGGTCTGCTCCCCAAAGGGAATGACCATAGAAGGCGTGCATCTACTTAAAGAATGCGGCTTCGAGGGCGAAGTTATGTCCGCATTAGAAAAGGCAATATTGAAGGAAGCGGAGTTGGGGAAGGGCAGTTCGAAGTAATTTATATTTTCAAAAATCTTCACAAGCTATGAAATTTTCTCTTGACAAAAGCTCTTGAGACTGGTATGATTGTCCCCGTTGAAAAGAGCTTTTGGAGAAGTACCCAAGAGGTTGAAGGGGCTCCCCTGGAAAGGGAGTAGGTCGTTAATAGCGGCGCGAGGGTTCAAATCCCTCTTTCTCCGTAGAAATCATCAGCATTTGCGAGAGAATGTTGAAAAGCAAAGCCAGAGGGCAGTGTTACCACACAGCCCTCTGGTATTTTTTTGTTCATTTGTTCATAATCAATAACCATATCAGGGAAAAAATTCAGATACACGGTAGCTTTATCGGGAAACACATCTATCTTGTGTACGTACATTTCAATAATCTGCTTGATATTTTTTAACTCACCCGATTTAAGCAGAAAAGCAATTTTCTTAAAAATAGCCTTGACATCATTAACCTGTACTTCATCAATCTTCATTCCGTTTTGTAGTTTGGCAAGTTCACTTTCAAGCTGTATCTTACGTTTTTCGGTTTCTTCAAGCTTTTCGATGAGTATTTGTGACTGTGTTTTAATCAGAAGATTGACTATGCCATCTATATCTCCCGATACTTCCCTTAGCTGAACTTGAAGCCTTTTAATCATTTCATTAGCTCCACTATTCTGTGCTTTGAGATAGCTGTTATATTCAGCGGTTATGCTTTCGGCACATTTATCTGAAAAAACGTATTCTGATA
>CAZSXS010000093.1:0-12523 GCA_964611385.1 uncultured Defluviitaleaceae bacterium
CCCCCATACCCCCTTCCTCCACCTTTCAAAAAAGCCGGGCATGAGGATGGAGGTAATATATCACTTTTAATTTATAAAGAGTCAGATGTTTTTCCTATAAAAAAACTGTGAACAACTTGCTTGATGGTATCCAGTAAGGCAAGCTCTACCTTCGTCTCTCCAGTTGTGGGAGGCACGAATGCATTTTCCAAACAGTTCCCTCTTAGTAGTTTCTCATACCATACTGCGGCAGTCGCATACCTGCCGTAGATCAGATCCATATGGAAGCGATCTCTGCACAGTGATTGTCCCCCGTTCAAAACAACAAAGCCTTTCTCTCCCCGAATCCGCTGAATCACTTCTCCGCAGGGAATCTGTTCAAGGCCAAGTGTCCCCGCCACTTCCCCATAGGCTTGCTTTAAGGCCTCGTACATGCGAGCTTGGCTGCATTCGTATTTAGGAAAGGCTTCGTGGGTACTCCCATGTTCATAAGCCCAAGTCTGGTGTATGAGCTGCTTCGCACCGGGTACGCACTGTCTAACGTAGTCCGAAAGCTTCACGATATAAGGGAAATAGGTTTCAATAAAGCCACTGTCATGGCTGGCCTGTTGCAGAGTCACAAAATCCCAGTCCTCCTCGGCCAAGGCCTCCCCCACCGAAAGCATCCTGCCGGTATCCTTGCCGTTCAGCTCGTATACATAGCCGGGATGCTGACTTTCGACCATTTCCCAATGGGTCTTTAAAGAGCAGCCAGGAATCAAAAGGTTGACGACCTTTGTTTCCTTTCCGCCACACTTTGCCATGTCATGCAAATAGTTGGTAGCGTCCTGTGAAAAGCTGTTGCCGATTGCCAATATTTTGGTCATAGCTCCCCCTAGCAATGCGCTTTATGCATTAAGCTTTATTTGTTTCGTTAGGCTTGTGCTTCCTTTGCAACTTTAGTTTCTTTTTCTTCTTTTGGCGCTTTAATCCCTTCTTTATCCCTGCCAAAATACTCATTGATCGACTCTACCATCTTCTTTGGCATTTCTCTGGGAACGGGGAATACCTTTGCATTGACAACACGCTCGGTGAAGAGCTTGACAAAGTTGGCAGTTTGATCTAAGGAAGCGGCAGAAGTCCAGTCGATTTTGTCGTTCCTGCAATGGATGCCTTTACCCGATTTTCCGAAGCTAACAGCAGGTATACCCTTGTCTGCAAAGGAGGTGGAATCACTGGAATAAACCTCTTGCTTGATATCCAGGTAAAGACCGACTTCCTTTGAGAGGTATGTAATCATTTGCACAAGGCCTTCTTCGGCGGTGATCTTTGCGAAATGAGTGCCAAGAACCTGTCCGGCTAAGTCCACATTGATCACAAATAGGATGTCCTTCAATTCTTCCTCATGCCGTTTGACATAGTCAAGGCTGCCCAAAAGCCCCATTTCTTCTGAACCACACCAGATGAAGCGTAGATTTCTCTTTGGCTGATGCTCCTTAAAGTACCGGCAAAGCTCCATGATAATTACAGAACCGGCAGCGTTGTCGTAGATGCCTGGGCTGAAGGGTACACTGTCGTAATGCGCTGTGAAGACAATGGTGTCGTTAGATCCGTCAGAACCTTGGATATCCGCAATGACGTTTTGGGAAGTGGCCTTGTATTCCTCCTGCTGCAAATTCAAACGAACGGTTGTAGCTTCGCTTCGGATAATATTCATCGCATCAATGGCTCGGATCGTGACGCCCGGAATCTGTGCGACTTCGCCTCCGTCTTTGTCCTTCAGGTGGCGTTCACGCCGAAGCGCTTTGACTTCTAGGTCGGTATTTTCAAGATCATCCATCGGTTCGCCGCTGGCGCAAATGAAGCCCACGGCTCCAGCCTTCACCAGTCGATGATACATTTTTACATTCACAGCCTTGTTGAGAAGCACGATCTTCCCCTTGGCATCATAGAGGCTAAGCTCTTCTCCATCCTCTCCATATATAAGAGGAGCCACTAAGCCTTCCTCTAGCGTGTTGCCAGAAATGCCGTAGCCCGTAACTACATATTCCTTTTTGAAAGGCTCAGTAACTTCAAGACTTACCTTTGATACCTGAGCCCGGTTCACCTGAAATTCTTCAATCCTACCCTCTACTCCAAAACTGGCGAGTTCCTGTTGAAACAGCTTGGCAGCCTTTAGTTCTTCTGGGGTTCCTCCCAGTTTAACAAAGTTTAATTTCTCTAGCAGAGCATAAGCTCTCTTTCCGCATACTTCCATTTTTTCCTCCTTGTATTCAAGCATCTGCTTGGTAGAATGGCTAGGAGTCTAAGTCTATCCCCTTTGGGATGGACTGTCAAGGTTTTGCAACAAAAAAACCACAGCGAATGCACTGCGGTTTTTTTGTTGCAAAATTTTTGTACTAGATGACCTGTCCGTCTTGCACCTTGATAATTCGTTTAGTCATGTTGGCAATGTTCCCGTCGTGAGTGATTAAGATAATGGTCTTGCCTTCCTGGTTCAACTCTTGCAAGTACCCCAGCACCTCCATACCTGTTTTTTGATCCAAGGCGCCTGTCGGCTCGTCAGCTAGAATAATGGAGGCATTTCCGACAAGCGCACGAGCAATGGCTACTCTTTGCTGCTGACCTCCGGAGAGCTGATTGGGTCTATGGTGATAGCGATCTGCAAGACCCACCTTGATCAGCATCTCCATGGCTCTTTTCTTTGCCTCTCGGTAGCTCTTTCCCTGGAGTAAGATGGGCAGCGCCACGTTATAAAGAGCCGTGTACTTAGAGATCAGGTTGAACTTCTGAAACACAAAGCCAATTTTTCTGTTTCGAATCTTCGCATAAGCGTTTTCCGATTGCTTTTTGATGTCGTCTCCATCCAAGATATACCTTCCAGAATCAATGGTATCAATGAGACCAATCAAGTTCATCAAGGTTGACTTTCCAGAACCGGAAGGACCCAAAATGGAGATAAATTCTCCTTCCTCTACATCCAGGGAGATACCGTTTAAGACGCTCACCTTATTGTTGCCCTTTCCGTAGGCTTTATAGATATCACTCATTTCTATTACCTTTCGGCTCATACAGCACCTCCAAATGCTCAATAAACAAGTATCTTATCAATGGTCTTTTCGTCTTCCTTATACCGCACAATGATGGTGTTCCCTGATTTTATTTTCGTCAAGGCCAGCTCATTTTCCTCAACGCCATTTGGCCCAAAGCTTACCGTCATAACGGGTATCCCTACGGGGATAATAAAATCAAGCTCCTCGCCTGTATAAACCTTTTCCCGAGCACGACCACCAAAGCCTCCAAGTCCCCCCTGTGGCAGTTGATCCGGATTGATGGTCATGACAGAGCCGTCGGGTCTTGTAACTGTCATGCTGCCGTCCTCACCCCGCTGAATGTTCACCGCTCCCTGACCTTGACCTGGCCCCATGAATATGCCTCTGCCGCCCGGCGTTCCTTGATCCGTTGCTGATCCTTGGGCAGCGGCTGATGTTTGATCAGCCGCAATCCTTTTTCCATCAGCAGCACCTTGGTCTACGGCAACTCCTTTGTCACCGGCTGCTGTCGGATCGCTTATAACTGCTTCTTGGATGATCATGCCTGGAGCTCCGCCTTCAGCGACGGAGCCGATAACCGTTGTGGTCTTAAAATCTCCACTGACACCAACACTGCCGCCGTCCACAGCAACAAAAACAGTATCCTGCATCAGTCCCTCGCCAGCTTGACCTCCCTCCAGAATTCGCCTGCGAACAGGGTTCCCGTTTTCGTCCAACATTTGGCCTCCGCCTGGGCCAAAACCAGGAGCACCGACACCGGTGAAAGTCCCAAAGCCTTCCCCAGGAATGATGGGGGTTCCCTCTATCAGCTTGATGGTTACTTCATTGCCAATAATGGTTGCAACTTCACCATATATGGTTTTAGCCTGCGTGGTTTCAACAGCAACCCCAGAAGGACTTGCGCTCGGACTTGCCTCCGAGCCTTGCGCCACTTGCTCAGGCGTACTGCTTGGATCAGCAGCCGCAGTTTGCCCTGAACTCTGCGGGCTCGAACTTGTGCCAAGAGTCTCCACCGGCTTTTTGGAACAGGCTGTAAACAAAACCGCACAGCATAGTAAAACAGCAATTCTTTTTTTCATTTTTATCTCTCCTAAATGCTTTATTTATCAAATTGTACTTTCAAAAATAGTCTTTCAAAATTTCCATGAGATCTATAACACCCTCCCATGTCCGGCTTTTTTGAAAGGTGTGGGAAGGAGGAGGAAAACTTTTTTCGCCGTTTGAAAAAAAGTTTTCCTCCTCCTTCCCACACGGTGTTAATCTTTTTGTTATTCCGCATTTAATGCATCCAGTGGCTTTAGCTTTGAAGCCTTGGAGGCTGGGTAAAAGCCGAAGAATATTCCGGTCAAAACAGAAAATCCAAGTCCCAGAATTAGACCGTCCACGGAGGCCAGATAGCTGATGGATGTGTAGGATAATAAAAAGGGAGCGTAGTAGGATAAGAGTACGCCTAAAAGCCCGCCCATGACGCTGATAAAGATGGCCTCCAATAAAAATTCAAATAGGATTACCCTCCGGGAAGCGCCTATGCTTTTTAAAATCCCGATTTCTCTGGTGCGCTCCTTGACCGCTACCATCAGTACGTTCATGATGCCAATGCCGCTGACGATTAAAACAATGGCCGCCACTGCCATCAACAAGGCAGACATGGTGTTGGAGGTCTGCATGGCTGATGATAGCGTGCTTCCTGCGTCCGTCACCGTGTAACTGCTGCTGCTTCCGCTCCCACAAACTTCCTCTATGTAGTCCTTGATCTCTTGCATGGCTGGCTTCACGGAGTTGATGTCGTTGGCCAACGCTATAAAAGTGTTGGCTCCGCCGCCACCCATTATGAGTACTGCTCCCCCGCCGCCTCGTGCGCCAAAGCTTCCGCTGGTGTACTTCAAAGCCACGTTGTAAGGGATGAAGGCCATGTCGTCGGCTGAGCCGGAGTTGCCTTCCTGTCCTCTTCCACCGCCAGCCGAAACACCTCCGCTGCCGCCGATCCGCTCCAAAATGCCCACAACCGTAAAGCTTGCACCCTTAATGCTTACCTTTTCTCCAATGGCTGAATCCATATCCTCACCGAAAAGATTGGTCGCTACATTGTAGCCTAGCACTGCTACTCGATTGCGTAAGTTCCCGTCCTCGTCAGTAAAGAACTCCCCTTCGCTTAGGTTTAAGTTGGATATGGTGGCATAGTCTTCGTTTATGCCTTGCACAATGATGTTTTGAGAAGCAGAGCCGTAAACGATCGTAGAGGAAGTGGAAGTGCTGACCCCAACGGACTTCACATGATCCAATAGCAAAGGCATCTGTAGGGCATCGTCCTTGGTAAAGCTTCTTACGGTTCCTCCAAAGGCTAAGCGACTCATTCCGCCCTGGGTAATCGTGATGGTTTCAACGGAAAGCCGCTTGTATTGCGCGGATACGGCGGCCTCGCTGGCCTTTCCTATACCCACCACCATGATGATGGTAAAGGTTCCGATGATGATACCCAGAGAGGTCAAAAATACCCGAAATTTATTAGTGGATATACTTAATAAAACACCTCGGACTTGCTCTATGGGTCTCATTTTTTCGTCCCCCCGATGATTACCGTTTCACCTACCTCAAGACCTTCCAAAACCTCTGCCTGCGTTCCGTTGGAAAGGCCACAGGTGACTGCTCTTTTTTCTACATCTTCCCCTTTTTGCACATTCACGTATTGTTGACCGTCCTCTACAAATATGGCCTTATGCGGTACCATCAAAACACCTTGCTTTTCTTTTTTGATGAAGGTCAAGAAGGAACTCATGTTGTCTCGAAGCAGCTCGTTTACCTTATCCAGCTTGCCGATGACCTCGTAGGTGACGATACCCGAGGAATCCACCGTGGGAATACTGTTCACTGAGTATACCTTGGCGTAAAGGGTCTCTCCTTCCAGAGCATCCACGCTCAAGCGTATCTGCTGATCCACAGAGACGTTGACAATATCACCTTCCGTAACATTGGTGGACAAGTAAATTTCGGAGACATCACAGATGGTCATGACTCCCGCGTTGGAAGAGGTTCCGATGTTGATGGTAGGCCCCGATACGTTTGCAGTTACCACTTCTCCGGCGCGCTTGGATAAACTTAGAATCTTTCCGTCAATGGGGGCATAAATTTTTACCTTATTTAAATCATTTTCCACGGCTGAGAGCTTGTTCTTTGCGTCTTCTATATTATAGAGGGCATTGTTGATGCTGGTGGTGTTGTTTTTTAGGTTCTCTAGTTTTAGTTCTTGCATTTCAATGCTTTTCTTGGTGCTCTCTAGGTCTTTTTCATAATTTTCGATAGCTCTTACCAGGTTATCATTGGCGGTTTGAAGGGCTGTTTCAGCATCGTCTACGGCAGTCTTCGCTGTTTCTAACTTCTTTTTGGTATCATAAAAAGCATTGGTCAAGGAGATCTGGGCATCATCCACGGTGGATTTTGCCGAGGCTACCTTCTTCTTTGCATCCTCAATGCTCTTGGACAACTTATCCTGATTATCCGTGAGATAGCTTTCCTTTGCCCTCTCCAAGTTGATTTTGGCGTTATCAAGACTCGTTTGGGCATCGGTTACTGCGGTCTCTGCTGTGCTGACCTTCTTCTTTGCGTCCTCAATTCCGCTGGAAATTTTATCCTGGTTATCTGTCCGGCCTCGTTCCAGATTTGTCTTGGCATTGTCCAGCGCTTTTTGCGCGTCCTCTACACCCAGCTTGGCTGTTGTGACCTTCTTTTCATTATCCGCAATGCTCTTATCCAGCTTATCCTGCTCATCAGAATAATAGGAGCTCTTGGCTCTTTCCAGATTCTTGTTGGCTGTGTCTATGGCCTTTTGCGCATCCACGACGGCATCGGCGGCTGCGGTCATTTTTTTGTAGGCATCACTTGTGAAATCCCCAGATCGTTGGAAAGCAATGATCGCATCGCTGTAATCCTTTTCCCTCTTTACATAGTTGTCATAGGCGTTGTCTATGGCTTGCTGTAAGGTATAGGGATCGTAGGGCTTGATGGTAGCGTTCTTGGCTTCCTCCAAGGCTGCTTCGGCCTCCATCAAGTCTGCATTCTTTCGATCTAGGGCTTCCTGCGCATTCGTGATAGACAAGTTTAAGCTGTACTCGTCGAAGTCTGTCACTTTCTTTGCCTCTGCTTCCTTTAAGCCTTCCTCTGCCTCTTGCAAGTCTGCAAGCTTTCTGTCCAGGGTCGTTTGGGCGTTACTGATGGCTGTCTGGTAGGTATAGTCGTCAAAGGGTTCCAGCGCTTCTGCCTCTAGAGCTGCCAGATCATCGTTGACAGTGTTCCAGTCAGCCTTCTTCCGATCGAAGGATATTTTGGCATTGAATACGGAGAGGCTAGGTAAAAACTCTTCAACATTTTGAGCAGAATTGGTATCCAAAGCTGTGACCATGATTTTTTCCGCTGCGGCCATGGCTTCTTCCGCATCTGCCAGATCCTTCTTTTTTCGTTCCAGAGAGAGTTCGGCATTCGTGATAGACTGCCGGTATGTATAGTCATCAAAGGGAGTCTCCAACTTGGCTTTCAGGGTTTCCAGGTTCGAGGTCTCCGTCTTGATGTTGTATTCCAAGGAGGTAACGGCATCCTTGTAGGCCGTGTTTGCCTTATCCAAAGCGACCTTGGCATTGTTCAGCTCCAGTTGAAGATCGGAATCATCCAGCTCTGCCAATAGGTCCCCTTTTTTTACCATTTGCCCAGCACTTACAAAAATAGTCTTGATTCTTCCACCTACCTCGAAATTCAAATTGGTAACCGGTAATTTAATGCGACCGTCTGCCGTTAGACCAAGGATTAAGTCTCCCTTGGTCACCTGCCCCGTTTGAATTTTTGTGGGTGTAGTGGTGGAAGCAGTTACGATCTTGTCACAGCCGCTGATGAATAATGAAAGTGCTGCCATGATGGCAATGCATGATTTACGTTTCATTTCCTTCCCTCCCATTGATTTGTTCCCGGATGAAGTCAAACACAGCGCCGTAGTCCTTGCTTCGAGCGGTGGGCGTGGCTTGCAGTACAAATATTAAATTTTCCTTTGGTACGATGGTAAGCGATTGCCCGCCGAAGCCCCTGCACGCAAAGCCGTCCTCAAACAGCCAAAACAAAAAACCATAGCTTGGATTGGCCTCGGCAGAGAGCGCTTGTTGCAGATAAGCTTGGCTGACGATCTGCTGTTCATCCGCTTTTCCTTTGTTAATCTTCCCTTCGTTGAACAAAAGAAGACCAATCCGAGCTAAGTCCCTGGCGCATAGGTCTGACTGGGTTTCCAAGCTCAGCTCGGGGCTGATGCTGTAATTCACCTGCCTTGCTCCCGCGGATAGACTTGCCCATTCTTTGGAGTGGATCCCCAAGGGCTTGTATAAGAACTGGTCACAAAAGGCATAGGCTCCCATGCCGGAGGCCTGCCCGATCAGTGCCGAAAGCAAAATCACATCCCATTCCTTATAAACAAAAACTCGCCCAGGAAAATCCCGCATACGAGTCTGCGCTAACTGCTCCAGGCAGTTTTCCGAAGACCATAGCTGCTCCAACATGGGACAGTGATAGTGAATGCCACCGTTCCAATAGATGCCCGAACGCATGGTCAACAAGTGCCGGACGGTGATGAACTTATGATAGGAATGCTCGCCCTGAGCAAATTCATCAAGGTAAGCGCAAATGGGATCATCCAAGCTTTTGATCAGACCCTTATCCAGGCAAATTCCTGTACAGATGGATAAAATACTTTTCCAAATGGATTTGATGTTGTTCCCAGTCTCTGGCGTAAAGTGGTTATAATACCGTTCAAAAAGAATCGCATCGTCTTTATAAACCAAAATGCCGTTGATCAAACGGTATTGCTTTTCACGAATGTATTCATCCACTGTTTTTATAAGTTTGCTCATAGTAAGTACCGCCCGATGATAGAATTTTTGTTGCCTTTGAGGGCAGTGGGGCTGCCTTCGGCAATGACAGAACCTCCCTCCCTGCCTCCGCCAACACCCATTTCTATAATATAATCACAATTTGACAGCACATAAGGATCGTGTTCCGTGATGATGACAGAGTTTCCCTTATCCACCAGTTCTTGCATCAACTTGACGAGGCGTAGGGTATCATGAAAGGAAAGACCCGTGGTAGGCTCGTCCAAGATGTACAAGGCATTTTTGTTCCTTTGGCCTCGAGAGAGCTCTTTCGCTAGCTTGATGCGCTGGCTTTCCCCACCGGATATGGTGGGCGTTTTTTGCCCTAGGGTAATGTAACCCATCCCAACCCTTTGCAAGGTTTGAAGGGTATCTCGAATAAGCTTATCCTTATCGGCAAAGAAACCCAAGGCCTCATCCACTGTCATCTGCAAAACATCCTTTATGCCCTTGCCGTCCAAGCGTACCTCCATGGCTTCCTGAACAAAACCCGTTCCGGCGCAGGCCTCGCAATCAAGCTCAATATAATTTCCAAAGCCCACATGATAGTGCATGATTCCGTAACCCTTGCAGCGCTTACAGCCACCTTTAGAGTTGACGGAGAAAAAACCGATAGGAAGGCCGCTTTCCTTTGCAAACAAGGATCGAATCCGGTCATAAATCCCTGTATAGGTAGCCGGACAGGAAGCTCGGCTACGCCCAATGGGACGCTGGTCGATCACCAGGCATTTTTGCAGTTGATCATGACCAGATAAGCTTGTTTTTTCGGCTTCAGTTTCAAAGCTTAGCTCCGTGACGGTGTCCAAGAAGCCATCCGAAATGCCAACTTCTACCCTATCATCCGGGTCAATCGCATCTTCTAAATCCAGTGCTGAGTCTCCGTTCTTCACCTTTATTTTCAGCAGCTCTGTAAGCTTTTTGACCAGGGTATCCGAAATCAGACTGGATTTTCCGCTGCCGGATACCCCCGCCACTCCGAGCATCAGTCCAAGGGGGAGCTCCACACGCACATTTTTCAGGTTATGTAGATTGGCATTTGCTATTTTCAAGGTCTTGTCTGCCTGTATGGGCTTATAGTCTTTCTTGATTACCAAGTTTTGCTTCAACAGATAGGGCGCTGTGTTTGAGTTTTGACAAGATAAAAACGCCTCATAGCTTCCCTGAAAAATCCTCTCCCCTCCATAAATTCCTGCGTTGGGCCCCAAGTCAATGATATAATCTGCCGTCTTCATAAAGTTTACATCATGCTCTACGCAAACCACGGTATTTCCCTTGCATACAAGCTGCCGAATGATATGAATCAAACGCTCCTTCTCTACCTCATGCAGCCCAATCGTCGGCTCATCAAAAACAAAAACAATCGAATCCATCTCAGCAATGATATAGGAGGCCAGAAAAAGCCGCTGAATCTCCCCGCCGGAAAGGGTAGGAACCTGTCTGGAAAGAGACAGATGATGAAGGCCAACATCGGCCATGCAAGTAAGCTTCGAGCGGATTTCATCCAGCAGAGGCGTTCTTTTGAGCGTTAGTTGGCTTAGGAACTCGTTTAAATCTTTTATGTACAGTTCTTCCAGCTGATCAATCGTCTTGCCACCAATGGTGGCGTGAGCAGCCTGTGGAGATCGACCAGTTCCGTTACACTTTGGGCAGGCGATTCTTTTCATAAGTCCTTCTTTCGTCAAAAGATACTCCAGTCTTCCAGAGGAAGAGAAGGCCCCATTGATAATTTGATGAATCCACGGGATAAAACCAATGAAAGAAGATCTCCCCGTATCTCCATACTGAAGAACCATTAATTGCTCCTCCGTCAAGCTCTCTAGGCTTTGCTTTGGAGTCAGGCCATAGTATTTATAGAACGCGTCGAGTTGTTTTCGGGTAGAGCCACGCTTGCCCACCCCGAGGCAGATTTCTTCAATGAGCTTCTTTCTGTCTGCAAACAGCTTTTCCTCCTCCAGCTTTTTCACAATGCCATGACCTAAACATTTGACGCACATGCCCTTTGGGGAATTTTTTTGAAACATCTCCATGGTCAAGGGACGCTTGTCCCTAGCACTTTGTCCGCTTTTGCCGTCTCTACTGTCCAGCTCTCCAAAGTTGGCGTACAAGGCGGCCAGTAGGCTGCTGATTTTTGTCCTTGTACCAACAGTGCTGCGAGGGTTAGACTGTCGGATAATTCGTTGCTCCACTGCCACGGTGGGCGACAGCCCGGTGATCTGGTCAAAAACAGGCACACTGTCTACCAAAAGCTGAGTACCAGAAAACATCAAATACCGGCGTTTCCCTTCCTCATACAAGGTATCAAAGGCTAGGCTTGATTTCCCACTACCCGAAACACCAGTAATCACCGTTAGCTTGTTCTTTGGAATTTTGATGTCTATGTCTTTCAAGTTGTGAATTCTTGCCCTTTTGATTTCAATATATTCATTCATGTAAAAGACCTCCATTATGCTCAGGCATATTCAACTTTGATTCTCCTCTTTGCATCAGCGCCTACAAGTATGGAACTGATCGGTTGTAAGTTGACGGCGTGAGGGGTTGAAGACTGAGTTTAGCAGCTATGGCTGCAAAGTATCGCTCAAATATATCTTTTTAATGTGAAAAAACTGTGAATATTAAATGAACTTTTTACATGCCGTATTTTAGTGATTCAGATAACGATTGTTTTTTTACAGTTGTTCTTTGGTTGTTCTTATAGTTGTTCTTATAGTTGTTCTTTCTCAATCGTTGTTTTCGGTTGTTCTTTTATAATTGCAGCTTCTGCTGCCATATCCTCATACAAATCGGTTATCGGATCGCCTTTGGATTGAATATAGGCAGCCGTCCAGGGATGACCGCTGGCCCCTGCCGGGAATATACCAAAGCCGTGATCAATATAATATGGATCCATGCCATGTTCTCTCATCATTTCCGGGGTTGCTTTGTCCAGCAGTTGGTGAACGATTGTGCCAATCATTTCAAGATGCGCAAGCTCTTTAGACCCAATAGTTTATCGCTGTTTTTAGATGTTGCAATGGAATACAGAATGATTGCTTCTGATTTTGGCTTAGTTGATTATTGCTACCTATCCCACAAAATACTTCTCTACCTTAAATGGCTTTGCATCCTGGTCAACAATAAAATCTTTGCTGAGCGAAAAATAAAATTCAGTGTCTTCTTGCTTGCCGATTGATTCGGCAGTCTTATGGTAGTCGTTATACATCATGTTCAACACCAAGTAATAATGCAGGGTCTTTTCGGTAATTCCCTTTTGCTGCAAAAATTGATTTACAACCTGGTAATCCCACTTTTGACCGTGAGGTTTCATTGCCTTAACTATTTTCTCTGCTTCAGGTGCAGTAATCTCATAGGCTATTTCTTCAAGCTCATGCATGGTTTGTTTGTATAAATCCGGGTTTGTTTTTTCCAATGAAAGCATCATGCCATCAAAAATCTCAGTAATTTCATGCATATTTTCTGCCTTGTTTAGCTTCTCAGTAATATGGTCAAGTATGGATGTAAATTTACTCATAATTTAGACTCCTTAATTTTTTAATTATTTCAGAGGAGGAATTTCTCCTCTACTGTTCCATCCGCAAAATAAACGTAGTGAAAAACAAACATGAAATATGGTAT
>CAZSXS010000094.1:0-12422 GCA_964611385.1 uncultured Defluviitaleaceae bacterium
TGCCTCACCTGTAGTAAGCAAGCAAAACGATTTACTTCAAAAGGATTCCTTGCATAATTCCAATGAAATCAGCACCTTTCGTATAAACTGCTAACATTTAGTGTATCACAAACGTATAGCATGTCAAGACCTTGCAATTCATCCCCCCGCCTATAGAGGCGGGGGACTTCTTGGCAACTTAGGTTAAAACACGGTAGCCATGGCTAGCCGGACGCCCGCTTTGATTTTCGTGCAGGATGACGGGCGAGAGCAGCCATCAGCTGTTGAAGGGAGAATGTTTCTTATGTTGTAGGTTTGACACCACAAAACAATACGAGGTCCTCCTGGCTTTAAGCAATCAGAAGTTGAGTAGATCTGGTTGGTTGTTCATTCAGTCTCATTTCTTTACCTAGAACATGATTGGAACATGACTAGAGACTGAGTATCAAAAGGAGGTTCGTATGGATTTTCTACATCTTTTCAAAAAGCATTGGCAATGTGCCGTTCCAGAGCAATGGCGCATTTTGTTTTATCTTTTCTGGCATAGCCTCTCGGTAATCGGCTCCTTATGGAAACCCTATGCCTTTGCTATGGCTCTCAATCATTTGCAGACAAGAAATATGCAAATGGCAGGCCAATGGTTAGGCTTCTACATAGCCGGATTTGTCTTATTTGAAACTGGTCATCGAATTGCACGATCCACAGAACGCTATCTGGCCTTTCGAAATCGAAAACGCTTTTTACTGCATGCATATGACCGCTTACAAGACTTTCCCCTTGCATGGCATACAGAGCACCACAGCGCAAATCTGATTGACCGACTGAATAAAGCAGCCAATGCTTTATTTGAATTCGGACAGAGTCAAAGCAATTATATTGAGGTTATGGTTAACCTCTTAGGCTCCTTGGTGTTTCTTTGGATTCTTTCTCCTATAGTAGCACTGGTGGGCTGTATGACGGGCATTGTCTCTGTGCTCATCACAAAATACCTGTACAAAAAATCAGTACCAGAGTATCGCAAGCAAAACGAATTGTTCCATACATTGGCAGCAGCCTTGATGGATTACATCAGCAACATGACTACCATTATAACGCTACGCTTGGGAAAACGTGCCCGAACGGATTTGGAAAAGCGTAATGACGCAGTGTTTCCCCATTTGGTAAAAGAACATCGCATTACCCAAGTTAAGTGCTTTATTAGCGCGTTGCTTGAGCTTGCGTTAAATGTTGGCATGGTGATTTTTTACATCTTTTCACAAAATGCAGCGGGCGGTTTTATTTTGGTTGGC
Organism: uncultured Defluviitaleaceae bacterium; assembly: GCA_964611385.1. Classification (GTDB taxonomy): domain Bacteria; phylum Bacillota; class Clostridia; order Lachnospirales; family CAYPQA01; genus CAZSXS01. Next base: position 1,269 of record CAZSXS010000094.1, read on the forward strand.
TCCGTAGCGGCTGTTTTTCAATACTTAAACCTGTTGATAAATGCCTTTGGCTTTTATAGTGGAGAGTATGAAAATTGTATTCATTGGTGGCAAGATTACAATGCTGCTGCGATCATCTTGGATGAATCTGCGGAGCATGCTGCTCCACGACTTCACAGCAAGCCAATCCCCCAAGATTGGCAAGTTATAGAAACCAGTCCTTTTTCATTCTCATATGGAAAAGGTCTGGCCTCCCTTCAATGCAGCCCAATCCGCTTTGAGCGTGGAAAACGCATTGCCTTTATTGGTGAAAGCGGAGCGGGAAAAAGTACTTGCCTGCATATTTTAGGGGGCTTACTTTCGGCAGAAGGCACCTTCACCGTAGACGGACAAGACAGCTTTTCACTTGAACACTTGGCGAAGCTTGCAACTCTTATCTGTCAGCAGCCGGAAATTTTCGAAAACACTGTTCGATATAACATAACACTAGGGTTTCCGACAGAAAGCGGCGAATTGGAGACCGCTACCCAGATTGCTTGCTTTGATGAGGTGACCACACAGCTATCGAAAGGCTATGATACGGATATTCGAGAGGATGGTTTTAATCTTTCGGGTGGCGAGAAGCAACGCCTTGCATTGGCACGTGGGATTTTTGCGATGCAAGACAGCAGTTTATTGCTGCTGGATGAACCGACTGGAAACCTTGATGTATCTACGGAGGCGGCAGTCTACCAAAAATTGTTTGCTGCTTTCCCTAATTCCTGCATCGTAAGCACCATACACCGACTGCATCTCTTGCCTAGCTTTGATATGATCTATGTTTTTAATAAAGGACGCATGGTTGAGAGTGGGTCTTTTACTGAACTTCTAACTTCCGAAGGGGTTTTGGCTGAGCTTTGGAAGGGGTTGAATGTGGAACAGGTATAGAAGGAAGTTAGTAAGCACGTACCGAGCAATAGGGAATTTTACGCCCAAGCACCAGAAGGCCCCCCTCCACTCGTACTGGTCGCCGTTTCAGGGTGTGTCCCTTCTGGTGCTTTCGTCGGATCGCTTTACGTACATTGGAGCGTTCGCAGTGTAAGGTTACGGCAAAGCATTCAGCTAGCTTCGTAACAAATACAGGCAATCGAAAAAGGACAGTCGAAAGACTGTCCTTTTTTGATTATTCCAAGGTTACGCATCAAAATCTGTAGAGTTCCGATCATATGGCAAAGGATTATCGGATAATCCTAAGAGGTAGTCGGCAGATGTATTTAGTATTTTAGCGATTGCCTTTAACTCAATATCTGTTATAAATCTTTGCCCACTCTCCATTCGTTGGACAGCATTTTTATCCAGATCGATTCCTGCCAATTGAAGTTGATCAGACAATCCTTTTTGAGAAGTTTTAGGATTCAGTTTCTTTCTTAAGTCTACAATTTTTTTGCCGCTAATATTTAAAGCGCCATCATGATTTTTATTTTTATACATAATTAATTTCCCTTTTGACATTCACTACTTGTTTTTATTTTATGTTATGCTAAAATCAGACACAAATGACACTCAGTAAGTGTCAAATCAAAAAGGAGTTGATTAAGTGGATTTGTATAAAGAAATCCTTTTGAAAATCATGGAGAATGAGCAAATTGAAGTTACCTTCCCTCAATTACATATTAATGTAAGCGAGATTATTGAGTCGAAAAGTTATAAAGCACTACAAAAAATAAAGACCATCATCGAAGATGACAGTCTTTCAGATAATGAGTGCTTCAAGAAAGTTGAAGAAATTGTTTCCTTATTTGAACAATTGGGCAGTAATGGCGGCAACCGCCACGACTTTGGATGATTAATAACCGTTTTGCTAATCTTATGCCTCATTCTCCCAGTTGTGGTAAACGTCTTGTACGTCGTCCTCTTCATCCAGAAGATCGAGAAGCTTGTTCATTTTCTTGATGTCGTCTGGATCGGTGAGGCTGACATAGGTTTGGGGAACCAAGGTCACCTCGGCGGAGGCCATGGGAATGCCGCGGGTTTCAAAGGCTTCACGCACAGCGGAGAAATTCTCTGGGTCGGTTTCAACCGTAACTCCCTCCTCCTCAGGGATGAAGTCTGAGGCTCCGGCTTCCAGGGCGATGTTCATTAGGGTATCGTCGTCCTGTTTGTCTCTCTCAATCATGATAATGCCCTTTTCGTCAAACATAAAGGACACACAACCAGGCGTTCCCATGTTTCCGTCTCCCTTGGTGAATGCGTTCCGGACGTTAGCAGCTGCGCGGTTCCGGTTGTCGGTCAGTACTTTTACAATGACCGCAACACCCTTTGGGCCGTAACCTTCGTAGACTACGCTTTCATAATTAACATCCTTTTCTCCGATGGCCTTCTTAATGGCCCGGTCAATGGTGTCATTAGGCATGTTGCTGGCTTTGGCCTTGGCGATGGCATCCCGCAAACGACTGTTGGAAGCCGGTTCCGGCCCTCCAGCCTTGATCGCTACGTTTAACTCACGCCCCAAGCGGGTAAAAATCTTCCCTCTTACAGAGTCCATCTTTTCTTTCTTGTGCTTGATATTTGCAAATTTTGAATGACCTGACATTACGTACCTCCAAAAATATTAAAACTGCCCCAGTTCCAAACCTTTTTCTATAAAATATTTGTAGGTTTCATAGTCTACGTCCTTAGGAATGGAATGGTCAGAATGAAGAACAAAACCGTAGTTGCTTTTGACCACGGGGATTTTGCTGGTTAGTTCTGCGTCGATCCGGCTTTTGTCGTTGGATATGATTTCCCGAACATCAATGCCACCCATAAAGGATAGCCGGTCGCCATAATTTTTATAAATCCGCAGTAAGTCCATACCGGCCTTGATTTCCATGGTCTGCAAGCAATCAATGCCAGCCTCTACAAGACCAGGCAACAAAGGCTCAACAAAACCACAGGAATGCAGAATAACAGGAAGACCCTGGCTATGGGCAAAATCTATGGTTTTCTTATGGGCGGGGAAAATCAGTTCCTTATACATAGCTGGCGACATAAAAGGCCGTTCCTTAAAGCCCATGTCTTCATAAAACCAAAGACCATCGGGTTTTCCACACTTGGCAAACAGGATTTCCATCAAATGAATGCTGAGGTCAGCATAGGTGTTGGCCATATCCGTGATCCAGTCGGGATCGTCAGCCATGCCGATCAAAAGATCCATATGTCCGGCAACGGGATGCATGAGTTCAAATACATTGACCCCGCTCCAAGCAAAAAAGCGGTTATCCTTTTGGCATTCATCCTTCTTTTCCTCATAGGCCTTGAAATTGATTCGACGTTCGCTTGGCGTGAGCATTTCCTTAAACGTTTCCCAGCTTTTGCGATCGGTTATATCGAAAGCAATATGCTCGGGTGTGGAGTCATGAAGCTTATGTTGTCTGAGGGTTGCGTAGTTGCCATTTCTAGTGGTAATGGTTTCCTCATCTTCATGGATGACTACTGGTTTAAAATCCAAATCACCCACCATTCTAAATGCCCAGCACTCGTCCATATCATAGCCGAAATGCCTGGAAAAGCTCTCATTTTCTTGAATATGCCCTTGCTTTTCCCAAGTGGAGCGGGTATCACTCCAAAAATGTTCATATACGCCAATCCTATCTACAGGCTGCCGCTTTAAGATTCTTGACATCCGTTCGATCGAAGTCATTGTAGTTGCCATGGAACTTCCCTCCCGTTATTTTTATGCAGTATACCAAATCAAAGCAAAATATTCAAGACTTAAGCGGGGCTCTGCCTTGTATGAATCACCAAGAGCAAGCCTTCACGGAGCTGTAACTTTACCTCTTCGCCTATGAACACATTACTGACCCCGCAGACAGATCCAAGTCGGAGGTTTTTGTTTTGCAAGGGGTATTCCAGGTTTGAGCCGCAAATCCCTTGCGCGTCTGTCAAGGGCAGTACGGACAAGCTATCCCCAGTACTGCCTTGCAGGCAAAGGGGGTTCGTGTTGTCCAAGATATAAATCCTTTCCTCGGGGATGGAAGCTGAGGCGATCCAAGCCCTAACAGCTGTCCCATGAAGGCCATTGAAGCGACTGACCTGAATCAAAAGCTGCATATGACTGAGCACATGATCAAGCCTTCCACCCAGAGCGCCCAGAAAAATAATTTCATCCTCTGGAAACTTTCCCTCCGACTGGATTTGCTTCTTCTCCCTAGGGATTTGATTTTTGTGCCTAGGGACCTCCTTCTTCTCCCTAGGGATTTGCTTCTTGCCCCTAGCGATCCGCTCAAGGGCCTCCGTCAGTGCAAGTTCTCCATCTGTAAAGTCCTTTTTTCGATCAAAGACTTTGATGGGTACCTTTTTTTCCACGAAGTAGGCTAGAAGTTCTGGGGAAACAGAATCCATATCTCCCAGGATCAGGTCTGGAACCAGGCCTTCCGCATAGGCGTGAGAGGCTCCACCATCCGCACAAAGAACCAGGTCTGGCCTTTGCCTAGGTGCTTGAAAAGAAAAAAGTCCCTTTTGATAGGGACCGCTTAAAAAAATAATGATACGCAAAGAGTACCTCCACGGTTCCATCCGACTTTTCTTCTGTCTTTTATTTTTTGTCGATGATTTCTGTAATATAGCAGAATAAATCTTCTAAGACAAGCTTTTTATCCAGGTCGTTGATCAGCTCGTGCCGAGAGTCCTTATACAGCTTCATTTGTACGGTTTTCCCCATAGATTTATACTGTTCATAGAGCCTTCGTATGCCTTTTCCGTATCCGCCAAGGGGATCCATATCCCCGCTGATCATCAACAGGCTTAGCTCCTTCGGAATCTTTTCCATCGTCTTCCTCGACCCTGCGGTTCGGATGATTTTGAACAAGTCTTCAAAGCCTTTTGCTGTAAAGGTAAAATTACACCTGCTGTCTCTATCATATTTTTTGGTGATCGCTGTATCTCGACTCAGCCAGGCAGAACTATTCTTATCAGCACCAAAGCGCTTATTAAATCCAGCAAAGGTTAGGCCTTTGACAAAGGCGCTACGGTGACGTTGGCCTTTGAACAGAGCGAAACCCTTTGCCAATAAAATTCCCAGCAGCGCTAGAGGATTTGCTTGGCCAGTACCACAGAGGATAACCCCATCCAGGCCCTGATACTTGGAAATATAGATCCGGGTCAAGAAAGAACCCATGCTATGTCCAAACAAAAAATATGGAACCTGGGGGTATTTTTTCTTCATGAGGTCAGTCAGGAGCTTTAAATCTTGATACAGAAATTTGTCGCCACCTTTTTTACCAAAGTACCCATAGTCCTCCTTTTTTAAGGCAGTACTTCCATGCCCTAGGTGATCATTTCCACAAACCAGGATGCCCTTCTTGCTTAAAGTTGTGGCCATTTCATCATACCGTCCCATGTACTCGCACATGCCGTGAGCAATCTGGAGTATGGCCTTCGGCTCCTTTGTGGGCAGATAGCAGTAGTAATGCACCTTGTCAACACCATTACTGCTTTTAAATGTGTCCATTGATTTCATGAGTAACCTCCTCGTAGAATAGGTTGCAATCCTTAAATTTATACCGTGAACGCGAACTGATCATGCATATGTCCCAAGCAACAGCGACATTCATGCCCAAGCATCAAATGGGAAACCGCCCTTACTTCAACCCATTAGCTCGGCAGCGGGGACCCCGGAACGTACTCGTCATTAGCCATTTTGGGCGGTATCCCTTCCGAGGTTTTCGTCGGGCAGTGACCGTTCATCTATATTATACAAAGCGCTGTGTCCAATTTCAAACCAGAAAGCAAAATTAAGTCCGTGGCGATCAAGATTATTAAGTTATTTTTTAGGCTGTGAATAAATTCTAAAGGACTGTTGATAAATTCTGAAAGGCCCTTGATATATTCTAAAAGATCCTTGATAAATTCTGAAAGACCCTCAATAAATTCTGAAAGACCCTTGATGTTTTTTGGGGATTGGTATACTATTCATATGCGTATTTGGGCCGCTTGCTCTGTTAAAAGCCGAACTGAAACAAGCGACTTGTGATAAAATAAAAAGAATAGAAAAGCAGGTGGAAGAATGGAAACTTTAAAGCTATATAACACAGAAATGCAGTGGTACAAGGGAAACACTCATACCCACACCACAAAGTCAGACGGACAAAAAGATCCAGACGAAGTGATTGCCCTGTATAAGGAACAGGGTTATGACTTCCTTGCCATAACGGATCACCGGAAATATATGCCCTTGCAGGAGCAGGACAGTTTTACCCTAATTCCGGCTACCGAATTTCACATGAACAATATTGAAGGGAGAAAAGCTTTTCATATTGTGGGCTTGGGGATTGAGAAAGAATTATTTACATCCGATGAAAACACACCCCAAGAGCTGATCGATATGATACTTGAAGCCGGAGGCCTTCCGATTTTAGCACACCCAGCCTGGTCGTTTTTAACCCATGATGATCTGGCAGAACTACAGAACTATGAGCATATTGAGATTTATAACAGTGTCTCCGAGTTTTATTCCTTCCGGGGCAACTCTTCGGAAGTAGTAGACAGCTTGGCGGCCTGCGGCCTGACGAAACATTTGATTGCCTGTGATGATACACATTTTTATAAAAAGGAATTTGCCAAGGGTTTTATTAGGGTTCAAAGCCCTTCCTTAAGTAGTAGAGACTTGGTGCAGTCTATCGCCGAAGGCAAGTATTACAGCAGTCAATGCCCAGCCTTCAAGCAAATTGAAGTAAGCGAAGGTGGCGTTCAAGTCAGCTGCTCGCCGGTTAAAAAAATCATTTTTCTAAGTGATGCCTTCTACGCCCAAAACCGCGTTGTGGAAGCCGATGAAGGGCAGCTTATTACAGAAGCTGAATATAAATATAACAACCTGGATACCTACTTACGGGTAGAGCTTGTGGATGAACATGGCAATCATGCTTGGAGTAATTATTTTTTGAAAGCAAAGTAAGGAAGGCTTAACCGTTTATGTTTATATAAATTAAAATCAAAAGAAATAAAAAATCTGACAAACTTATATCTAAGCTTGTCAGATTTTTTTGTGCTTAGCCTTTTAGCAGCAAGACCGAAAAAGCTGTACACTTTGCTTCAAAATCTATTCTCCTCTTTTGTTTGGATGAACCTTTACAGGCACTGATACATACTATAAACAAAGTCATACTGTGGTTTGCTTGGATGGATGATGATGCAGTTAATAGTAGAATATCAAAAAGACACGGATGCCGAAGCCATTATCAAGATGGGAAAGGTAAAGTACCATTTACCGTTAATTCATGCGGTGGTCGTGGAAGTCGATGAAAAAAAGTATAATTTGTCGGAATCCTCAATAAAGGGGATGAAGGGCATCTCTGTATTTCCCACCATGAGTATAAGCGCCCAAATGAACTATGCCAGAAAAGCAGTCAAAGCAGAACAAGCCCAAAAGGATGGCATTGCCGGCCGAAAGATTGGCATCGCCATCATGGACACAGGGGTAGCACCAGTCAAAGACCTGAGCCTCCCCAAAAATCGGATTATCGCCTTCATGGATTTGATAAACGGAAAAAAGAAACCGTATGATGATAACGGACACGGTACACAGGTAGCGGGTATATGTACCTTACATTTTTATTTTAATAAATTATGGCTATTATAAAGGATTTCTTAGCCCTTATAATAGCCATTGTTGAACACAGAACTTTCTTATGTTATAATGAGACAAATGGTACATTTTTATATCTAAATAGAGGAGGTGAGAAAATGGATGCCGATTTTCTTAGTACTTGCGATAGAATGTATTCTTCTGCGACAAAATTAAATAGTAACCAAGAGTATTATACGAGTTGTTATTTAGGTGGATATGTTGTTGAGTGTTACTTAAAACACCTTATATTAAGCTATGGAGTCAAGGAAGATGGCTCAAACTATACTGTAGGGGATATTAAATCTAAGTATGTACATAAAATACATCAGATGATCAGCGACTTACAAGATTATATTAATTTAAGTGATAACATTCCTGTATCGTGCAGAATAGACCTGAATATTGTGTGCAAAACTATATGCATAGGAACTGGAGGAAACCCGAAGTGGGATCCGAAATATCGTTATGGTGAACATCCTGCGTGGGAAGATAAAATTTATTCGGATAGCTATATAAGTGAATTAAATCAATTACATGACGCTTTATCATATTTAAGAATGGGTGGTGTAATATAATGAATTTCCTGCATAATGATATCGCATACAAGCAAATAATCGATGAGGTTAAGAAGCTTGCTAATTTAAATATTCAGCACACTTATTATTTATCACAAAATGCATTTGGTCGCTTTTCCATTTACATTAAAGGGAGTAACAATAACAATGTATTCATAGTAGACAAAGAATTTTCAGAAAGATTTGGTAAGTGGTTTGATAGCGCTAAAATTTTAGATGAATCAAGCTTCGTTGCTCAACAGCTTGAGCGTATGTATAAAAGAGAGATGAGTCCAAATTTATATTTTGTCGAATCATTTTTATCCGAAAACTCTTGGAGTGGAATTCCATCAAATTATATTAATCAGAGAATGTTAAAAGGCAAAGTAGTCTGCTTTTATTCGTTTAAAGGTGGCGTTGGACGTACTACAACAATGGTAATGAGTGCTATCGCTTTAGCTCGACAAGGAAAGAGAGTTGCATTAATTGATTTTGATTTAGAAGCCCCTGGTGTTTCTAATCTTTTGCAAACAAAAGAGTTACCAAGTTATGGGGTTATCGATTTTTTGTTAGAGAGTAGCATTTACTATGATGAAATTAAAACAACTATAAAAATTGACGAATACATTTATACTTGCTCGTCAGATCAACTTGTGGGGAACAAACAAGGGGAAATCTATGTTATTCCTGCATATGGTAAAAGCTCTGATAATGATATGGATTCATATAAGCGTAAGCTACTTCGATTTGACTTAAACACACCTTTATACAATAATCTAAAAACACCAATTGATTTTCTACTAGAAAAAATTGATGGATTCGTTGAACCTGATTATATTTTTATTGATTCAAGATCAGGTTTACATCAAGTTGGAGGCGTAACCATAACTAGATATGCCGACTTGGTTGTTATGCTTTTTTATGGAAGTAAACAAAATATTGCAGGAATGAAGATGGTGCTACCAGTTGTTAAGAGTAATCAAAAAGACTTTATCTTAGTAAATTCACAGGTTCCGAGTAATGCAGATCTAGCACAAATAGAGAGGGAGCTCTTTATCCAAGGTGCATATGATGCTCTAAAATTATGTGATTTAGCTTACGACCAAGAATCAATTGCTATTGACTCAAAGGATGCAGATCACTTCCCAATTGACATTACATACACTGCTTCTGCTGTGTTTATTGATTCTACGGAACAACTAGTAAAGTGTTATGCAGATAATAAGATTGAATTTGAAAAACTGGCATCACTTATTGCTGATTTTCTTTATATAGAGGCTGCGGAATCAAACAGTCCTACATTTAATAATAGTGAAATTATTGAATGTATCAAGAGTCTTACATCAACATCAGAAGTTCCTGCCGCTGAAGACGAATTTCTAACAGAAAATGATTTAGAGAATAGCTTTTATCCAATGTCTGCATATAGTTTTATATTTGAACCAAGAAAATTTCTTGTATTAGGGGACAAAGGGATGGGTAAAACAGCATTGTTTATGGTGTTAAAACATAATTCCTATGCAAGAAAACTGGCTCAGTTTATACAATCAGACATAAAGCATTATCAAAATACTTCATGGGTAGTTGGAACAGATATAACGAAAAACTATAAAAACACTTCAAACTTGATAGTAGAGAAGAAGGTCATTCGACCATTTTGGCTATATTTAATTTTAAAATCGCTTTATGAAAACTTAGACAAAAGCTTTATAAGCAACATCAATCAAAATATTTTGGCTCTTTTGCAAATGGATTCTTTACTGAAAGTTGTTGAATCTTTTGACAGCAATATTTTATATTTACTTGGTGAAAGTATTGAACGGATTAATAAAAATCTTTTGGATAAAGAGCAATCCATTACCGTCATTTATGATGCTTTGGATAGAATTTTTGATGAAAAGCTAAGGGGACAATTTTTAAGTGAGCTTATTCAAATATGGTATGATTATGCTACTGTCTTGCAAGCAATTAGAAGCAAAATATTTTTACGCAATGATATTTTTGATCGAGAAGTTTTAATCACTGATAAGGTGAAAATCAGCAACTATAGTGCAAATATCAAATGGGAATATGACCAATTATTTGCGATGGTTTGGAAACGACTTATTTCTAAATCAAGAGAATTTTATAAACTATATAGGTCAAGTATAATTGGCGAATCTACTAATAATCAATCTGAGATATTGGGTTTTGTTCCTCAAGCAAACGAGGAAGTTAACCGCTTGATTTTAGCGAGAATAATGGGAGTTAAGATGGGCAGTGGAAATAAAACTACTACCTATAACTGGTTTAATTATAGATTGAGTGATACTAAACAACAAATTGTTCCAAGGAGCATGCTTGGCATTTTTGCAGAGGCAGCCAGACAAGAGAACAAACAAAAAGCGAAAACTTCAAATGTGATTATAAGGCCAAAAAGTTTTGAAGATGCACTTCCAAAAGTATCGTCAATACGAGTAGCAGATATGAAAGAGGAGTATCCTAAATATGAAAAACTATTTAGTGATTTAAAGGATACGGTAAAAAGGTCACCTATAGAAGAGGCCAAGTTTGTTGAAGCTTTACGGCAAGCTGGATTTGACAAACCGGAAGACGAGATAAAAGCCCTAATGGATATAGGTATTATCCGTGCCTACAAAAGAAAACTTCAAGATGACTTACGTTATCATTTTCCTGATATTTACTTGAATGGTTTAGGACTAAGTCGAACCGGGATGAAATAATATGAGTTAAAAAACAAGCAGGACGGTATATGCCAGATGCCGTCCTTCCTAAATTATGACCGTAATATAAGCGGCTTTCACCCTTGTCCAAATGCAAGGGTAAAAACCACATTACACAGGTAGCGGGTATTTATGAGTGCGGTTGTCCGCTAAACATAATAAAAAGCAGAGCAACTCTACAAATTTAGTAGATTGCTCTGCTTTTTATTATTTCAAAGAAAAGAACTTAACATTGTATTCTATCGTTGTGTCCTTATAATTGTAAGCGTCAATCCAAGGACACATAGAAAAAGGGTTGCCCCCGATGTAAAAT